>JBBQHN010000018.1:0-24674 GCA_038324015.1 Candidatus Limnocylindria bacterium | reverse complement strand
CGATCGCACCGGTGCGTTGCGCGCGCAGCGCGAGCCGGAGGAGCGTCACTTCGCGTAATAGCTCAGGAACACCTCTTCGAGCGTCGGCTCGCGGCTCTCGAGTGTCGTGACCCGGCTTCCGGAGATCACCGCGAGGAGCTGGTCGAAGCTGCCGCGGAACAGGCCGGTGGCGCGGTGGCCGTCGATCGCGAGACCCTCGAGGCCCGCCAGCGCGCGCAGCCGCTCGACCGGCGGCGTGTCAGCGAACTCGATCCGCACATGGTGCGCGCGGATGCCGGTGAGCTCGTCGAGCGTCCCGACCGTCGCGAGGTGCCCCTCGCGCACGATGCCGACCCGGTCGCAGACGTGCTCGACCTCCGACAGGACGTGCGACGAGATGAAGATCGTGGCACCGCGCGCCCGCGCGTCGCGGACGAGCCCGTAGAACTCCTGCTGGTGGAGGGGGTCGAGCCCGGTCGTCGGCTCGTCGAGGATGAGCAGCGCCGGCCGCGGCGCGAACGCGAGGAGCAGCGCGAGCTTCTGCTTGTTCCCGTGCGAGTACTCGCGGTACTTGCGTCCCAGGTCGAGGTCGAGCCGCTTCGCGATCGCTTCGACCTCGGCGTCCGTGATGTCGCCGCGCAGCCCCGCGATGTACGCGACGACCTCGGCGCCGCGCCAGCCGCCGAACTGCGGCAGCTCGCCGGGGACGTACCCGATCCGCCGCTTCAGTGCGACGGCGTCCCGTTCACAGTCCTGGCCAAAGATCGTCGCGCTCCCCGTCGTCGCGTGGATCAGGCCCATGAGCACCTTGATCGTCGTCGTCTTGCCCGCGCCGTTGGGACCGAGATAGCCGAAGGTCTCGCCTTCGGCGATGGCGATCTCCAGATCGAAGATGCCGTGGCTGCTCCCATAGTCCTTCGTCAGGCCGTGCGTCTCGATCGCGTTGGTCATGTCCGTCCCCTTCCGATGCGATGCAGCTCTTTCGCGCGCAGGTGGGTCTTTCCGCCTAGTCGGCTTCCGCGGCGGCCAGACTCGACGCGGCCGCCGCGCGCGCAGCCCGCTGGCGAGCGCCTTCGCGGGTCACGATGAACGCGACAGCCGCGACGATGATCGCGGCGCCTACGAGGATGGACGGCGTGACCGGCTCGGCGAGGATGAGCGCGCCGAGGAAGACGGCGACGACCGGGTTCACGTACGCGTATGTCGCGACGAGCGACACCGGAGCATTCTGGAGCAGCCAGCTGTATGCGGTGAACGCGATGAGCGAGCCGAAGACCACGAGGTACCCCATCGCGAGCAGCGAGCTCGTCGACCAGGTCGACGGCTCGAGATGCGCGAGCTCCCCCATCGCGGCGCCGGCAACGACCAGGACGATCCCGCCACTGAGCTGCTGGATGCCGGTGGACAGCAGCCCATCCGTGGGCATCCGAAGGCGCGGCGAGAGGAACGTGCCGATCGCCCACGAGACCGTCGCGACGAGCAGCAGGAACACACCGGCGAGGTCGAGCGAGCCGCTCACGCCGCGAGGAACGACGAGGAACGCGACGCCCGCGAAGCCGACCGCAACGCCGATGAACGTCGACCCGTGGATCCGGTCGCCGGCGATGCGACGGAGGATCACGATCCACAGCGGGACCGACGCGACGATCAGCGCCGCCAGACCGGACGGGACGGTCCGCTCGGCCAGCACGACGAAGCCGTTCCCGCCGACGATGAGCAGAAGGCCGACGGATCCGGCGGCGAGTAGCTGATCGCGGCCAACACGCACCGCCCGGCGCGCGGCCACGAGGCCGACGAGCACGAGACCCGCGACGCAGAACCGCAGTCCGGCGGAGAAGAGCGGCGGAAGGGTCTGTACCGCGATGGCGATGGCGAGGTAGGTGGAGCCCCAGATGACGTACACGACGGCGAGGGCGGTCCAGATCGCGACCGAGGACGCGGGACGCTTCGCTGGCATGTGACGATGCTATCGGTCACCGCGGCGCCGCGACCGTAAACTGCGCCGCATGTGGCGACGCGATGGATTCACGATCTCCACGGAGCGCGCGCACCTCGATGTCGACGTCATCTGGCGGTACCTCCACGACGAGTCGTACTGGGCGAAGGGGCTCCCCCGCGACATCTGCGAGCGGTCCATCGAGCGATCGCTGAACTTCGGCCTGTTCGAAGGCGAGCCCGGGACCGGCACGCAGATCGGCTACTGCCGCGTGGTGACCGACGATGCGACGTTCGCGTGGCTCTGCGATGTCTTCGTGCTTCCGGCGTATCGCGGGCGGGGACTCGCGGCGTGGATGATCGAGGCGGTGAAAGGCCATCCCGACCTCCAGGCGCAGCGCACCTTCACCCTCGCGACGCGCGACGCGCATGGCCTGTATTCGAAGTTCGGCTGGGAGCCTGTCGAAGCCGGCCGGTTCATGCGGATCACGCGTCCGTATCGCACCTAGACTCGGTTGGATGGACTATGACCTCTCCCCCGAGCAGGAGGAGATCCGCAAGCTCGCACGGGACTTCGCGGACCGGGAGATCGCGCCCGGCGCGCGCGAGCGTGACCGTACCGAGACGTTCCCGGCGGATGTCCTCAGGAAGATGGCGCCGCTTGGCCTCTTGGGAGGCCCGATCCCGGAGCAGTACGGCGGGCACGGGCTCGACTACATCTCGCACGCGCTCGTGACCGAGGAGATCGGTCGCGCAGATTCGTCCGTCCGGACCACGCTCTCGGTCCAGATCTCGCTCGTCGAGCTCACGATCTTGAAATGGGGCACCGAGGCGCAGAAGCAGCAGTACCTGCCGTCGCTCTGCAACGGAGCGGTCCTTGGTTGCTTCGGGCTCACCGAGCCCGAGGTCGGCAGCGACGCGACGAAGCTGCGGACACGCGCGACGCGTGACGGCAACGATTGGATCCTGCGCGGCCGGAAGACGTGGATCAGCAACGGTTCCGTCAGCGGCTTCGCGCTCGTCTTCGCGCAGACCGACCCGGCGAAGGGCCACAAGGGGATCGCGGCCTTCCTGCTCGAGCGCGACAAGCAGCCGTACGGGAGCCAGGGCCTGCACGGGAAGCTCGGCCTCCGCTCGAGCGACTCGTCGGAGCTCATCCTGGACGACGTGCGCGTACCTGACGCGAACCGGCTGGGAGAGGTCGGCGAGGGCTTCAAGATCGCGATGAGCGCGCTCGACTCCGGCCGCTACTCGGTGGCCGCGGGCGCCGTCGGCGTCGCCCAGGCGTGCATCGATGCGTCGGTCACCTACGCGACGCAGCGCCAGACGTTCGGTAAGCCGATCGCCGCGCATCAGCTCGTCGCAGAGCTCATCGCCGACATGACCGTCGAGACCGAGGCCGCACGGCTCCTCGTATGGCGCGCGGGCGATCTCAAGAACAAGGGCCGCGCGAACACGCGCGAGACGAGCATCGCCAAGCTGTATGCGACCGAGGCCGCACAGCGCGCCGCCGATAGCGCGATCCAGATCCACGGCGGCTACGGCTTCTCGGACGAGTTCCCGGTCGAGCGGTACTGGCGGGACGCGCGCGTGAACCGCCTCTACGAAGGCACGACCCAGATCCAGAAGCTCATCATCAGCCGCTTCGCCACCGGGATCGACGCGATCCAATGAACTGGGACGGCAACGCCGAGCGGACGCTCCGCTCGCTCGCGGACATGGTGCCTGCGACGCTCCGTGAGCTCGCGACCGCGGCGGCGCGCGATGAGAGCGAGCTGGTCGCGTCAGAACGTGACTCGGACGAGGTGCTCACCGAGGACGTTGTGCGCGGCTGGATCCGGACGACGCCGCCCGAGCAGCGGAACGGCCTTGTCGCGGTCATCGATGGCCTCGGCTTCGACGTCGAGCTCTTCGCCGAGGACCTTCAGTCCGCGGAGGGCTGGACCGAGGCGGATGAGGGCGAGGGCGACCCCGATCCGGCGAGGTGAGACCGCTCGCGGCGCGCGAGGGCCTCACCGATCGTGTCCGGCGCCGCCGCCATCGCCAGCGTGAATGTCGCGCGCGCATCCTCCACCGCGCCGAGCTCGCGTAGGGCCACGCCCCCGAGGTAGCCGAGGAACGCGCGCTCGTCCGGCGCGAGCAGGACGAAGCGATCCTCCGCTTCGCGCAGCCGGGCATGCACCGCATCCGCGTCGTGCTGGTGCCCCGCCGCCACCGCCTGAAGGGTCGCGGCCATCGCCGCCCGCGACGGCGCGTCGGCGGGAAGAGACCGCGCGAGCTCGGCGCCCCGCGTTCGATCGCCGCCGAGCGCCACGAGCTCGGCCCACGCGAGCGCGAGCGTCACGTCACGATCGTCAGCCCGCAGCGCCGCGGCGCGGCGTGCGTCGCCGGCCTTATTGAGCGCGGCATAGGACGCGACCAGGGTGACGACGAGCTCATGATCGCGCGACGCCTTCGCGGCGGATTCCAGGAGCGCCGCAGCCGACAGCGGGTCGCCGCTCAGATAGAGCACGAGGCCCGCGAGCCGCTGGACCGGCGGGAACGTCGGGTATCGATCCAGCAGCGGCGCCACGATCTCGCGGGTCGCGGCCAGATCGCCAGCGTGGAGCGCCGCCTCGGCGTGCGCCAGGCTGCCCAGAAAGCGGGTGTGACGGACGACGTAGGCCACGATGCCGCCACCGAAGAGCACGGCCGCGGCCAGGGCGGTCCAGCGGAACGCGGGGTCGGCGTCTCCGACCTTCAACGCGACCGCCGCCAGGATGAGGAGGTAGCCGGCCAGCCAGACGCCTCGGATGGCCGGATGACTCCCTGGCCTGGACGCTTTCAGCACGGCTGGCTTTTCCACAGGAAACGGCTCAGATGGGCTCCAAACGGGGCTTTATCCACCGAAATCGGGGGCTTATCCACACCCGGGCCGGTTTGGCATGAGGGCAGTCGTCCGCAACGCGTCCACTTGCTCAGGCATCCGAAAGCAATCCGGCGGCGATGACGACCCGCTGGATCTCGCTCGTTCCCTCGTAAATGCGGTAGATCCGGGAGTCCCGATACGCGCGCTCGATCCAGAGCTCGCGCATGTACCCCATGCCGCCATGCACCTGGACCGCAATGTCCGCGACACGCCCGAGGAGCTCTGTGGCATGTAGCTTCGTCATCGCCGCTCGGTCGGTGACGCGCTCGCCGCGGTCCGCTCGGGACGCGGCGTCATAGACCATCAGCCGGGCGGAGTGGATGCCGATGGCGGCGTCGGCAAGCATCCACTGGATCGCCTGGTGCACCGCGATCGGCTTACCGAACTGCAGGCGCGCCTTCGCGTACTCGACCGACGCCTCGAGCAGCCGCTGCGCCGCACCAACAGCGTGCGCCGCGAGCCCGAGCCGTCCGAGGTCGAGGGTCTTGAGCGCGATCTTGAAGCCGTCGCCCTCGGCACCGACGCGCTGGGCCACGGGTGCGCGCAGCTCGTGGAAGTAGAGCTGCGCGGTCGTCGACCCGTGCAGGCCCATCTTCTCGTCGTTGGGACCGACCTCGAGGCCGGGTGTGTCACGCTCGACGACGAACGCGGTGATCGCCTTCGATCCCGCGCTGCGGTCCAGGGTCGCGAACACCGTGAAGACATCGGCGATCGGTGCATTGGTGATGAAGGTCTTGGCTCCGTCGATGACATATGCGTCGCCGTCGCGGCGTGCCGTCGTTTGCAAGGCCCCGGCATCGCTGCCAGCGCCGGGCTCGGAGAGCCCGTACGCGCCGAGCCGCGTCGCGGAGAGGAGATCCGGCAAGTAACGCGACCGGAGCTCGTCGGGACCGCCGATGTCGATCGCCGTCCCGCACAGACCCGCCGACGCGCCGATCACGTTCCACAGCGACGCGTTCGCGCGGGCGAGCTGCTCGACCGCGACGCAGTACCCGAGCTTGCCAAAGCCCTGGCCGCCCACCTCCTCGCGGAACCCGAGGCCGAAGAGGCCCATGCCGGCCATCGCAGCGATGACCTCGCGAGGGATGCAGTCGCTCTTCTCGATCTCCTCGGAGCGCGGCAGGAGCTGTTCCTCGACGAACGCCCGGACACTCCGCTGGAGGAGCTGCAGGTCGTCCGGCAGCGTGAGATCCATCAGGCCTTCGCAGCCTCGAGGACCGCGCGAAGGTCCGCCGGGATCCGTGTCGCGCGGCCGCTGGCCGGATCGACGATGACCTGCACCGTCGACCCCACCGCGCAGCGCTGGCCGTCGGCGCGATCGAACGCGTACTCGAACGTCCACGACGAGCCGCGGACCTCCCCCACCCGCACGCGGATGTCGTATTCGTCGTCGAAGCGGAGCGGTGCCTGGTAGCGCACCGACGCTTCACCGATCGTGAAGTCGACGCCGCGCGCGATGAGATCGCGCTTGTAATCGATACCGAGCTCGCGGAGATACGCGACGCGACCCACCTCCGCGAAGAGCAGGTAGTTCGCGTAGTAGACGACTCCCTGCATGTCCGTCTCGCCGAAACGGACCCGTTGCCGGTGTGCGAACGGATATTCGGGCCTATTCGTGGTCACCGAGGGCGAGGGTAAGGGCTTTGGCATGTCCCCTGCTCAGCCAACAGGCATGACTACAACACCTGGACCCGACACCAACGAGACCAAGATCATCGACCGTCCCGCCATCGACCGCGTCGAGCGCGTGGAGACCGTGACGACGACACCCGCGCAGACGACTCCGCGACAGGTCAACGTCAACGCGAACCCCTACGCACCGGTATGGACCACGACGCGGGTCATCACGCTCGTCTTCACGGTGCTCGAGGTGCTCCTGCTGATCCGCTTCACGCTGAAGCTGCTCGGCGCGAACGCCGGTCAGGCGCTCGTCTCTGCGCTCTACGGGATCACCGAGCCGCTCGTGCGTCCGTTCCAGGGCATCTGGCCGCAGACAGACACGCCGGTCGTGTTCGACCTGCCGGCGCTGCTTGCGATCGTGTTCCTGTTCCTGGTCGCGGCACTCATCGTTGGGCTCGTGCGCGCCATCTCCGCGAACAAGACCACCCCCGTCTAGATCTTCCCTGCGGCGCGGATCTCGTCGAGGGACGAAGGATCCTCGAGCGCCGACGTGTCCCCGAGTTCCGTCTTGCCCAGGTAGGCGCCGCGGATGAGCCGGCGGAGGATCTTTCCGTTGCGCGTCTTCGGCAGCTGCCCGACCAGGCGCACGGCCTTCGGCCGCAGCGGCTTGCCGAGCTGCTCCGCGATGGTGTCCGAGACCGCGCGCTCGAGGGCGGCATCGGCGGTCGTGCCCGGCGTCGGCACCGCGAACACGACAATGGCCTCACCCTTCAATTCGTCGGGCACGCCGATCGCCGCGGCCTCGCTCACGACGCCGCTCGCCACCGCAGCCGACTCGACCTCGGCCGGTCCCACGCGCTTGCCCGCGATCTTGAGCGTGTCGTCGCTGCGGCCTTCGATGTACCAGAAGCCCTCAGCGTCGATGCGCGCCCAGTCGCCGTGCACCCAGACATCGGGCCAGCGGCTCCAGTACGTCTCGATATATCTCTCACGATCCTTCCAGAAGCCGCGGGTCATGCCCGGCCAGGGCTTTCGGATCACGAGCTCGCCCACGGTGCCGCGCACCGGTCGTCCCTGCTCGTCGACGACATCCACGGCCATGCCCGGGAGCGGACCGCGGAACGAGCCGGGCTGGATGTCGGTCCAGGTCGTGCAGCCGAGGATGCCGCCGGATATCTCGGTACCGCCCGAGTAGTTGATGATCGGGCAGCGGCCCTCGCCGACCGTTCGGAAGTACCACCACCAGGGATCGGGGTTCCAGGGCTCGCCGGTGCTGCCGAGGACCAGCAGGCTCGAGCGGTCGTGCCTCGTGACCGGCTCCTCGCCGGCGCGCATGAGCCCGCGGATCGCGGTCGGCGAGATCCCAAGATGCGTGACCCGGTGGCGTTCGACCATCGACCACACGCGTGACTCGTCCGGAAAGTCCGGCGTGCCGTCGTATAGGACGATCGTCGCGCCGAGCGCGAGCCCGCCGGCGATGAGCCAGGGACCCATCATCCAACCGATGTCGGTGAACCAGAACACGACGTCGCCGTCCTGGACGTCGAAGCCGTGGGCCATGTCCTGCGCAGCCTTCACCGGGAAGCCGCCGTGCACGTGGACCGCGCCCTTCGGCCGGCCGCTGGTGCCCGAGGTGTAGATGATCATGAACGGGTCCTCGGCGCTGGTGTCCTCCCACCCATCGAGCGGTGCGCTGCCGCGCCGCACGACCTCGGCCCAGGTCACGTCGCGATCGCGCGTCGGGTACGCGCGACCGAGGCGCTCGGCGACCACGACCTGCCGCACGCTCGGCGCGCCGTCGGCCGCGGTATCGGCGGTCTCCTTCATCGGCACGACCGACCCGCGGCGGTGGAAGCCGTCAGCGCAGATCAGGACCGAGGCGTCGCAGTCGCGAAGCCGGCCGGCGATCGCCTCGGCGCCGTAGCCCGAGAAGATCGGGATGTACACCGCACCGAGCGCGCCGACCGCGAGGACGGCGACCACGCACTCGATGCCCATTGGCAGGAAGATCCCGACGCGGTCACCGCGGCGCACGCCGATCGCGCCCAGGCCCGCCGCGAAGCGGGCGACATCGTCGCGCAGCTCACCGTACGTGCGCCGCTCGACAGCGCCGTCCTCGCGCTCGCTGATGAGCGCCACGCGGTCCTGGTCCCTGTCCGTACGCAGCGCCGTGGCGACGTAGTTCATCCGGCCGCCGGTCCACCAGGTCGTCCACGGGATGCCCTGCGAGGAGTCCAGTGCCCGTGTGTACGGAGCGCTCCAGACCAGGCCGAGGTCGGTGTCGACCGCGCGCCAAAAGCGTTCGAGATCGTCGGTCGCCCAGGCGAGGAGCGCGTCGTAGTCGATGATGCCGTGGTCCGCCGCGAACCGCTTCAGGCGGCTCCGGTCGAGGTAGCGCTTCGTTGGGGACCAGGCAGTGGGCACGCATCGACTCTAGCGACGTATCGTCTTCGACATGCCAGCGAAGAAAACGACTACCAAGAAGACGACCAGGAAGGCCACGAAGAAGCGTGGCCCCGCCGCGCCGCGCGGGCCCGAGCCGCTCGAGAGCGCGATCGACCTCGGCGACGCGAGCGTCGTCGACCTCACGAAGCGCGTGACGAAGGCCGGCGGCGCGACCCTCGCCGCGTACAAGGATCCGTACGGCGGCACGCCGCTGCTCCTGGCGAGCCTGCCCCTCCGCTCCATCGAAGCGACGGAATTCCAACGCGACCTCTCGAAGGTCCACGCGGACCGCTTGTCTGACGCGATCGGCGCGGTCGGCGTGTTCCTGGATCCGGTCATCGCGGTCGCCGGCAAGGAGGGCTTCACCTCGCCGAACGGCCGGCACCGCCTCGCCGCCGCAAAGAAGCTCGGCCTACGAACCGTGACCGCGCTCATCGTCACCGATCCGGCGATCGCCTACCGGATCCTGCCGCTCAATACCGAGAAGGCGCACAACTTGCGCGACCGCAGCATGGAAGTCATCCGCATGGCCCGGTCGCTCGCGAAGGAGCAGCCGCGGTCCAAAGAGACGGATCACGCCGTCGCGTTCGAGGCCGCGCACTTCCTCACGCTCGGTACCGCCTACGAGGAGCGTGGGCGGTTCGCCGGCTCGTCGTATCAGTCGATGCTGCGCCGCGTCGACGTGTTCCTTGACGGCACGCTGCCCGCCGCGCTGCGGCAGCGCGATCAGTGGGGCCGCCGTCTGCTGGACATCGACGACCGCGTCGCCGCGCATGTGAAGACGCTCCAGGAGATGGGCTTCAAGAGCCCGTACCTTCGCGCTGTCGTCGTCGCGCGCTGCAATCCGGTGCGCTGGATACCACAGAAGCGTGGCGCTCCGCCGCCGATGTCGATGGCCGAAGCGCTCGGCAAGATGGCCGCGAGCGTTCGCAAGTTCGATCCGAAGACCGTGCGCGCCGGTGACCTCGCGCTGGTCGCGGCCGTCAGCTCCGACGAGGGCTAGAGCCCCGGCACGTACTCCAGGACGATCGCCGCGATGAGGACCGCGACGAACGTGGCCACGATCAACGCGAGCGGCACGAGGTAGAACAGGACGACGGCCACGAGGAACACGACTCCCGCGTGTGTCGGCGTGAGCGCGTAGTGGAGCTCGATCGCCCGCCACACGAGGACGGCGAGCCAGACCAGGCAGGCGGTCCCGATGAGCTGCGCGACCGGCGCGCCGGCGCTCTGCCCGCTGCCGAGGATCGCGGCCGCGCCATCGGCGGGGATGCGCGTGAGCGCCGTCGCGTAACCGAAGTACACGAGCATCGGCCGGAGCGGCCGGCGGGCACCATCGATCCGAGCGGCCGCGTGGACGGCGGTCGAGCCGAGGAGCCATACGAAGATCGGGCTGAACGCGGTCACGATCACCAGCACGGTCCAGACCTGCTCGATGAGGTAGCCGACGATCGCAGCGCGTTCGCGGCCGAGCGCGTCGATGAGCGCCACGATCGCGGGGTTCCGAGTCGGCCCGTAGAGGATGCCGCTCACCGGCACGTCACCGATGAAGCGCGCGGCGTTGATGGCCGCCACCGCGGTCGCGGCGACCACGAGCGCGACGGCGACCGAGAGCCGGCCGTTCTCGAGCACGACCACAGCTCCGCGCCGCGGCGAGCGCGCGAGCACGAGTAGCTCGTTCACTGGAAGGCCGCGGCCAGCGCGTCCCGTACGGCGACCTCGGTCGCGACGTCGATGGCGTCACGCTCGTCGCCAGTCCACTCGGGCGGGTCTGCGTCGTGGAGCTCCTCGGGGACCGGCGCGCCGAGCATGACGAGAAACTCGATGGACCAGCCCCGCGCGACCGCGTCCAGGTCGTAGCCGCCGCCACCCATCGCGACCCAGGGCAGCCCGAAACTCTGGAACGCCCGGACCGCGTGCTCGCGGGCGCGGGTAGAGACCTGCAGGTGCGTCAGTGGATCGCTGAAGTGTGAGTCGATCCCCTGCTGCGTCACGAGGATGTCGGGCTTGAACCGCTCGATGAGCGGCGGCACGACCGCGTCGAACGCGTGCGTATAGGCGCGATCGTCGGTGTACGGAGGCAGCGCGACGTTGATGCTGTATCCGGCGCCGCGACCGGTCCCCCGCTCGTCGGCGAACCCGGTGCCCGGGAACAACGACCGGCCGGTCTCATGGAGCGAGATCGTGAGGACCTGGTCGGTGTCGTAGAACGCTGCCTGCACGCCGTCACCATGGTGCGCGTCGATATCGACGTACGCGACCTTCAAGCCGCCATCGGCGAGGAGGCCGCACGCGATCGCCGGATCGTTGTAGATGCAGAACCCGGACGCGCGGCGCCGCATGGCGTGATGGAGGCCGCCCGCGCCGTTGAACGACACGCGCAGACGACCCGCGAGCACCTCCTCCATCCCTCGGAGGGTCCCGCCGGTGGTCAGCAGCGACGCCTCGTGCATGCCGGCGAACGGCGGCGTATCGCCCTGCGCCGAGAGCCCCCACCGGTTGTAGTCCTCGTCCGGATCGGCGGAAGCCTGGCGAACGGCCTCGACGTAATCCGGCGCGTGGATCCGCTCGATCTCCGCGATCGTCGCGTCGCGCGGCTCAAGGACGACGGCGTTGGGCCGCGCGAACGCGCCCACGCGCTGGAGCGTGTCGTGGACACCGATGAGCCGCTTCGGCTTGAGCGGGTGGTCGTCGCGATACACATGCGACGCGAGGCGCGGATCCCACAGGAATCCGGCGCGGTCGGTGTTCAGCGCTCCAGCGTCTCCATGAGCTCGCGCCATTCTCCGGGTGACATGCCGGTCGATTCGCGCTCGACCTGTTCGCCGCGCAGCAGGCGCTGGACGGCAGCGAGACCCTTCGCGGAGAGCTCGTAGGCACCCATCCGGTAATCCATGAACGCGGCGTGCGTCAGCGGCACCCATTGCTTCACGACGTCGAGCAACGCCTCGGCATAGACCCGGATCTCGTATTGAGCATGAGCATCGGCGCGCAGGTTGAGGAAATGCAGAAGGTTGTGCAGATCCATCTTCCAGTAGAGCTGCGTGTACAGGTTGACCGGCAAGTTCATACGCGCGAGCTCGCGCGCCAGACCCTGTCGCTCGGGGTCGACGATCTGGCCATCGACCTCATTCAGCATGTCTTCGTAGTGCTCATAGGCGCGGGCAGCATCCTCGCGCAACACAGCGAGGACGCGAGCAGCTTCGCTTTCGTTCAGGACATCGCCGCGACCTTGTCGATTCGTCTTTGCCTGCGCCGCGATGTTCGCATGGTCGGGCATATAGAACTCGCGATCGAGGATCGAATACCGTCCTGAAACTTCATTCGCCGAAGCCACTCTGTGACGCAAAAATTGTCTCGCGACGAAGATCGGCATCTTCACGTGGATCTTGAGCTCACACATCTCGAACGGCGACGTGTGACGGTGCCGCATCAGGTAATTGATGAGCCCAGCGTCCTCGCGAATCTTCTTCGTGCCGGCGCCGTAGGAAACGCGGGCCGCCTGGACGACCGCCGCATCGTCGCCCATGTAGTCGATGACGCGGATGAAGCCATGATCGAGGACGGGGATCGGCTGGTAAAGGAGCGCTTCCATCGCCGGCACCGTCGCGCGACGCGTCTCCTGGGTGGCCTGGCGCTGGGCCTCGATCTCTTTCCGTTGCGACTGCGTGACCGTCGCGGGCCGCTCGAGGGTGTCCATCGAAGGCGAGTCTAGGACCGGGCCGAATGCGCCTCCGCCAGAACCGCCACTAGGGGGTCGTGCCGATCACCGCGAGGCAGCCGCTGCGGAACGCCACGCGATCGACAGCAAGCGGGAATGACGCGCCGAAGTCGGTGAGGCTCTGGTCGAGCGCCGACGTGAGCTGGTCCTTGACGCTACCCGGGATCGGACCTGCTTCGAGATCGCGTGTCTTCAGCGTGAGCTTCCCGTCACGCGCGCCCGCGATGATGCTCGCCGTCGCCGGCACGGTGAACGGACCAGCCGCGGCCTGTGCGCTGAGGTGCAGGCCGGAGCCATCGATCGACACGATGATGCCGCTCACGGTCACCGGCAGACCCGCGGTGGCCGCGCCGTCCAGGGCAGCCTTCGTCAGCTCGGACGCCAAGAGCACCAGCGCCGCAGGCTGCTTCGGGCTCGCCTTGCCATACGCCGCGAGCGCGTTCGCGCGTTCGTCAAGGGAACCGGACGAGAACACGCGGCCCTTGGCCTCGGCGCCGCAGACACTCGTCACGAGCTCGGCCGCGGTGAAGCCTGTTGTCGTCAACACGCCGGTGGCCGGCACCGTGGCGCCGACGGTCGTGCGGACGAGGTCACCGAGGTTGAGGTTCGCACTGAAGCGCGTGCTGAAGTCGGTCGCGGTGCCCCGCAGCGCGTCGAGCGTGAGCGTCGCGCCCTGCGCGGTAGCGGCGGCGGTCAACGCGATCGCGTAGGTACCGCTCACGGGGCCATCGATGGTCACGACGGAGCCGTTGAAGTTGCATCCGGGGATCTGCCGCACCGCGGTGCTGCACTGCAGGCCGCGCGGGTCGATCACGGTGAAGCCCACGTTCGCCGACGGCGTGAACCGAAGACGCGGAGAGGGTGGCTGGATCGTCGGCGCGGCCGGTGCCGGGGCACCCTGGACCTGCTGGACCTCTTCGCCGGCGTTGACGGTCGTCTGTCCACCGCTCTGCGCCTGCACGATGACCTGGCCTTCCGTGGTCTTGACGGTCGTGGTCGTGATGCCGTTGACCGTATCGACGATCGTCTCGAACGCGGTGCCGCGGACCGCGGCCGTGGAGGTCGGGGTCTTGATCTCGAACTTCGAATCCGGCCGGAGCTTCTGCACCGAAGCCCACGTCCGGCCGAGCGTCTGCTCGATCGTGACCTGGATCCCGCCGCCACCGGTCTTGACGAGGCTCGATACGCGCACTTGCGCTCCCGACTCGACCGTAAGCGTGCTGCCATCGAAGAACGTGACCACGGCGTTGCCGGCATTGTCTGCGCGAACCACATCGCCGCTCGTGAGGAGGTCGCCATCGAACGCAGGTGTAAATCCGCTGGCGCCCTTCTGCGCGTCGATCTGACCGTGGAGGACCGTGATGGTCGCGGCGTTCGCGACAGAAAGCGAACCGCCGCGGGGGAAGAACAGGAAGGCGCCAGCCGCAACGATCAATACGAGCAGGACGATGGCGGATCGCTTCACAGTTCCCTCAACCCTTCGCGGTGCAGCCGTGCTCTTCTAAGCGCGAGGCTACCAGAGGAGCGGTCGCAAGCCGGTGTCAACGCGCCTGCAGTTTCTCCCAGTCCGCACGCAAGATCTCGCACGTCCAGTGGTCATGCCAGCGACCTTCGCGGAAGATGTGCTCGCGCTCTACGCCAGTTTGCGTATAGCCCGCCTTGGCGAGCGCGCGTCGGCTCGGCTCGTTGTCGAAGAACGCGCTCGACGAGAGCTTGTGGAGGTTGAGCTGCCGGAACGCGTACTCGGTGCGCAGCCGCATCGCCTCGGAGCCATAGCCCTTCCGCCACGCGTTCTTGTCGCCGATCACCGTGCCGGTCGTCGCGTGCGCGTTGATCCAGTCGATCCCATGGATGCCGGTCGCGCCGATCGGATGGCCCTCGGCCTGCAGCACCCAAAGGATGTCCGTCGTCGACTCGCCGACCTTCTTGAGATGCCCCTGCTCCTGCAGGAGCCCGATGCCGGCGCGCCGGGCGAGGTAGCGGGTGACGTCCAGATCCGCGAACCAATCCACGAAACGCTGGGCATCGGAGTCATCTGGTGGGCGAAGGGTGACCTTCTCCCCGATCAATACGGGTCCATACATCTGCGCGCGTGATGCTAGCGCGGCATCATGGACGCATGCGTCTGCATTTCCTGGGCGCCGCACGGACGGTCACCGGCTCCCAGTACCTCCTCGAGACCGATCGCGCGAAGATCCTCATCGACTGCGGGATGTTCCAGGGCAGCCCACACGATGTGCTGCGCAACCGCGTCCCGTTCGCGTATGACCCAAAGACGATCGACGCACTGCTCCTCACACACGCACACCTCGATCACTGCGGGCTCATTCCCCACGCGAGCGCCATGGGCTTTCACGGCCCGGTCTACGCGACGCGTGGCACGGTCAAGCTGGCAGAGCTCGTCATCCTCGATTCAGCGAAGCTGCAAGAGGAGTCCGCCGCGAGCCACCAGCGCTTCGCAACACGGCATCCCGATCGAGCGCTCGCCGAGGATCGGGCGGCCGCGGCGGAGCTTGCCGCAGCGACGGAGCGGTTCCCGCCGGGAGCACCAGAGGACGCCGAGCAGGCGTTGCGCGCCGCGCCGCCGGAGGCGCTCACCTATCTTCGCGAGCCGCTCTACACCACGCCGCAGGCCGAGGCCGCGCTGTCGCGGTTCAAAGGCATCGAGTACGGCGCGCCCGTCGAGATCGCGCCCGGTGTGACCGCGACCTACCTCGACGCTGGACACATCCTTGGCTCGGCGATCATCCGGGTCACGGCGCGTGACAACTCCGGCGAGCGCACGATCGTGTTCAGCGGCGACATCGGCCGTCCGGGCACGCCGATCGTGCGCGACCCGACGCCGATCCGCGACGGCGACTATCTCCTCGTCGAATCGACGTACGGCGGCCGGACGCACGAGCCCCAGGATGAGGCGATCCGGCTCCTCGGGGAAGCGGTCACCGCGACATACGACCGCAAGGGCGTGCTGCTGATGCCGTCGTTCGCGATCGGACGGACCCAGGAGATCGTGTACGAGCTCGATCGGCTGCTCGGCGCGAAGCGCATCCCGCAGCTGCAGCTGTATCTCGATTCGCCGATGGCGGGCAAGGCCACCGAGATCTACCGCGCGTTCGCGGAGTACTTCGATGCGGACGCGCGGAAGCTGCTCGCGTCAGCCGAGGCGCCGCTCGACTACCCCGGCGCGACCGCGGTCCGGGACGGCAAGGCGTCGCTGGCGCTGGATGCGACCGCCTCGCGACCCTTCGGCATCGTCGCGTCCAACGGGATGATCACTGGCGGTCGCATCGTGCAGCACGTGAAGGCACTCGTCGGCGATCCGGCGATGACGCTGCTCTTCGTCGGCTATCAAGGTGAAGGCACCCTCGGCGCGCGGCTGCAGCAGGGTGCGAAGGCCGTCCGGATCGACGGGCAGGATCTCGACGTGCAATGCCAGGTGCGATCGATCAGTGGCTTCTCAGCCCACGCGGACGAACCCGAGCTGCTGGCGTGGCTCAAGAACTTCACCCGGGCGCCGAAGCTCACGTTCATCGTGCACGGCGACCCGGCGGCGCAGGCGGCGTTCGAGCCAAAGGTCCGCTCACTTGGCTTCGCGACCAAGGTGCCGTCGTGGCGTGAGGTCGTCGAGCTCACGTGAGGTTCGATGGCGTCTGTTTCGATTTCGGCGACACGCTCTTCTACAGCCCCGACGGCGCGGCGGTCCTCACGGAAGCGGGCCTGGCGCCCGAATATGCGCACGCGCTCTGGGACAAGATCTGGCGCGACTCGAAGACCCCGGAAGCCCTGGCGGCGAAGCGGGATCTCTCGCCAGAGGCCCACCGCGCCGGCTGGCTCGCGTTGTTCGCGCAGGCGGACGTGCACAAACCCGGCACCTCTCTGCTGCTCTACGAGCGCGTCATGGACCACACGACCTGGATCCCGTTCCCCGACACGGAGGGGGTGCTGCGCGAGCTCAAGCGCCGCGGCGTGAAGATCGGCGTCGTGAGCAACGTCGCCGAGGATCTGCGCCCGGTCTTCGCGAAGCACGGGTGGTCGGACCTCGTCGACGGTTACGCGCACTCGTTCGAGCACGGTGTCGAGAAGCCCGATCCCGCGCTGTTCCTCGCTGCGTGCGGGGCGATCGGGACCACGCCCGGGACGACCCTCGTGGTCGGCGACCATCCCGTCGACGGTGGCGCGGTCGTCGCCGGCTGCGCCGTCCTGCTCCTGCCGCGGACCGAGCCGGGCCAGTCACACGGCCTCGCGCGCGTCCTCGATCTGGTCGGAGCCGCTTAGTCCGGCGCTGATCCTTCGATGCCGATCTGTAGGATGCCGGCGACGGCGCCCGTGGCATCGCGGACCGGCTGGAAGATCAGTTCCACCGTGCTGTCGCGGATCGAGCCGTCCTCGTGGGTCCAGCGCACGGCCGCAGGGATGCCGCTCGACCACGGCCGGCCGCTCGCGTAGGAGCCGTCGAGGGCGGCACGGAAGGCCGGATCGAGGTCCGGGTACACCTCCAGCACCGTCCGGCCGATCAGGCTCGCACCCGGCCGGCCCGCGACCTCCGCGGCGACGCGATTCACGAATGTGTAACGGTGCTCGGGACCCTGCGTCAGCGCCACCATGAACGGCGCATTCGCATATGCCCCAGCTTCTTCCTCGAGCGACCGCAGAGCGGCGACGGCGCCGAGTCCGCTCGGGGCCGGCCGCCGGGCGACGGCGAGTCCGAAGCCAGCTTCAGAGAGCGCGAGCGCGATCAGGGCGCTGCGATTGGGCAGATCGAGCCGCACATACACACGTGTGAGCGTCGCCTCGATGGCCCGAATGCTCACGCCGAGCCGGGCCGCGATCTCCTTGTTCGGAAGACCTTGCGACACGAGCCCGACGACCGCGAGTTGTCGTTCGGTCAGCACGGTCGCACCCTGACGGCCCGTCACACGGCCCCCTCGTCCACATACGGCAAGCCGTATCTCGTCAGCGAGCCTACGCCACCGTCTCATCTGTGGATGGAGACCATCGTGGCGGGGGGCGCGATCGTGAAGAGCCTGCTCGTGGTCGAGGACGACCGGTCGCTCGCAGAGATGATCCGGGAGATCCTCGAGGACTCGCTGTACGCGGTAACGCTCGTCGGGGGACTCGATGCCATCCCAGCCGAGTCGAGGCCGTCACTCGTCATCACCGACCTCATGACCCGGTCCGGCTACAACAGCGCGAGCGCCATCCGGCAGGTCCGCGACCTGCGGCAACGCACCGGATCGCCCGTCCTCGTCCTCACTGCTCACGGCGAAGCGCGGGCGGACGGTGGGCTATTGCGCGAAGCGACCGCCGTCCTCACGAAACCCTTCGATGTGAACGAATTGCTCGAGGCGGTGACGCGCCTGTCCGCCTAACGCGGCAGAAAGTGTGGCTGCAGCTCGCCGATGTGCTCGTGCGAGTGGCGCGCGTGGTACGCACCCATCCAGCCCGCGGTGATCGCGCCACGTTCAGCGTGAATGCCCATGCGATCGGCGACGCCTGACTGCTGCAGGTACCGCACGATCGTCGCGTGCGCGGCCTGGATCCGCTTGGCGAGGGCCGTCGCGTCGGCGTCGTTGTTCTTCCGCTCTGCATGGACCGCGTCTTGGTCCACGCTCGCGAGCGCGGGCTGCTCTTCGGTCGCGCACCGGCGGACCCGCTCCGCGAAGACCTCGGCCAGGTCGGCGATGTGTCCGATGACCTCTTTCGCGGTCCAGTCCCCGATCTTGACGCCACGGAGCTGCTCATCCGGCGTCCGGCGGACGATCGCCGAGACGGTCGCGGCGTCGTCGGCGAGCGTGAACGCCACGTCTTCGTCGTACCGCAGGTCGTCCGTCTTCACCCGCCCATTCTCCCGCGTTCCTGGAATGGCAGCCCGGCGCGATCGCCTGCGACCCGGATGAGCACGACCGCCCACGTCCGGTACGGTGCCCAGCGCTCCGCGATCTCCGCGAGCTGCGCCGAGGTGGCGGGGCGGCCGAGGCCGTAAAAGTGACCGGCGTACCCGAGGATCCGCGGCTCGTCACGCGGCAGGACGTCCGTGAGACCTGTGGCGCGCACGAGCACGAGGTCCGAATAGAACGGACCGAATCCCGACAGCGTCCCGATCTCCGCGCGGGCGACCTCGATCGGGAGCTTCGCGAGCCGGCTCGCATCGAGCTTCCCATCGAGCGCCGCGCGAGCGACACCGCGCAGGCGCTCGACGCGCTGTGGCTCGAAGCCCGCGAAGCTCCGCAGATCGACGAGCTTCTCCGGCAGTGGGAACGCCGCCACCGTCTCGCCGGCGAGCTCGAAGGTGCGGCCGTACTCGGTGGCGAGCCGTGTTCGAAGCGACGCGGCCTGCAGGCGTCCGCGGCGGTGGCTGATCACTGACCACGCCGCGGCCTCGTAGGGCGAATGGAAGAGGACGGGCCGCAGACCGGGATGGTCGTGCTGCAGGCGTCCGATGACCGGCTCGCGCGCTCCGATGGCGACCCAGCCTTTGCCCGCATGGTCGAGCGAGAGGATCCGCCGCACCTGACGCTCGGCGGCGGCCAGCTTCCGCGTCCCGTCCACCTCGGCCTCGATCGAGCCACCGGCGCCCTGACGAAGGACGATTCCGGCGTGCTCGGCATAGCCGTCGAGCACGAATGCGATCCGCATGAGATCGCCCTCCGGCTTCGGCCGCGCCATGTTCGGACCGAAGCCGAACGATGCGGCGGCCGACAGCGAGAACGGAACATCGGGCTCGAGGACGAACGTGCCCATCCCGAGAGCGGCTAGTCCTCGTCGGCCTCGAGCGCGGCCATGCGCTCGGCCTCGTCCTGCTGCATGAGGGCCTCGATGAGGTCGTCCAGCTCGCCGTCCATCCGCCGCGGCAGATTGGAGAGGTTGTGCCCCAGGCGTTTGTCGGTGAGCCGGTCCTGCGGAAAGTTGTAGGTGCGCATCTTCTCGGCGCGCTCGCCGTGGCCGATCTGCGAGTTTCGGAGCGCGCCGGCTTCCGCGTCGCGTTCGGCCTGCGCGCGCGCGAGAAGCCGCGAGCGGAGCACGGTCATCGCCTTGGCCCTGTTCTTGAGCTGGGACCGCTCGTCCTGCTGGATGACCACCTCGCCGGTCGGGATGTGGGTGATGCGGACGGCGGAGTCCGTCGTGTTGACGCCCTGCCCGCCCTTGCCACCCGCGCGGTACACGTCGATCTTGAGGTCGCCTTCATCGATGCTCTGGTCGATCTCTTCTGCTTCGGGCAGCACCGCGACCGTCGCGGTCGACGTGTGGATCCGGCCCTGGGCCTCGGTCGACGGCACGCGCTGCACGCGATGCACGCCCGACTCGAACTTCAGGCGGCTGTATGCACCCTGACCGGCGATCCGGAAGACGACTTCCTTGTATCCGCCCTTCTCAGAACGGGATGCTGACATCTCCTCGGCCTTCCAGCGATGTCGCTCGGCATACCGGAGATACATCGCGTAGAGATCGGCGGCGAACAGCGCCGCCTCTTCCCCGCCCTCGCCGGCCCGGATCTCGACGATGACGTTCTTTTCGTCGAGCGGGTCGCGCGGGATGAGCTGTGTCCGGAGCTTCTCGGTGAGCCGGTCGACCTCGACCGCAGTGGTGCCTTCTTCCTCGCGCGCAAGGTCGCGCAGGTCGGCATCGTCGCCCTGCTGCAGCTCACGCGCCTCGGCGAGCCGCTTCTCGGCGGCGCTGAGCGCGCGAATGGTCTCGACGATCTGCTCGAGTGCGGCGTATTCCTGCCCGACCGAGCGGATCTTGGCGCGATCCCCCGTCACGCTCGGGTCGCTCATCGAGCGTCCAAGCTCGTCGTGACGCGACTCGATCTGGCCGAGGCGCCGGCGCATCTTGTCCGACAGCTCGGTCATGCCGCGGCGTCCCCGGCCAGCGCCTCTTCGAGCGACGCGATGGCGACCTCGATCATCGAGTGGTCCGGCCGGCGCGTCGTGATCGCCTGCAGCAGGAGCCCCGGCGCGATCGCGATGCGCATCAATGGGTTGCCCTCATGGCCGGCCCCGAGCTTGAGGACCTCGTACGAGATCGAGGCGACCGGGATCACGAGCACGAGCCGCACCACGAGGTCCACGATGAGGTTGATCCGCGGCACGAACGCGAACACGACGATGGCGATGACGACGACAAAGAGCAGGAAGGCTGTTCCGCAGCGCGGGTGCGCGGTCGGATACGGCTCGATGTGGCGAGCGTCCAGCGGGTCGCCGTGCTCGAAGGCATGAATGGTCATGTGCTCGGCACCGTGATACGCGAACACGCGCCGGATGTCAGGCAGGAACGAGATCGCGTAGAGATATCCGAGCAGGAGGCCCAGGCGCAGCAGGCCCTCGGCGACATTCAGCCCGAGCGTGGACGGGATCGCCGACTTGAGAAGGCCGGTGAGCAGATATGGGACGCCGACGAACAGACCGAGCGCCGCGACGAGGCCCAGGCCCATCGCCAGCGTGCCGGTCGCGCCCTTCGGCGCAGGCTCCGACGCGCCGTCTTCGATGAGCTGTACGTCCGCGGACTTCATGAGCATGCGCATGCCGTAGCGCAGCGATTCCCACAGGACGAAGATGCCGCGCACGAACGGCGCGCGCGCGATGCGCGAGCGGCTCAGCGGCGAGTCGAGCGCCTCGCGGTAGCGGTAGATGCCGCCGTCGGGCTTGCGGCAGGCGAGCGCGATCGTCCGCTTCCCCCGGATCATCACGCCCTCGATGACCGCCTGCCCACCGTACGTCGACGCCTTCGCCGCACCGCTCATGAGGTGACGGCCGATCGGCGGGGAACGGTATGACAGGTGCGGCAGCGCGCTTCGTAGGCCTCCTGCGCGCCAACGACGATGATCGGGTCCTCGTAATACGCGGGTACGCCGTTCACGATGCGCTGCGTTCGCGTGGCCGACTCACCGCACACCACGCAGATCGCTTCGAGCTTGTCGACGCGCTCCGCGAGGGCGAGAAGGACGGGCACCGGACCGAACGGCTCGCCGCGAAAGTCCAGGTCGAGACCGGCGCAGATGACCCGGCGGCCGCTCGCGACAAGCTCGCGCACCACGCTGACGATGCCGGGATCGAAGAACTGCACTTCGTCGACACCGACGACGCTCGTGTCGGGCGAGAGAAGGGGCATGATCTCGGCGCTCGAGCGCACCGGGCGCGCGACGAACGAGTCGCCGTCGTGCGAACGCACGAGCTCCATGCCATAGCGGTCGTCAATCGAGGGCTTGAAGACCTGGACCGTGCGGCGCGCAATGACGGCGCGCTTCACGCGACGGATGAGCTCCTCGCTCTTTCCGCTGAACATGCTCCCGACGACGACCTCCAAGCCACCCAACGAATGGGTGCCGGAGGTCGGACGGGCGCTAACGCGTGGGGGCGGGCTCGGAAGCGGCCGGCTGCTCCGCGTTCTTGCCGTATCGCTTGTTGAAGCGCTCGACGCGGCCCTGAACGTCCATGAGGTGCTGCTTGCCCGTGAAGAACGGGTGGCACTTCGCGCAGACCTCGACGTGGAGCTCGGACCTGGTGCTCACGGTCTTGAACTGGTTGCCGCAGGCGCACGTCACCGTCGCCTCGACATACTGGGGGTGGATCTTCGCTTTCATCGCTGGGTCTCCTTAGCTCGCTCGCGGGAGTACGTTCACCTTGCGGCGATCGTCACGCGCGGGGCTGTACTTGACGGTGCCCGCGACGAGCGCGAACAGCGTGTGATCTTTGCCGACACCGACGTTCTCACCGGGCATGAGCTTGGTGCCGCGTTGGCGGACGAGGACCGCGCCGGCGTCGACGACGCTGCCCGCGTACTCCTTGACACCGAGCCGCTGCCCGGCGGAGTCGCGGCCGTTGCGGGTCGAACCTGCGCCTTTTTTATGTGCCATCTCTAGGCCTCGATCTTCGTGATACGGACGGTCGTCGTCTTCGAGCGGTGTCCGGTCTTCTTGCGGGACCGGGTCTTGTTCTTGTAGCGGAAGACCGTGATCTTCTCGGTCTTGCCGTGGGCGACGATCTCGCCGGTAACGGTCGCTTTGGCAGCCGCCTTGACCGCGTCGCCGTCGGCGACGAGCAGGACCTCGCCGAAAGTCACCTTCTTACCGGGCTCGCCCTCGAGGCTCGCCACGGTCAGGAGAAGACCCTCTTCGACCCGATATTGCTTACCGCCACTGCGGACGACTGCGTACAAGGGTTGGACCATCCGTTACAGAAAAAGTCGCCGTGTCCGCCCGACACGACGTTGAGCAAAGTATACCGGATGGCCGGCAGTGCGCCGACCATCCGGCGCGATATCAGGCCGGGGCAGCTTCCATTTGGGCCTCGCGGCGGGCCGCGCCGAGGCGCCGTGACAGCGTCACGATCCCCAGGAGCGCCGACAAGCCCATGAGGGACGCGGTGTACGCGACGGGGTGCTGGAACGGTCCGGGCGCGCTATAGCCGGAGCCGACCGTGAGCAGGACCGCGATGAACGAGGCCGCGCCGATGTTGAGGCCCCAAAAGATGAGGTTGTCGGCCCACGGCCAGGCGCGCGCGGCGCCCTGGGACGCGGTCGCGATCAGGATCATGCCGAAGAGCGAGTTGGTCATGACCCCGACGAAGAAGGAGTGGTCGAGGGCGTGATTCAGACCGGCCGAGATCTTGGTGAAGTCGCCCTGCGCCTGGATGATCGCGGCGAGGAACATGATCTCGAGGATCAGGCCGAGCACGAGAAACGGGACGGAGATCGCGATGTGGCGTATCCCGCTCGCCTGGGTCCATGGTGCACCGGCAGCCTTCATCCCGAGGCGCACGACGACGATCACGATGCCGATGACCTGGAGCAGGGTCGCGATGCCCTGGAACGGCTGGATGTTCATCCCGACACCGATCGCGAGCAGGAGGCCACCGAAGAACAGGATCCAGGCCTGCGCGAGGCCGGCACGCGAGCGATTGCCCGGACCGGACAGACACCAGTCGGCGATACCGGCTGAGACGAGGACGAGGTATCCGCCGATCTGCGCCGAGGCATGCGTGCCGATCAGCTCCGGTGTCGTCGGCAGCGCGAGCCCGAGTGCCAGGAACAGCTGGATGGTGACGCCGACGATCGCTCCGATCGACAGGATCGTGAGGCCGAGGACGAGCGACAGCCGGGGAACGTCGAGCTGGCCGAAGCCCTCGCGCTGCGCGGCGCTGAAGGCCCACCACCACCAATAGAGGATCGCGAGCAGCTCGAGCGTGCCGGTGATCGCGCGGGCTGGGAAGTTCCCGGACCAGAACGCGAGGACGTAGAGCGCGGTGATGAGACCGGTGATCCCGACGTTGCGCGACAGGTTCCCACCGGACCCCGCGAACAGCCAGATCGTCACACCGATCACGCCCATCGTGATCCACCCGAGGGTGCCGGAATGCAGGTGCGTCAGCAGTGTGTCCTGCGAAAGGGCGCCGAAGATGCGGGTCGCGTTCGCGAGCCCGAGGAGCGCGGTGAGTCCGAAGATCCCGAGGCCGAATTGGAACGCGCGGTAGACAGCCCTGTCCGCGGTCATATGTGCCTTCCCTCCTCGCGATGCCGAGGAGAGCCTGCCATTACCGCGCGCGCGAGTCCAGAGCCACCACCTGGATGTTCTCGGGGAGCGAGCTGCGGGACAGCGACAGCTTCGCCACCGGCGTGATGTCCTTGACCCCGAGTTCGTGGAGCAGGCGCTCGTACGGGCTGTCCTTCTTCGCGTCGTCCGGGTCATAGGACATTGGGACAACGACCTTGGGCTCGAGTTGATGGATGATCTCGGCCGCCATAGCGGCGCTCAGGTCGTTGTCGGCACCACCGATCGGGACGAGCGCCACGTCGATGTCGCCGAGCTTCTCGAGGTCCGCGGTCGGCAGGACGTGACCGAGACCGCCGAGGTGGCAGATGACCAGGTCATCGAGCCGGATCGTGTAGATGGTGTTCCGGCCGCGCTTCGCGCCTTTGTCCTCGTCCCGATAGGTCCCGACGCCGGTCACCAGGATCTCCCGCACCTCGTACTCGCCGGGGCCCCGGAGCACGACCGGCTCGCCGCCGACCGACTTCAGGCTGCTGTGACGGGGGTCGTCGTTGGAGATAGTCACAAGATCGGCGGCCGTC
>JBBQHN010000017.1:0-24948 GCA_038324015.1 Candidatus Limnocylindria bacterium | reverse complement strand
GCCCTCCGGGGTCTTCTGCCGCTCGATGTCACGCGCGATGTCACCTTCCGCGACCGGCAGGTCGATCCCGAGCCGCGGGATCTGGATGCGATAGCCCGTCGCGATCGGGGTGCGCGGGTCGCGGGTGGCCGACGGCCGTGTGGTCTCACTCGTGCGGGCCGGTGGCGATGCGGAGACCGCCGCCGTCTGCGCCGCGACGGGCGGCGCCGCCACGGGCGGTGTCGCATCGTTCGGACGGATCCCACTGACGAGCAGGGCGCCCGCGAGGATCAGGCCGAGACCGGCGATGACGGGAAGCCTTCGAGTCGCTATGCGATAGTCGAGCGCACATCTGATGCCGAAACCGTTGATGGACCATGCGGGGCGCCGCGTGCGCGCTGCGGCCCGCTCTCGCGAGGCCGGCGCCGCGGCCATTCTCGTCGCGCCCGGGTCGGATCTCACCTACCTGACCGGTTACCGCATCTTCGGCAGCGAGCGGCTGACCTGCCTGGTCATCACGAATGACGGCGCGGCGACGTTGGTGCTCCCCGCGCTCGAGGCGCCCCGGGCGACGGCCATCGCGCCGGACCTGACTCAGGCGACGTGGGGCGAGACGGAGGACCCCTACGCGCTCGTCCGCTCGCGCATCACGCAGCCGGGCCCCGTTTTCGTGTCCGATCAGATGTGGGGCGCGTTCGTGCTGCGTCTCCAGGCGGCCCTTCCGGGCCGCGCCTTCCGGGTCGCGTCGGAGCTCACCCGCGAGCTGCGGATGCGCCAGGATCCAGCCGAGCTCGAAGCGCTACGCGCCGTCTCGGCGGCCGCGGACCGTGCGTACGTCCGCGCGTTGGACCTCGAGTTCGCGGGCCGAACGGAGAACGACGTCGCGGCGGATCTCGCCGCGCTGTTGCGCGACGAAGGCCACGACGAGGTCATGTTCACGATCGTCGCCGCGGGCGAGAACGGCGCGTCGCCCCACCATCACACCAGCGACCGCCAGATCCAGAAGGGCGACACCGTCGTGCTCGACTTCGGCGGCAACCGGCGGGGGTACGGATCGGACATCACGCGGACCGTGCAGGTTGGGCACACGCCGAGCGACGAGGTGATCCGCGTCCACGACACCGTTCGTCGCGCGCAAGAGGCGGGATATGCCGCCGCGCGAGCCGGTAGCTCGGCCGCGTCGGTGGACGCCGCCGCGCGCGCGGTCATCAGCGACGCCGGCTACGGCGAGTTCTTCATCCACCGGCTCGGTCACGGGATCGGCCTCGACGGGCACGAGCATCCATATTTGGTCGAGGGGAACGAACAGCTGCTCGAGCCCGGAATGGCCTTCTCGATCGAGCCGGGCATCTACCTCCCCGGTCGCTTCGGCGTCCGCATCGAGGACGTCGCGATCATCGGTTCAGATGGACGCAGCGAGGCCCTCAATCTGGTGGACCGCTCGCTCGCGACCGTGCGCTGATGCGCTTCGCGATCGCGATCGTTGCCGCCGGTCTTCTCGACCTCGCGGTGTTCCTGCGGATCGATCAGTGGCTCGGGGTCGCCGCCCTTCTCGCGATCGGCTACATCTTCGTCGCGTCAGCGGGCGCGGGCTTCTTCGCCGGTCGCCGTCCAGCGCTGGCCGGCGCGCTCGCCGTCTTTTGCGGCGCGCTCGTCGCCGGCCTCGTGCAGTACGCGCCGCGCGCGACGTATGCGAACGACTTCGGGGTCCTGTTCGGTTGGGAGCTGCAGCTCGTCAGCGCCGTGATCCCATACGCGCTCGGTGGCGCGATCGCCGGCCAGTTCGGCGGGGTCCTCCGCCGCCGCGTCGTGCCCGCGGCTCGACGGCTGCCAAGGTCATGAAGCCGTGACGATGGCCCGCATGATCGCATCGGTCCTCGCGACCACGACGGGCCTCGCATTCTGGTGGGGCCTCACCGAACCCCTTCCCGTTCCGCCGGCGATCCTGTTCGGCGTCAGCGCCGTGATCCTGCTCTGCGCCGGCGTCATCGCCGGAAAGCTCGGCGTCGTCGCGGCACCGTGCGGCCTGCTGTTCTCGCTGTTCCTCGGAAGCATCCTCGCGACGCAGATGCACCAGGCGTTCGCGCCATCGTTCGCACCGGTCTCCCACTTCGGGAGCTTGCTCGTGCTCGAGCTGCCGGCGATCCTGCTGCCGCTCGCGGTCGCCGCGGCGCTCGGGGCGATTGGCGGGCTCGCCGGGGAGCGGCTGCTGCCCTCGCGCTAGCGGATGACCACAGCCTGCGAGAACGCGCTAGCGAATGAAGGGCACGGCGGCCTGCAACGCCCAGCGGTACAGGCTGTCGGGGACGACGCCAATGACGACGGTGGCGAGCGCCCCAAGGCCAAGGCCCGCTGACAGCAGGCGGGAGTTGAGCAGGCGCGGCGCGTTCGTGTCCGGGTCGTACATATACATGTGCACGACCACACGCAGGTAATAGAACGCCGCCAGCACCGCGTTGAGCGCGATGATCACCGCAAGCCAGACGAGGCCCGAGTCCAGGACCGGACCGAGGATGAACACTTTCGCGACGAAGCCGACGGTCGGCGGGATGCCGGTGAGCGAGATGAGGAAGACGGCGAAGGCGAGTGCGCCGCCGGCATTGCGCCGGGCGAAGCCATTGAGCTCGTCAAGCGTGGCGCCCCGCGTTCCGTCGAGATCGATGTAGATGAGGCAAGCGAACGCGCCGAGATTCATGATCCCGTACGCGAACACGTAGAAGAGCACCGCGGCCGAGGCCGGGGCGCCGGCCTTGTACGCAGCGACGGCCGCCAGGATGTACCCGGTGTGCGCGATGCTCGAGTACGCGAGCATCCGCTTCACGTTCGGCTGCACGAGCGCGACGACGTTGCCGCCGGTCATCGTGACCGCGGCGAGCACGGCGAACACGGCGCTCCAATCGAGGCCAAGCGGGCCGAGCGCGCCGATCATGATCCGCAGGATCGCAGCGAAGGCCGCGGCCTTCGGCGCCACGCTCATGAACGCCGTGGCCGGCGTGGGCGCGCCGTCGTACGCGTCAGGCGTCCACTGATGGAACGGGACGACCGCGGCCTTGAACGCGAGGCCGACCGTGACCAGGGCGAGGGCGACGAGCGTCGCGCCGTCGTTGAATCCGCGCTTCGTGACGGCGTCGGCGACGCCGACGAACGACGTTGTCCCGCTGATGCCGTAGAGCCAGGTGAATCCGTACAAGAGCAGTGCGGAGCTGAACGCGCCGAGCAGGAAGTATTTGAGCGCGGCCTCGTTGCTGTAGCGGTCCTTGCGGGCCATGCCGGCGAGCACATACACGGGGATCGTCATCAGCTCGAGTCCGACGAAGATCGTGATGAGGTCGGTCGCGAGCACGATGGTCATCGCGCCGACCGTCGAGAACAGCACGGTGGCGTAGTAGTCGCCAGCCGGGATCGAGCGGCGCGAGAGGTACTCGGGCGCAACGACCGTCGCGAAGATCGCGAGGATGCAGAAGAGCACCCGGAAGAACGCCGTGAATGTATCGATGACGATGAAGCCGCCGAACGCGGTGTGGCTCGCGATCACGAACGGCCCGCTGAGGATCGCCCCGATCAGCCCGAGCACCGTGACGACCGGCAGCCAGAGCCGCGCCGACCGCCGATCGAGGCTCGCATCGACGAGGAGCACGAGGCAGGCGGTCGCGGTGACGAGGATCTCCGGCAGGACCGCCAGCACGTCGGACCCGGTCACTTGAGCACCACCTGGGACGCGTCGGTCGCGAAGGCCAGGATCCGCTGCACGGATGGCGAGATGATCGCGATCGCCGGCTGCGGGAAGATGCCGAGCAGGACCGTCAGGACCAGCAGCGGTACCGCACAGACGACCTCGAGCGGCGTGAGGTCCGGCAGGTTGCGATAGGCCTCACGGATCGTCCCGTACATGACCCGCTGGAACATCCAGAGCATGTAGACCGCGGCAAGGATCACGCCGAGCGCGGCAGCAGGACCCCAGAACAGGCCACCGGGACCGTTCGCCGGATCGAACTTGAACGTACCGAGCAGTACGAGGAACTCGCCGATGAAGCCATTGAGTCCCGGCAGCCCGAGGGAGGCGAATACGAAGACGCCGAAGAACGCCGTGTACAACGGCCAGGTGTTGGCGAGCCCGCCGAGGTCGGCGATCTGCCGGCGGTGGGTCTTCTCGTACAGGATGCCCACGAAGAGGAATAGCGCGCCCGTGACGAAGCCGTGGTTCAGCATCTGGAGCACGGCACCGACGCCGCCCTGCTGGTTCAGCACGAAGATCCCGAGGGTCACGAACCCCATGTGGGCGACCGACGAATACGCGACGAGCTTCTTCAGGTCCTTCTGCACGACCGACACGATCGCGCCGTAGAGGATCGCGACGACCGACAGCAGGATGAGTATCGGCAGCCAGGCTTGCGTCCCGATCGGGAAGAGCGGCAGGGCGAAGCGTAGGAAGCCGTAGCCTCCGGCCTTCAGCAGGACGCCGGCAAGCACGATGGATCCGGCCGTCGGAGCCTCGACATGGGCGTCGGGGAGCCAGGTATGAAAGGGGACCATCGGCAACTTGATCGCGAACGCGAGCGCGAACGCGAGGAACACCCAGAACTGGAAGTTCCCGTTGAAGCGGCCGGGATGTGCCAGCAGCTCGGGCAGCGACAGCGTGCGGTTCCCGACATCTCCGCTCGCGAGGTACACGGCAATGATGCCGACCAGCATCAGGAGCGATCCGGCGAGCGTGAAGAGGACGAACTTCAGCGTGGCATAGACCTTCCTCGGTCCACCCCAGATCCCGATGATCAGGTACATCGGCACGAGCATCAGCTCGAAGAAGACGTAGAAGAGGAACAGGTCGAGCGCCATGAAGACGCCGACCATGCCGACCTCGAGCAGAAGGAACGCGGCCATGTACTCGCCGAGCCGGGTCTTGATCGAGCCACCGGTCGAATACAGGACGGCGATGAACGTGAGGAGCGTCGTCATCGGGATGAGCAGCACCGAGATGCCATCGACCCCGAGCTCGTAACGGATGCCGAAGCTCGGGATCCAGGGGATCGACTCCACCAGCTGGAAGGCGGCCTCGCCGACGTGGAACTGCGCGAGCATGACGAGCGACACGACGAGCTCGACGAACGTCGTGATCACGGCGACCTGCTTCACGGCGCGCACGTCGCGCCTAAAGAGGACGAGCGGGATGAGGCCCACGATCGGCACCAGGACCAGCAGCGTCAGCAAGTGATCCATCAGCGTGCCAGCCAGCCCGTCGCGTAGCCACCGTAGACGGCGAGGATCACGAGCAGGCCGGCAACGATCGAGAGCGCGTAGTTGCCGACGACGCCCGTCTGCACGCGCCGGAGCGCGCTGCCGCCCAGCGTGATGACCCAGCCGAGACGGTTCACGAGCCCGTCAATGATGTGGATGTCGAAGGCCCACGCCGCGCCGGCGAACGTCTTGCCGAGATCGACGAGGCGGCGGTCGTACATGTCGTCGACGTAGTACTTGTTCACGAGGACGTCGTAATACGGCCCAGCCGCGCGCGACACCGCCGCCGGGTCCGGACGGCCGCGCGCGTACATCGAGAGGCCGAGCAGGATCCCGGCGACGCCGATGGCCGTCGAGATGGCGGCAAAGATCAGGAACTCGCCCCAGTTGGTCGTGTGCTCGGCTGCACCGTGCGCGGTCTCGACCGCGGGGCCGAGGAAGGCGTGGATGAAGCCGTTGTCCGGCGGGAAGCCGATGAACCCGACGAGCACGCTACCCGCGGCGAGAACGAGGAGCGGCACAGTCATGACCCGTGGCGATTCGTGCGCATGGTCGTACAGGTGACGATCTCGCGGCTGGCCGTGGAACGTCAGCCAGATGGCGCGCGTCACGTAGAAGGCGGTCAGCCCGCCGGTGATGACGCCGACGCCCCAGAGCAGCGGGTAGCCGTTCTTGAACGCCGAGCCGAGGATCTCGTCCTTCGACCAGAAGCCCGCGAGCGGCGGGAGCGCGGCGAGCGCGCCGCCCGCGATGACCATCGTCCAGTACGTGATCGGCATCTTCGCCCGAAGGCCACCCATCCGACGCATGTCCTGCACATCGCCGATGCCGTGGATCACGGATCCCGACCCGAGGAACAGCAGCGCCTTGAAGAACGCGTGTGTGATGAGGTGGAACATTGCCGCGATCGGGGCGCCCACGCCGAGGGCCAGGAACATGTAGCCGAGCTGGCTCACCGTCGAGTACGCCATGACCCGCTTGATGTCGAACTGCACGAGCGCGATCGTCGCCGCGAAGATCGCGGTCAGCGCGCCAACGCCAGCGACGCCCGCGAGGACCGGGCCAGCCGCGTCGAACAGCGGCGTGGAGCGGGCGACCAGGTACACGCCCGCGGTCACCATCGTCGCGGCGTGGATGAGCGCGGATACCGGTGTCGGGCCTTCCATCGCGTCCGGCAGCCACGAGTACAGCGGGAGCTGCGCGGACTTGCCGGTCGCGCCGAGGAAGAATGCGAGGCAGATCAGCGATAGCACACCCTGCGCGGGCGGATCTTTCGCGACACGATCGAATACCTCGACGAAGTTCATGGAGCCAAAGACCAGGAAGGTCGTGATCATCCCGATGGTGAAGCCCCAGTCACCGATCCGGTTCATGATGAACGACTTCTTCGCGGCGCCGCTCGGCTCGGGCCGCTCGAACCAGAACCCGATGAGCAGATAGCTGCAGAGGCCGACGCCCTCCCAGCCGACGAACATCACCAGGTAGTTGTCGCCGAGGACGAGGATGAGCATCGCGAACACGAAGAGCGGCAGCCACGAGAAGAAGCGCCAGAACCCGTGGTCGTGGGCCATGTATCCGATCGAATACACGTGCACGAGGAACGACACGATCGTGACCACGAGCAGCATCGCCGCTGAGAGCGGGTCGACGAACGCCGCGACATCGACGCGGAAGTCGCCGACACCGATGAACTCGTAGAGCCGCACGATGGTCCGTTCGTGCCCGCCGTGCACCTCGAGGAAGACACCGATGGACATGACCGCCGACGCCGCGATCGCGAGCGCAGCGAGGGGACCGGTCCAGTGCTTGAGCCAGCGCCGCCCCAGCGACACGTTGATCAGGAATGCGAGCAGCGGGAAGGCCGGGATCAGCCAGATGTTCTGTATCACGCTCGCTAACCCTTCATCTCGTGGATGTCATCGACGTTGACGGTGGGGCGGTTGCGGTACGCGGCGAGGATGATGGCGAGGCCGACCGCGACCTCGGCCGCGGCGATGACGAACACGAAGACGACGAACACGCTGCCGCGCTGATCGAGGGGATTGCCCGCACCGAGCTGACCGGCGCGCCGTGCGAACGCGACGAGCGCGAGGTTGCTCGCGTTGAGCATGAGCTCGACGCACATGAGGATGACCACGGCGTTACGGCGCACGAGAACGCCGGCAGCCCCGAGGAAGAACAGCGCGGCGGACACCGCGATGAATGCGCCGAGCGGCACGGTCACTGCTCGTCCCGCTTCACGAGGACGATCGCGCCGACGAGCGCCGCGAGCAGCAGCACCGACGCGACCTCGAAGGGGAACGCGTAATCGGTGAACAGGCTGCTCCCGAGCGCGACGAGGTCGCCGCCGCGTGGCGACGGTGTGGCGGCATCCTTGAACGAGAAGGCCAGGACGATGACCGGCAACGCGACCATTGCCGCGAGGCCTGCGGCGAACGGCGCCTGGCGCTGGAAGAAGAGCGCGTAGTCGCCATCCGATTGCTTCGTGAACATCACACCGAAGAGGATGAGGATCGTGATCGCGCCGACGTAGATGAGCACTTGGAACAGCGCGATCGTCTCCGCTCCAAGGAGCAGGAACATGCCGGCCATGCACGCGAACGAGAACGCCATGAGCAGCGCCTGCGCGGTGATCCGCCGCAACATCACCACGGCCGCACCGGCCCCAATGATGCCGATCGTGAACAGGACGAAGAAGAATGGCTCGAAAAAGTCGAACATCTATGGCGCGAGGCGCGCGTCGCGCATCCCGACGGACTCGCGTGTGCGCGACCGGAAGCGCAAGAGCCGCCGCCGCTGCGTGAACGGCAGGCCGATCACCAGCGCGGCGACCAGCAGCCAGTTCACAATGGCGATGGGCAACCGGGGGTCCACGAAGGCGAGGATGAGCCCGGCGGTGAGCAGGATGTTCACCAGTGCGAGCGGGATCAACACTTTCCAGCAGAATCCCATGAGCTGGTCGATGCGGAGCCGCGGCAGCGTCGCGCGGATCCACATGAACAGGATCACGAAGACGTAGGTCTTGAGCGTGAACCACAGCACGCCAAGGATCGGCAGCGCGTCGACGCCCGGTCCGTGCCAGCCACCGAACCAGAGCGTCGCCATGATCGCCGAGACCACCGTGACCTCGCCGTACTCGGCAAGGAAGAAGACCCCCCAGCGCATGCCCGAATACTCCGTGAGGAACCCCGCGACGAGCTCAGACTCGGCCTCGGGAAGATCGAACGGGTTGCGGTTCGTCTCCGCGAGCGCGGCGATGAAATACGTCACGAATGCCATCGGGAGGATCAGGATGTTGACCAGCGGACCTGGCTGCGCGTTCGTGATGTCGACCATCGAGAGCGATCCGACGTAGAGCACGACCGTCACGAGGCCGAGGATCTGCGGGACCTCGTACGAGATGAGCTGGCCCGCCGAGCGCAGACCGCCCATCAGCGAGTACTTGTTGTTGGACGCCCAGCCGGCGATCACCACGCCGAGGACGGTCATCGAGCCGAGGGTCGTGAGATACAGGAGACCAATGTTCAGCGGCGCGCCGACGAAGTCAGGCCCGAACGGCAGCACGACGAACGAGGCGAGCATCGGGCTGAACACGATCGCGGGGGCGGCCAGGAAGAATGGCGCGTCGGTGAGCTTGGCACGGATGTCCTCCTTGCCCAGCAGCTTGATGGCGTCGGCGAAGGTCTGGAGCAGCCCGAACGGACCGGTGTGATATGGACCGACCCGGTCCTGCATCACCGCCTGGATCTTGCGCTCGAGGAAGATCTGGACGAGCGCCCCATTGAGCACGAGGAACACCGTGAGGCCCACGGCGATCAGGAGCCGGAGGACGGCCCAGATCGTGGGATCGATGCCGAACGGTCCGATGGGCATCGCTCAGCCTCCGCGCGCGTCGCTTCGCGGCGGAAGGAAGCTCTTGCGCAACGGATGACCGGGGAACGACTCCTCGAGGAAGATGCGGCGCAAATCCGGGTGGCCATCGAACGTGATGCCGAACATGTCGTACGTCTCACGCTCGCACCAGTTCGCGCCCGGCCACACGCCGGACAACGTCGGGATGCGCGGGTCCATCTCGGAGCAGACGGTCCGCAGCATGACGAAGACGTGCGTTGTGATCCCGCGCACGAACGTGACCGAGCGGAGCTCGGCTCCGGTGTCGACGCCGGCGTTCGTCGAGTACAGGTCGCACTTCGTCAGTGGATCGTCCCGCACGAGCGTCGCGATCTCGACGAGGTGATCGCGGTCGGTATCGAGGACCACCATGTCGTGCAGGATCGAGACGCGAGCGCGCACGCCGATCTTGGCACCGAGCTCGCGCGCCACCGTCGCGAGGTCGATCGTCGGGCGCGGCGCGGCTAGTACCACCGCAGGACCTGTTTCCGCCACGCGTAGTAGAGGCCGACGACGAGGATGGCGATGAACACGACCATCTCGATGAAGCCGTTCCATCCGAGCGAGCGGAACAGCACCGCCCACGGGAACAGGAAGATCACTTCGACGTCGAACACGACGAAGAGCAGGGCGAAGATGTAGAAGTGGCTCGGGTAGCGGCCCCACGCTTGGCCGACCGGCTCCTCACCCGATTCGTAGGTCCGCGATTTCTCCAAACTCGGCTTCCGCGGCGCAATGAGACGCGAGACGGTGAGCAAAATGGTGACGAAGACGGCGCCGACCGCGAAAAAGACGAAGACATAGAAATAGGAGAGGTTGTAGTCGGGCACCGCGACGTAGCGTACGGAGGCCTCCAGAACGTCGCAAACGGCGGTGCGATCGGCCCCCGCCGGCCCAGTCAGGACCGGACCATCGTCCCAGTTTCCGTAACGTCATGGGCCCGTTGTGCGGTTGACACATCGATGAGCCAGTTGGTACGGTGCGACTGTTCCCGAACAGTGAGTACGAAATGCGTACATGCCTTTTGCTGGGGAGTGGAGCTTCGGGGATCGGATCCGTGTGTGATCCGGGCGTTCGCCGCCCGTTGCGGTGTCCGCTGTGGACGTGAGGGAGGACAACGGTATTGCGGACGAAGCGCACGGGCAGGCCGGCCGGCATGCTGGGGTTGATCACTGCGTCACGGATCGGTCGCAAGGCTCTGATCGTCGTCGTCAATCTCCTCGTGGCGTCCATCGTGATGTCGCTCCCGTTCATCGCGAGCTCGGCCGCGACCCCCGCCGCGCAGTCATCCTTCAACTCGGCCGTCGGCTCGACGAGCCTTGCGCCCGTCGATGGCGAGCCGCAGGTCTCGCGCGTCGCGCCCGCCGCTCGAGGCGGCACGATCGCAGCGGGGCGTAACCCGGTCACGACGCAGGCAGAGGGTGTCCGGCCGATCGGCCAGTACACGCTCTCCGCCGAGGACACGCTCTGGTCGATCGCCAACTTCTATGGGCTCTCCGCCGAAGCCGTTGCGTTCGCGAACGGCATCAGCGACCCCTATCACCTGCAGGTCGGGCGGCAGGTCATGATCCCGCCGCTCGAGGGCGCGCTGTACACCGTCGCCGACGGCGACACCGTCGAGTCGGTGGCGGCGCGCTTCAAGGTCGACCCGTCCGTCATCAAGGACTACAACCGCCTCTACTTCGAGCCCGAGCACTTCGCGCCGGGCCAGCTGATCTTCGTGCAGAACGCGGTGCTCCCGACCCTGCCCTTGCCGCCGGAGGAGCCCGTGCAGCAGACCAGCAGCGTCATCGCCCGAGCGGCCGCGCCCGCACCCGTGCTGAAGAGCGGCGGCGGCTACCTGGCCTGGCCGGTCGCCGGCGTCATCACCCAGTACATGTGGAGCGGACACACGGGCGTCGACGTCGCCGCGCCGTACGGCAGCGGCCTCGCGGCCGGGGTCAGCGGGGTCATCAGCGAGAACGGCTGGGTCGCCGTCGGCGGCCTGCACATCTGCGTGACCAGCGGCAATCTGCAGGAGTGCTTCTATCACATGAGCGCCGCGTATTACGGGGTCGGCACCGCCGTCTCCGCGGGTCAGGTGATCGGCGCGATCGGGCTCACCGGCGTGACCACCGGGCCGCACGTCCACTGGGAGACCAAGATCAACGGGCGGTTCGTGAACCCGCTGACCGTGCAGCCGTAACCCTCCGGCGACCACCGCTCCTTGGAGGCCGGGGTGATCCCCCGGCCTCTTCTCATACTGGGTCGGTGCTGCAGGCAGTCCATAGCGATCGCTCGGGCCGGGTCGTCGTGTCGGCCGACTACGGCGCGACGGCGCTCGACGGCGACACGCCGGTCGCGCTCGATCGCGCCGTGCCGCTCCCGGCGGACGCGCAGCTCGTGCCGCTCGCGGATCGCGCCGCCATCGGCATCGATCGCCGCGGTCTGCCCCGGCCGCTCGGACCGGCTCGCTGGGCGCTCGCCGCGATCCTCCGCCCCGGACACCTCCGCACCCACCTGCCCGCGGCGGACCCGGCGGCGGACGTTTCCCCGCTCGAGGCGCTTCCCTACGCCGCCGTAGCCGCCGACCAGCTCGGCGAGATCGTCGTCGCGGCTGTCCCGCTCGGTCCGGCCGGATCGGCCGCACCATCAACGGATGACCTCGCGTCACGCATCACCGAGCGCCTTCGCAGCGAGCCCTCCAACCGGCTGCTCAGGCAGCTCGCCCGCTGCGCCCGGGAGTACGCGTGCCCGACCGCGCGGAACGCATTCCTCGGCCGTGGCGAGTGCGCGCTGCCCCTCGGCGCGCCGGCGAGCGACCAGGCCAGCCCGATCGTCGCCCTTCGCCGGCGGGAGGAGCGCGCCCCGCTCGAGCCATCGGCCATGCCGGTGACGGCCACGGATGCGGCCGCCGTCGCGAACGCGCACTTCGCGGCGGGCGGCACGAGCGTCTCCTTCGGCCACGCCTGCGAGGGGGACCCGCTCGGGCTCGTCCGCGTCGTCGCCGATGCCGCGGCGCTCATCACGCGCCCGGCCGGCCACGAGGTGATCCTGCGGACGAATGGGTCGTCAGCATCCGCGGTCGCGCGCGCCGCCGACGCCGGCATCGACCGCATCGTCGTGGCCCTCGCGTCCGCGCACGGCCCGACCTACGAGCGCGTGCACGCTCCGGTCGGTCACCGCTGGACCGACGTCCGCGGAGGGCTGCGGGAGGCGGCGTCGCGCAAGCTCGCGCTGACCGTCGAGCTGCTGTCCCTTCCGGGCCTCACGGATCGCGAGGCCGAGGTGCAGGTACTCGTCGCCCTGCTCGGCGAGCTTCCCGCCGGCAGCGCGCTCACGCCGATCGATCTCGCCGCGGATCCATACGCGCTGCTCGCGCGCCTGTCGAAGGACAGCGCGACGATCGGCATCGCGGCGCTCCTGGAGCGCCTGCGCGCCGATGCCGCGCACATCCGGCTGGCGGCATAACGGTGTTCCTCGATCGGGCGCACATCGTGGTCAAAGGCGGCGACGGCGGGAGCGGCATCATCTCGTTCCGCCGTGAGGCGCACGTCCCGCGCGGCGGGCCGGATGGCGGCGATGGCGGCCGCGGCGGGAGCGTCGTGCTGCGGGTCGACACCGGTATGACAACGCTCTCCGACTTCCGATTCCGCAAGACGCTGGCCGCGACGAACGGCGGCGATGGCGGCGCGAAGAACAAGAGCGGCAAGGCGGGCACGGATCTGCACCTCCGCGTGCCGCAGGGCACGATCGTCGTGGACCGCACGACCGGCGAGCGCGTCGCCGACCTCGTCGCGCCCGACGAGGAGATCGTGATCGCGAAGGGCGGCCAGGGTGGTCGCGGCAACGCGCGGTTCGTGTCGAGCACCAGACGCATTCCGCGCATCGCCGAGGACGGTCAGCCGGGCGAGTCACATGAGCTCGACCTCGAGCTGAAGCTCATCGCGGATGTCGGTCTCGTGGGCCTACCGAACGCCGGGAAATCGTCGCTCCTCGCCGCGCTGACCCGCGCGCATCCGAAGATCGCGGACTACCCGTTCACGACGCTCACACCGAATCTCGGGGTCGCGCGGCTCGACGAGCGGGAGATGGTCATCGCGGACATCCCGGGGCTCATCGAGGGCGCGAGCACGGGTGCCGGGCTCGGCGAGGAGTTCCTGCGACACATCGAACGCACCAGGCTGATCGTGCACGTCGTCGATCTTGCGCTCGAAGACCCGATCGCGGACATCGCGGTCGTGGACAAGGAGCTCGCGGCCTACGGCCGCGGCCTCATGGAGCGGCCGCGGATCTTCGCGCTCAACAAGCTCGACCTCTTCGAGGCGCGCGAGCGCGCGCCGAAGATCGCGAAGGCGCTGGGCAAGGATGCGCTCGCGATCTCCGCAGCGACCGGTGAGGGCGTGCCGGATCTGCTGAAGCGCATCTGGGCCAGGACACCGGACCGTGAGATCGTCGAAGCGAAGCCGCCGGGCGAGCGGCGCATCGCGTTCTCGGGGGGCGGCCGCGACTGGACCGTTGCCCGCGAGAACGAGGGCTACCGGGTGAAGGGCGGGCGGGTCGAGCAGCTCGCGCGTGGGCTCGATTGGGAGAGCCCCGATGCGGCCGCGTACTTCCAGCGCCTCCTGCAGCGGCAGGGCATCGAGAAGGAGCTGCGGCGCCTCGGGGTGAAGGACGGCGACACCGTCCGCATCGGGGCCAAGGAGCTCGAATGGACGGAGAGCGGTCCGCGATGAGGGTCGGGATCTTCGGTGGCACCTTCGACCCGGTCCACGTCGGTCACCTCGCTATCGCGAACGCCGCGCTCGAGGCGGTCCCGCTCGATCGCGTCGTGTTCATCCCCGCGCGCCGTGCGCCGTTGAAGGAGCAGGGACCGGTCGCGGACGCGGCCGAGCGATTCACGATGGTCGAGCTCGCGGTGGCGGGCGAGCCGCGCTTCTCGGCCTCGCGGATCGAGCTCGATCGCGACGGTCCCTCGTACACGGTCGATACGCTCGAACAGCTGGCCGGCGCAGACGAGCTATTCCTGATCCTCGGTGGCGACGCGCTCGCGGCGCTGCCCCGCTGGAAGGACGCGGATCGCATCGTCCAGCTGGCGACGCTCGTGCTGGCCGATCGTCCGGGCGCTCCGGAGCGGACCGGCAACGCCACGATCGTGCCGTTCGACGCCCCGCGCCTCGATATCAGCTCTCGCGAGCTTCGCGCGAGGGCCGCCCGAGGACGGTCGCTGCGGTACCTTGTTCCGGAAGCGGTCTGGCGACACATCGAGGCGCGCGGCCTGTACCGCGCGGAGGCACCATCGTCGGGAACGATCTGAGCCCGCGTCAGCTGGCCGACCTCGTGGTCGAGGCGGCGAGCGACAAGAAGGCCGAAGACATCCTCGTCCTGAACGTGTCCGAGGTCACGTCCATCGCCGACCTCTTCATCCTCTGCAGCGGCCGCGGCGAACGACAGGCCCAGTCGATCGCCGCTGGCATCGTTGAAGCCGCGAAGACCGCTGGCCGCACACCGGTCGGCGTCGAGGGCCACAGCGGCGGTCGCTGGATCCTGGTCGACCTCGGCGACGTGATCGTTCACGTGTTCGTGCCGGAGGAGCGCGAGCTGTACAACCTCGAGCGGCTCTGGGGCGACGCCCCGGTCGTCCTGAAGATCGAGTAGCTACGCCGTGCCGTCGGTGAGCCGGAGGCAGGTCCCGTGCCTTGGCCCCCTCGCCGCCGAACCCTTAGTCTTGAGTCATCAACGGGAATGCCGCCGGCTCAGGGCTGTGTCTGATCACCTGCTCGCTCGCTTCACTCGCGAGCGTGATCAGCAGCCCCAGGCGGCTTTGCCGCCTGGGGCTGTAGCTCAGTTGGTAGAGCGCTTGAATCGCACTCAAGAGGTCCGGGGTTCGAATCCCCGCAGCTCCACTCGATACCTATGAGCAGCTTCAGCAGCGATCCCGATCGCCAGGCGAACATCGCGTTCGCGCTGATCGTGCTCGGGATCATCTTCGTCGGCGGCCTGACGATCTGGCTCTTCTATGGAGCGCAGTTCTAAGGCGACCACGAGTCACGCGAGTCATAAGGGGGGACAAAAGATGGCCACACCGCACCTGCAGAATTACATCGACGGACGCTGGACCGATGCCGCGAGCGGCGAGGCGTTCGAGGACCTCGACCCGGCGACCGGCCAGGTCACCGCGACCGCGACGCGCTCCGCGAAGGCCGAGGTCGACCGCGCGGTCGACGCCGCCCGGCGCGCCGCGGACGCGTGGCGCCTCTATCCCGCGCCGAAGCGCGGCGAGATCCTCTATCGCGCCGGCGAGATCATGCTGCAGCGCAAGGACCAGCTCGCCCGCGAGATGACCGTCGAGATGGGTAAGGTCCTGGCCGAGGCGCGCGGCGACGTCCAAGAGGGCATCGACATGACCTACTACATCGCGGGCGAGGGACGCCGCCAGTTCGGTGACACCGTGCCCGCCGAGCTCCCGAACAAGTGGGCGATGTCGACGCGGCAGCCGCTCGGTGTCGTCGCCGCGATCACGCCGTGGAACTTCCCGTTCGCGATCCCGACCTGGAAGATCATGCCGGCGCTCATCCTGGGCAACACCGTCGTCTTCAAGCCGGCGTCGTACACCCCGATGCTGGCCGTCCGGCTCGTGGAGATCCTGGTCGAGGCCGGTCTGCCCAAGGGCGTGCTCAACCTCGTCCTCGGACCGGGCGGCGAGCTCGGCGATGCGCTCGTGACGCATCCAGGCGTCGATCTCGTGTCGTTCACCGGATCGAGCGACGTCGGCGCGCACATCAGCGAGATCGCAGGCAAGCAGCTCAAGCGTGTGTCCGCCGAGCTCGGCGGCAAGAACGCGATCGTGGTGATGGCGGACGCGGACCTGGACCTGGCGCTCGAAGGCATCGTGTGGTCCGCGTTCGGCACGTCCGGACAGCGCTGCACCGCCGCGTCACGCGTCATCACGGACCGCGCGGTCGCGAACGAGCTCATCGACCGCCTCGTGGCTCGCGCGAACAAGCTGAAGATGGGGCACGGCCTCGACGCCGGCACCGACCTCGGTCCGGTCATCTCGAGCGAGGCGCAGCAGAAGGTCCACAGCTACATCCCCATCGCCGAGAAGGAAGGCGCCACCGTCGCCGCCGGCGGGCGGATCCCGACGGAGGGCGCGCTCGGCAAGGGGTTCTTCCACGAGCCAACGGTGCTGGTCGACGTGAAACCGAATATGCGCGTCGCGCAGGAGGAGATCTTCGGCCCCGTCACGGCGGTGATCGAGGTGAAGGACATCGACGAGGCCATCCGCGTCGTGAACTCGACGAAGTACGGCCTCTCGTGCTCGATCTTCACGAAGGATGTCAACAACGCGTTCCGCTTTATGCGCGACGCGGACACCGGGCTCGTGTACGTGAACGCGGGCACGATCGGCGCGGAGATCCAGCTCCCATTCGGTGGCACCAAGTCGACCGGCAACGGCCACCGCGAGGCGGGACGCGCGGCGCTCGACGTGTATTCGGAATGGAAGTCGATCTACGTTGACTTCTCCGGCAAGCTGCAGCGCGCGCAGATGGACGACCAGAGCTCGCCCGGCTAGGCCGACCCTGCCGGCAGCGTGAACGTGATCACGGTGCCCTGACCCGCCGCACTCTCTGCCCGGATCGTCCCGCCATGCGCCTCGATGAGGCCCTTCGCGATCGCGAGCCCGAGGCCGGCGCCCGGCGAATCCGTCGACTTGCTGTATCGCTCGAACACGTGAGCGAGCGCCTCCGGCGCGATGCCGGCACCCGAATCGCGGACGCGCACAACGATCAGCGGCCCCGCTGTGACATCGATGGAGACGGAGCCACCAGCGGGCGTGTACCGCAACGAGTTTCCGACCAAGTTCGACAGGACCTCGCGGATCCGCATTGGATCGGCATCGGCGACCGCCGTCCCCGCCGCGACGGGGAGCAGCTCGACCCCCACCTGCCTTGCTCGATCCGCATGCGCGGCAAGGACGTCGCGAGCGAGATCCGTCACATCGACGCGCTCACGGACAAGCGTGAGCGCACCTGCCTCGGCCAGCGACAAGGTGCGAAGATCCTCGATGAGCCTTCCGAGGACCTTGCTCTCCTCGAGGATCAGCTCGAGGTGCGCGACGTCGGTGGGGTGCACCCCGTCGATGAGCGCCTCGATGTTCCCCTGCATCACGGTCAGCGGATTGCGCAGCTCGTGCGTGACGTCGGCGAGCAGCTGTTTGCGTTGTGATTCGTTCGCTTCGAGCCGCGCGGTCATGGTGTTGAAGGCTCGCGCGACCGACCGCATCTCACGCGGGCCCCGCTCGGACACGCGCGCGTCGTAGTCCCCTCCCTCGACCCGTCCCGCCGCATCGATGAGGTCACCCACCGGCATCGCCACGCCGCGCACCGCTCGCCGCAAGAGCGATAGTCCGACAACGATCGCGATCAAGAGGAAGAATCCGCCAGGCCACGGACCACCCGGCCACGGGGCGCCCTGATGGTCGGGTAGCGAGCCGCCCGTCGAGACGGTCCAGGCGGTCGTCAGCCACGAGAAGACGGCGACCGCGCCGACCAGCGCCAGGATGAGGAATGTCAGGAACGCGAAGAACATGCGGCGCATCGCGCGCGGCCTCATCGACATCCGTGGTGCGAGGCCCTGGGCAGGAAATGGCTCGCCCACGGGCCACCATGGCGGTCGCTCGCGATAGCGGCCGGGGCGATCATGCCGGCCGGGGCCGGTCATCGGTCGTCGTCGCGGAAGCGGTAGCCGACGCCGTGGACGGTCTGCAGATACTGCGGATCGCGCGGGTCGGCCTCGAGCTTCTTCCGGATGTTCTTCACATGCGCGTCGATCGCCCGCTCGTACGACTCGAATGCGACGCCGTGCACCGCATCGAGAAGCTGCGAGCGCGTGAAGACCCGACCGGGATCACGTGCGAGAGCGGTGAGGAGCTGGAACTCCGTCGCCGTGAGCTCGACGTCGCGCTCGCCTGCGGTGACGCGCATCCGGGGCACGTCGAGCGTCACATCCCCGGCGTGGATGACGTCACTGGCCGGCGCCGGCCGCTCCACGCGCCGGAGCACTGCGCGCACGCGGGCGACCAGCTCCTTCGGGCTGAACGGCTTCGTGACGTAATCGTCGGCGCCGAGCTCGAGGCCCACGAGCTTGTCGCTCTCGTCCGACCGGCCGCTCAGGATCACGATGGGTACGCCCGAATCGCGCCGCAGTGCGCGGGCGACGTCCAGCCCATCGACCTTCGGCAGTCCGAGATCGAGCACCACCAGATCCGGCGCATCTGCCCGGGCACGCCTGAGCGCCTCCGAGCCATCGGAGGCGCTCACGACCGCGAAGCCCGCGGCCTCGAGGTAGTCCCGCGCAAGGTCGACGATCTTCGGTTCGTCGTCGACGACGAGGATCGTCTTCATGCCGCGCTCATGCTACTGACGGGGTGTCGCGGGACCGCTCGTCGGATTGGCGTCGCCGTGTGAACGCGCGTGCCACTCATCGAAGCGGCTCGGCACGCCGTGATGGCCGTCGGCGTACCGACCGCGATGACCACAGCCCCTGCCGCCACCAATGATCGCGCGCATGAGACCGAAGAACAGGAAGAGGCCGAGCAGCGGGAACAGGAACCCGAACGGATTGAAGCCATAACCCCAGCCATAGGGGTGCCCGTAGTACGCGACGACCGGTGCCGCACCGGCCGTTCCGGGTACGCCGGGCGCTGCTGGCGCCACCAGCTGGACCGGGACCTGCGCGATGCCGCTGTTGAGTCCGGCTTCATACGCACCGGTCGCGATCGCGCCCCCAACGAGGAGTACGAGGATCGCGATGAAGAACGCACGCATGTCATTGAGCTCCTTTTGTCATCCTCTGGATGTACCGCTCACGCTGGACCGTGGGTGTGGAGCAGATGTGAACGGGATCCGCGCTATTGACGGAGGATGCTCTCCAGCCAGCGGGCCGCGGCATCGATCGCCTCGGCCTCGTGCTTCCCGTATTCGTGCGCGGCGCCACGCAGGACCACCAGGTCGATGCGCGGGTTCTGCCCCGCGATCCGCTCGAGCACCGCGAGCGGACCGAGCTCGTCGTGATCGCCCTGCACGACCAGCGTCGGGCAGCGCATGCCGAGGAGCGCGGCCTCGTCAGCGGGTCGCGGCCGGCCCGGTGGCGAGATGGGATGGCCGAGGATGACGAGCGCGTCCGGTGGCTCGTCGGCAGCGAGGAACGCGCACATGCGCCCGCCGAACGAGCGGCCGATGAGCGCGACGGGACCGCCCGCTTTCGCGACGACGGCGTCACGCGCGGCGCGCAGCTCATCCTTCTCGCTGACGTATCCGCGGCTCGGCCGTTTCGTGGAGAACGTGATGCGCGACGTCATGACACCGTCGTCCTTGAGCCGCGTGGCCAGCCGTTTCAGCAGCGGCTGCTCTGCCGTGCCGCCGTATCCGGGTACCAGGACCGCCGCGGTCACGATTTCGAGCTCTTCTTGACCGTCTTCTTCGCGGCGGTCTTCTTCATCGTGGTCTTGTTCGGTGCGACAGCGGCCTTCGCCGGTGCCTTGGCTTTCGGCTCACCGGTCGTGAAGATCGTCTCCGGCAGCTTCTGCCGCAGCTTGAGCATCGGCTTCAGGAGATCGCCGACCTTCTCAAGGCGCGCCGGCAGATTCTTCATCGTGAACGCGTCGGGCCGGCCGAGCCCGGGGATCTCGTCCCAGCGCAGGGGCGCGCTCACGGGCGCGCGGCGGATCGGACGCACGCTGTACGGACCGGCGGTCGTCTTGCCGCGCACGTTCTGCAGGTAGTCGATGTAGATGCCCCGCCGCTCCTTTTTCGCGAAGGTCAGCGTGACGAGCTTCGGCGCCCGCTGTTGCGCCGCCCTGCCGATCTGCTCGACGAACCCGCGGGACTCATCGAACGTGTAGGTGCGCGCGATCGGGACGAGGATGTGGATCCCGCGCGAGCCGGTCGTCTTCGGGAAGCCCTCCAGGTCGATCCCGTGCAGCACATCGCGCACGATCAGCGCGGTCTCCTTGACGTCATCCCACGTCGCTCCGGTGGACGGATCGAGGTCGATGATCGCAATGTCGGGTTCGTCCGGCTGGTCGGTGCGGGACAGCCACGGATGGATCTCGATCGCCGTGTAGTTGGCCATCCACACGAGCGTCGCGAGGTCGTTGCCGAGGATGTACTCGATGCCGCCCTCGCGGTCGGCCCGGTGGTCGGTCCACGTCTTGATCCACTTCGGCGTGAAGCTCGGCTTGTCCTTTTGGTAGAAGCTCATGCCGCTGATGCCGTCGGGGAACGGCTTCAGGGTGAGCGGCCGGTCGCGGATCACCGGGATGAGGTACGGCGAGACCTCGGTGTAATACGTGATGAGGTCCGCCTTCGTGTAGCCGTCCTCGGGGAACAGGACCTTCTCGAGATTTGTGAGCTTGATGAGGTGGCCGTCGATCTCGAGGGTCGCGGGGGTCCGCTCCTTCGCCACCGGCAGCACTTCCGACATCGGCTCGGCGCGCGCGGCCCGGTCGGCCTTGCGCAACGCCTCCTTCGCTGACGCGGCGGTCTCCTGCCCGGTGCACTCGAGCGGATCGACGTCCTGGCGCACCCCAAGGTACGTGGGATGGCGCAGCGTCCCGTCGCGCGTGATCTCCGCGTAGCGGACCTCGCAGACGAGATCCGGGAAACACCACGTCGCGGGCTGATTCACCTTGGGCGGCACACCGAACGGCGACTCCGGCGCCTGATGCTCCTTGAGGGTCGCGAGCAGGTCGCGCAGCGTTCGGTCGTCGAACCCGCTCCCGACGCTCCCGACCGGCACGAGCGCACCCTCGCGGTACACGCCGACGATCAGCGCGCCCAACGTGTTGTGGCGGCCGCCCTGGCCCTCCGTCCAGCCGCCGATGACGCAGTCCATGGACTTGAACGATTTGATCTTCACCCACGCAGCCGACCGGCCCGACACGTACGGGGCGTCCAGCCGCTTCGCGACGATGCCCTCTAGGCCCTGTTCCTTCACCGCGTTGAAGAGCGCGACGCCGCTGCCGGGGAAGCCCTCCGATAACCGGACCGCGCCCATCGGCTGCAGCGCGGCCTCAAGCCGTCGCCGTCGCTCGCGCAGCGGCTGCTTCGTGAGATCCTCGCCGTCGAGATAAAGGACGTCGAACACCTCGTAGACCACCGGGACGCTCTTCCGCAGCTTGCTGACCGCGCTCTCGTCGGCCAGATGCATGCGAGGCTGGAGGCGCTGGAACGAGGGCACGCCCTTCTCGTCGAACGCGACGATCTCCCCATCGAGGATGGCTTGATACGCGCCGGTCAGCGCCTCGGCCGCGCCGTGCGCCTCGGGATACTGCTTCGTGCAATCGAGCAGGTTGCGGGTCTGCAACCGCACCTCCCCACCGTCGACGAACGCGAGCGTGCGGACGCCGTCCCACTTTGGCTCGTACGTGAACAGCGGCGAATCGAACGGCTCGTCCGCGCTGCTCGCGAGCATCGGCTCGATCTTGCGCGACAGCGGATCGTCCTTTGGTGCCGTGCCGTGCATGATCATCAGCCAGTCGCGACCCTCGTGCGCCGTCGTCTGCACGATCACGTATTCGCCGGTGAGCCGCTTCCCGTGGAACTGGATCTTGTACTCGCCGCGCTTGTCGCCGGTCCCCGGCTTCTCGAGCAGCAGGTCATACGTTCCCTCGTCCCAGATCGTCATCGTCCCCGCGCCGTAGCCATCAGGGATCACCCCGTGGAACGTCAGGTACTCGATCGGATGGTCCTCGGTGTGGACCGCGAGCCGGCGCTTGCCCGGAACGAGCGGCGGACCCTGCGGCACGGCCCACGACGCGAGCACCCCGTTCATCTCGAGGCGGACGTCCCAATGCAGACGCGTCGCGTGGTGGCGGTGCACGACGTATCGTGGCCGCGCTGGGGCGGGCCGGACCTTGCCTTTTGGCTCAGGGGTCCGCTCGAAATCCCGCTTCCGCTGGTACTCGGTAAGACTCACGGTCTACGCATTGTCAAGGGGAGGACAGCATGTCGTCGTTCACCGACCTCACGGAGACGTTCCTCAAGGAAGAGTTCGCGGAATCCCCGGTGCTGGCGAGCAGCCTCGGCCTTACCGAGTACGACGAGAAGCTCGACGACCTGTCCGCCGACGCGTTCCGCCGCCATGAGGAGCGGTCGTCGGCCTGGCTGACGCGATTCCGCGCGCTCCCGGACGACACGCTGAGCCCCGCCGAGCGGATCGACCGCGACCTCGCGGCGTCGATCCTGCGCGGCCGCGAGATCACGGCCCCGCTCCGGATGTGGCAAAAGCAGCCGGCCACCTACCTCAACCCGGGGCTGCAGGGCGTGTTCAGCCTGTTCCTCCACAAGATCCGTCCCGAGAACGAGCTTGCCGATGCGGCGCGCGCCCGTCTCGCGGAGGTCCCGCGCGCGCTGCGTCAGGGGATGGACAACCTCGACTTCACCATCGTGCCGCGCATCTACGTCGATCGCGCGATCGGCCAGGCCAAGGCGGCTGCGACGTACGCGCGTGAGCTCGTCGCGCAGGAGGTGCAGGACCAGACCAGGCGCGAGCAGCTCGCCGCCACAGGCGGCGAGGCGGGCGACGCGTACGACGCGTTCGCCGAATTCCTGATCGAGAAGAAGGAGAAGGCCACCGGCACGTACGCCATCGGCGAGGCGACGTACTCGGCTCTCCTCCGGGAGAAGGAGCTGCTCCCGTACGACGCGCGCGCGTTGCGGGAACGCGGTCGCGAGCAATACGACCTGCTCGCCGCGGAGCTGCGCCGCCTGTCGCAGGAGATCGCGGGTACGGACGACTGGGTCGGCCTGCTCGAGAAGCTCAACAAGGTCCACGCGCCGACGCCGGAGCTCATGCGCGCGGAGTACGAGGAGTGGACCGAGCGCGCCCGCTCGTTCCTCCGCGACACCGGGCTCGTGACGCTCCCGCCCGGCGAGGTCTGCACGGTCGAGCCATCGCCGCCGTTCCAGCGTCCGATCCTCGCGGTCGCGTCATACAACCGGCCGCCGGCGTTCAGCGATTCGCTCGCCGGCCACTTCTTCGTGCCCTACCCGCCGGACAACACGTCGCCGGACGAGGTCCAGAAGCGCCTCGAGGGGAACTGCGGCGCCGGCATCCCCACCACCGCCGTCCACGAGGCGTACCCCGGCCACCACTGGCATCTCGTGATGGCGCACTTCAATCCGTCCAAGCTCCGTCAGGTGTTCAGCACGTCGTACTTCTCGGAGGGCTGGGCGCTCTATGCGGAGCGCGTCATGCGCGAGCAGGGATTCTTCACCGATCCAAAGCACCAGCTCTACCAGTACGAGGCGACGATCTTCCGCGCCGCACGGATCATCGTCGACGTCAGCCTCCACCTTGGAGAGATGACCTTCGATGAGGCTGTGCGGTTCATGGTCGAGAAGGGCAACCTCAGCGAGCCGAACGCGCGCGCCGAGGTCGGCCGCTATTGCTCGTGGCCGACACAGGCGTCGTCGTACCTCACGGGCATGCTCGAGATCGTCGATCTCCGCACGCGCTGGCTGACGCAGACCGGGAAGAAGGGTGTGCCCGCGCTGCGCGAGTTCCACGACAGGCTCACCGGAAGCGGGGCCATGCCGACGAGCCTCGCGGAGCGCGCCATCGCCATCTAGATGGAGGCGCTCATCGCGGCTTTCGCGATCCTCGTCCTCCTCTGGCTCGTCCTGGTCAGCGCGCTGATCGCCTTCGGGAAGCGCGCGCTCGCGCGCGAGATCGCAGCGCTCATCCCGAACCTGATGCGGCTGTTCAGCGGACTGCTACGGGACCCGCGCGTCCCACTTCGCGCCAAGGTCGTGCTCGGACTGGCCGCGCTCTACCTCGCGATGCCGATCGATCTGATTCCCGACTTCATTCCGGTCGCCGGGCAGCTCGACGATGCGATCGTGGCGGCATTCGCCCTCCGTTACGTGATCGGGACGACGCCGCGCGAGCTCGTCGCGGAGCACTGGCCCGGCGATCCCGAGACCCTGCGCCGCATCCTCGCGATCGCCCGTGCGTAGGGGTTGCTGCCTGTTGACGTGGGGCTGTACGCTGCGCGCGGCTTGCCGCGCGACGGGCGGTAGATCCGGGGAGGTGCTCCATGCCACGTTCGATCTGGAAGGGCTCGATGCAATTCGGGATGGTGAACATCCCGGTCGCCCTGTACGTGGCGACCGAGACCACGTCGAAAGTGTCGTTCAACCTGCTCTGCCCCGATCACAAGACGCGCATCAAGAACAAGCGGTGGTGCCCGGTCGGTGAACACGAGGTCGCCTCGACGGTGAAGGGTTACGAGTATGAGAAGGGGCAGTACGTCATATTCGACGACGACGATCTGGAGAAGCTGCCGCTCAAGTCCAGCAAGACGATCGACATCGCGGGCTTCGTCCAGGGCGAGGAGCTCCCGGGCGAGCTCTATTACCAGAACGCCTATTACCTCGAGCCCGACAAAGGTGCGCAGAAGCCGTATGCGCTGCTCATGAAGACCCTCGAGACGACCGGCCGCGTCGCGGTCGCCAAGTTCGCCCTCCGCGAGCGCGAGCGCCTCGTCTCGATGCGCGCGCACGAGAACGTCCTCGTCCTCAACACGCTGCACTGGCCGGACGAGATCCGGTCCGCGGAGGACCTCAACCTCCCTCTGGACATCAAGATCGTGCCTGCCGAGCTCAAGATGGCCGAGAGCCTCGTTGAGATGATGGCCATGAAGTTCGACCCAAGCGCGTTCCGCGACGAGTACAAGCAGGCGTTCGAGCAGATCGTCGATGCCAAGGTCAAGGGCCGCGAGGACCTGGTCGAGGCGCCCGAGGCGGAGGCCGAGACCACGGTCGTCGACCTCATGTCCGCGCTCAAGGCCTCTGTCGC
>JBBQHN010000016.1:0-25201 GCA_038324015.1 Candidatus Limnocylindria bacterium | reverse complement strand
TGAGCTCGGCGACGCGGTCGATCGCGATGACCGCCTCCGGACGCTTCCGGCCGAAGTTGATGTCCACCATCAGGTCGGTGCCGCCGTTCAAAAGGTCGGCCGTCGGTGTCGCCGCCAGCAATGCCAGCGCCTGATCGAGATCGTGTGCGATGTCCACCTTCACTGGTGGTGGACTATAGGAGCGTGAGCACACGCCCCGATGGGCATCCGGTCCTTGATCCGCGTCCGACTGCGCTCGGCGCGGCGTCGGTCATTCTGGACGAGGACGACCGGGTGCTGCTCGTGCATCACACGTATGGCCAGCTCAACTGGGAGATTCCCGGCGGCGGCGGCGAGCCGCACGAATCCGCCGAAGAGACCGCGATCCGCGAGGCGCGCGAAGAGGTCGGTGTCGAGCTCCATGACCGCCGGCTCACCGGGGTGTACTGGGAACCGGGATGGCGCGATGGCCTGGGACTCCATCACTTCGTCTTCCGGGCGATCCTCGCCCCTGGATCGGTGCCGCGGCCGTCAGATCCGAACGAGATCAGCGAGTGCGGATGGTTCGCACTCGACGCGCTGCCCCGTCCGCTCAGCAGCTTCACTGCCCAGCGCATCGAGGACGCGCTCTCCGATCGCCCGGTCGGGGTGATCGTCGTGTCCGAACGGCGCTGGCTCGACTAGCGAGGCGAGCCGAAGACCGCCAGCAACGCACCGATGATCCCCGGGACCCATACGAGTACGAATGCGATGAGCACGAGGATGGCGACCGCACGGAACAACGGACGACGGCCCGGCGGCGACGCATCGACATCGGCGAGCAGGTCACGCGCCGCTGTGGCGTGCTCGGCGAGCACGACAACACGGAACGCTCCCGGTCCGAAGCCCACACTGGATGGCGCGATCTGCCGCGGAATGCCGGCCTGCGAGTCGTAGCGGATGCGTACGGGAATGCTCTCCGCGCGCAGGCGGCTGGCGATGATCTCGGCCTCGACCTCGCTGTCCGCTGTCCCGACGATGACCTCTTCAGCCATCAGAGCCCCGCGCGCTTCACGAGCATCGGGAGCGCCTCGGCCGCGTAGCTCCTGACCGAATCTGGATCCAGCGTCACCGGCCTTCGATCGCGCACGAGCACGCGGCCGTCGACGATCACATCGCGCACGGCGCGCGATCCGCCGCCGTACACGATCCGCGTCGCCGGATCCCCCGCGGGCCCGGCGAGCCGCTCGGGGTCGAGCACGATGAGGTCTGCCTTCTTCCCCACCGCGATCGTCCCGATCTCGGCGTCCAGGCGGAGCGCCTTCGCACCGTCGCGGGTGCCCATCGCGAGGATGTCCCAGGCAGCGAGCGTCCCGGGTCCATGGAGCGACGCGGCAAGGAGCGCCGCGAGCCGGAGCTCATCGAAGCCGTCCAGCCGGTTGTTGCAGGCGGCGCCGTCGGCGCCGATGCCGACCGTGATGCCCCGTTCACGCAGCGCGCGGATGTCGGCGATGCCGCTGCCGAGCTTCAGATTCGACGACGGGCAGTGCGTGATCGAGGCGCCGCGCTCCGCGAGGATCGTCATCTCGGGGTCGTCCAGGTTGACGCCGTGGGCGATGACGCTCCGCTCGTTCACGAGGCCGACGCTGTCGAGGTACGTGGTCGGCGCCTGGCCGGTGGCGCCTTCGATGAGCGCGCGCTCGCCGAGGTTCTCGTTCGAATGCGTGTGGATCAGCAGATCCAGGCGCTTCGTGATGTCGCCGACCGCTTCAAGCAGCTCGCGCGTGCACGACAGCGCGAACCGCGGGGCGTATGCGTAGCCGACCCGGCCGTCCGCGGCCCCATTCCATTTCGTGACGAGGCGCGCGCTCTTATGCAGCGAATCGCTGGTGGTCTCCCGGAGCTCCTTCGGCACGCCGTCGCCGCCGTCCATCATCGTCTGGCCGAACCGCGCGCGAATGCCCGATGCAACGAGTTCCTCGCCGATGACGTCACCGCCATGCGTCGTGCCCATGTCGAGGATCGTCGTGGTGCCGGTCGTGAGCAGATCGAGCAGACCGAGCCGCGCTGTCGCGCGCAGCGAGGCCTCGTCGTGCGCCGCCTCGAGCGGCCAGATGCGATCGCGCAGCCACTCAAGGAGCGATAGCTCCTCCGCGAGTCCACGGAAGATCGTTTGCACAAGGTGGATGTGCGTTTGGACGAGGCCCGGCATCACGTAGCAGCCGCTCGCGTCGATGGTGTCGCCGCCGGCACGCAGCACAATGCGATCGTCGTCGACGAATACGTCGCGCACGATGGGCGCCTCTCCGATGACCATCGAAAGGACCGTGCCACCGGTGATCCTCATGCCACGCGCTCGGCCGCGACGAACCGGCCGTGGCCGGCGGGTGCCGGGAACTCGCCAGCGAGATAAACGGTCGTGCCACGCACGAGCGTGCGCACGACCGCGCCGGTGAACGACCGGCCTGCGTAGGGCGTGAGCCCGCTGCGGGTCTGCACGGCCGGCGGTTCGAGGGTCCACTGGCGCGCCGGGTCGAACAGGACGATGTCCGCGTCGGAGCCCGCGGCGATGGATCCTTTGCGCGGCGCGAGCCCGAAGCGCTCGGCGGGCTTCGCCGCAAGACGCCACGCAACGAAGCCGGCGACGGCGCGCGGATCGAGCCTGCCGGGCCCGCGCCGGAGGGCCTCGCTGAACACCGCGGGCAGCAGGGACTGGACGCCGGAAACGCCACCCCACGCGGCGAAGATGTCGCCCTCCCCGCGGTTCTTGGCGTCCGCGGTGCACGGCGAATGGTCCGAGGCAATGAGGTCGATCCGCCCGCCGGAGACGGCGTCCCACAACGCGTCGCGGTTCGCGCGCTCGCGGATCGGCGGCGCGCACTTGAGCTGTGGCCCGTGCACGAGTACGTCGGTGTCGTCGAACACGAGGTAGTGCGCGCAGGTCTCCACGCTGATGTCGGTCCCTTCGGCACGGGCGACCCCGATCGCGCCGAGCGCGTCGACCGCCGACAGGTGGACGATGTGGAGGCGGGCGCCGCTGCCCTTCGCCGCGATGCAGGCACGCGCGACGGCGCGGATCTCGGCGAGCGGCGGGCGCGAGGCCAGCCACGCGCCGGCGTCGGTCCGGCCCGAGGCAGCGACCCGGGCGGTCGCTTCGCGCACGAGTCCCTCGTCCTCGGCGTGGAGCGCGACCAGTAGCCCGGCCGATGCCGCGGCGCGCATCGCATCTTCGAGGTCGTCGGCGGCGATCGCGGGGAACTCCGGGACACCGCTGTCGCAGAGGAATGCCTTCACGCCGACGGCACCGCGCTCCGCGAGCTCGCGGAGGGGTCCGCTGTCGGTACCGACCAGCCCGCCCCAGAGCGCGAAGTCAACGATGGACGAGCGCTCGCCGGCCGCCCGCTTTCCGTCGAAGGACGCGCCATCGAGCACCGGCGGCAGGGAGTTGAGCGGCATGTCGATCACCGTGGTCACGCCACCCGCCGCGGCGGCGCGGCTCCCGTGCCACCAGCCCTCCCATTCGGCGCGGCCCGGATCGTTGAAGTGGACGTGCGCGTCGACGACCCCGGGGAGCGCGAACAGTCCCGCCGCATCGATCTCGGTCTCCGCGCTCGAGGCGCCCGGCTCGACGAGTGCGCTCACCCTGCCATCACGGATGAGGATGTCGCGCGCCTGCGCGCCGGCGGAGATCACGGTGGCGCCGCGGATCGCAAGGTCCGCCGCCACCGGCTACGCGAGCTCGATGGTGAAGTCTTGCGCGCCTTCCCACAGCGTGAGCCTGCCGACCTCGGCGAGATGCTCGGTGCCTTCGGTCACGGTGGCGAAGTGATTGCCGGCGAGCTGGCCGACCTTGCTGGAGAAGTGCGTCGACCCATAGGGAAAGAGGATCTCGGTCTCCGAGATGCCGCCAGGATAAATGAGCACCTGCCCTGGCGCCGGGTGGCTCGTGTGATTCTCGTAGGCGAGGCCCGCCGCGCCACCGACCTTCGTCTCACCCATCGGGACCCACGTCGACTCGCCGCTCCAGCGGCAATGGACGAGCTTGCTCCGGAACGGGAGCATCGCGCGGATCGCGGCGGCCGTCTTCGGCGCGAGTTCCTCTTCGAGCCGCGCGCGGAAGGTGAACGGCCCGGCCACGATCTTCAGCATCTTCATCGGCGCAGGTCAGGATAGGGCTAGCATCCGCGGCCATGGCCGCCTCGATCTCGACCCACGTCCTCGACACCGGGCAGGGGCGCCCGATGCGTGGCATCCGTGTGTCGCTCTATCACGGCACCGAGCTGGTCGCGCGGGGCGAGACCGACGCGGATGGTCGCGTGAAGGAGCTCGGACACGATCTCGCAGCCGGGTCCTACCGGTTGCTCTTCGACGTCAAGGGCCTGTTCTTCGAGGAGTTCGCCGTGCAGATCAAGATCGACGACGGTCACTATCACGTGCCGCTGCTCGTCTCGCCGTTCAGCTGTGTGACCTATCGAGGCAGCTGAGGCCTTTGAGCGCGCACCGCTCCTCGCCGAGCGTGTCGGAGAGGGCGACCCGGAGACGCTGTTGCGCCGCGCGCGCGAGCTCATCGCCGGCATGACCGAGGCGGAGCGGATCGCGGTCCTGAACGCGCATCCGACCATCGGCTCGACCGCCGTGCTCACGGCGCGTTCTGCCGCTGAGCAGCGCGCGCGCGAGCGAGCCGATCGAAAGATCCTCGATACCCTCATGAAGCTGAACGCGAGGTACGAGAAGCGCCACGGCTTCCGCTTCGTGATCTTCATGAACGGGCGATCCAGGGCGGACATTCTGCCGGTGTTCGAACAGCGGCTCGAGCGCAGTCGGGAAGAAGAGCTTGCGACCGGCATCGACGAGTTCCTCGCGATCGCGCGCGATCGCCTGGAGCGCGGCTAGGGAGCGGGCGCGCCGCTCCTGACCCACTGCGCGATGAGGTCGCGTTCGGCCTGCGTCATCCCCGTCGCGTTGCCGAGCGGCATCGCCTTCGTGACCACCACCTGCTCGTAGGCCCGACGCGCGTTGGTCACGATCTCCTGCTGGGTGTCGAACATGATGCCCTTCGGCGCCGCCGTGAAGCCTTCGCGCGTCGGATGTATGGAGTGGCAGGTCACACACCGAGCCGCGAACACCTGCTGCACCGCCGGGAAGTCCCCGGCCGTGAAGCCCGCGGGACCCAGGTCGCTCCATGGCGCGAGCGCCGCGAACAGCACCACGAAGAGAACAGCGACCAGGGTCATCGCACGACGGAGGTCGCGTCCCTGATGCCGCAGGTTGAACACGTGACGCACGGCCGCGCCCAGGGCCATGAAGCCGAGCAGGACGAGCCAGGCGTTGTCGTGCCCGTAGGTGAACGGGAAGTGCTGGCTGATCATCGCGAACAGGACCGGCAGCGTGAGGTAGTTGTTGTGGATCGAGCGCTGCTTCCCGCGGATGCCCGGGCCGGCATCGGGCTCGCGACCGGCCTTCGTCGCCGCGACCAGATCCTTCTGCCCGGGGATGATCACGAAAAAGACGTTCGCGGCCATCCACGTCCCGAGCGTCGCGCCGACCTGGATGAACGCGCCGCGCGGGCTGAACAGGAAGCCGGAGATCGCGGTGATGGCGACGATCAGGATGCCGGTCGCGACCGCCAGCGCGCGCGGGCGGGATGCGAACGTCCGGCAGATCAGGTCGTAGGCGAGCCAACCTCCAGCCAGGATCGCCACGCTCGCGATCACCAGCTCCCAGCCCTGGAATCGGCGGCTGACCGGGTCCATGAGGTACTGCGTGGGATCGACGTAGTAGAGGAGGACGAGCAGCGCGAAGCCGCTCAGCCAGGTGACGTACGCCTCCCACTTGAACCACTGCAGCCTTTCCGGGAGAGCGCGCGGCGCAAGACGGTACTTCTCGACGCGGTAGAAGCCGCCACCGTGGATCTCCCAGGCCTCGCCCTCGATGCCCTCGGCCTCGGTCTCCGACCTCGCCGGCCTTCGCAGCGACTGGTCGAGCGCGATGAAATAGAAGGACGCGCCGATCCAGGCGATCGCAGCGGTCACATGAAGCCAGCGGACGATGAGATGCAGCCAGTCCCCCACGTACGGGAGGAGCGCGTTCACCGCGGGCTACGCCTTTTCGACGAAGACGGTGCGCTGCTCGGTGATGAAGCTCGCGGGGTCCGGGTCCATCGCTTTGCGCTCCGGCGAGTCGTAATAGTCGCGGTTCGCGGCCTCCCAGCCGTCGGGTCCGTCGTAGCTGACGATCCAGACGAACCGGCTCTCGCTCGGTATCGTCCACGCCGATTCGATGACGAAGCCCTTCTTCTGGCGGAGCGGCCGCACGGTCTTGCTCCAGAGGTCGGCGAAGGTGTCGAGCTGACCCGGCTTGATGCTGTAGTCGCGCAGCTGGGTGGTCCTCACGCGGCGAGCCTAGCTGGTCGGCCCGCGCGTTGGCAGCGCGACTCCGATCACATCGCGGATCGATGCATGTCCATTCGCGCGCACGTACTCGGCCAATCCTTCCACGACCTTGATCGGCGCAAGGGGATCGGCGAACGTCGCGGTGCCGACCTGCACGGCGGACGCGCCGGCCATGAGAAACTCGAGCGCGTCCTCGGCGCTCGTCACGCCGCCCGCTCCGATGATCGGGATCGAGACCGCCTGCGCGACCTGATAGGTGAGATGGACGGCGATCGGCCGGATCGCCGGGCCCGACAGCCCGCCGCTGCCGGTGCCGAGCATCGGCCGGCGTTTCCTTACGTCGATGCGCATGCCGAGGACCGTGTTGATGGCCGTCAGTCCGTCGGCACCGGCCTGCTCGATCGCGCGCGCGACCGCCACCACGTCCGGCGCATTGGGCGTGAGCTTCACGATGACCGGCAGATCCGTCTCCTGCTTCACCGCGGCGGTCACCTGCCCCGCGAGGTCGGGGTCGAAGCCAAAGAGCATCCCGCCCTTCACGTTGGGGCACGAGATGTTCAGCTCGTAGGCGACCACGCTCGCGATGCCGGCGAACTCGCTGACCACCGTCACGTAGTCATCGACGCTGTAGCCGGCGACGTTGACGATCACGGGCACGCCCAGCTGCAGCCAGGCCTTCGCGTACTTCCTCGCGACGCCCGCGGCACCGGGATTTTCGAGGCCGATCGAGTTGAGGATCCCCGACGGCGTCTCGGCGATGCGGTACTGCGGGTTACCCGGCCGAGCGAGGACGGTCGTGCCCTTGTTCACCATCGCACCAAGGCGGGAGACGTCGATGAGCTCGGCGTATTCGACGCCCTGGCCGAACGTGCCCGACGCCGTGAGCACCGGGTTCTTCAGCCGGAGCCCGCGCGCGACCTCGACCTCGAGATCCACGCCCGCCTCGGGCCGTTGCGCCGAGCGCACGGGGGTGACGCTCGCGGTGTCGGCGAGCTCAACGCGGGAAAGCTGCTCGGCGAGGTACGACGGCCGGTGCTCGTCGGTGTCGACCGTGCCGCTCACGGCTTCGACGGTCGAGGCGCCGTCGACGTCGGCGAGTTCGACACTGTCATCCTCCTCGTCGCCCGCGGCGATCTCTTCGAGGGACTCCTCGATCGCCCGGCTCACGTTCACCGGCCGCTCGGTCTTCTTATTGGTCCTGCGCCAGGGCACTAGGACCTCTGCCCGACGGTGGCGGGCTCTCCTTCGCTGAAGCGCATCTCGCCGAGCGGAAAGACCGGGCCCTCGCGGCACACGCGGGCGTTGCCCTCGGAGGTGACGACGACGCAGGCGCGGCACACGCCCATCGCGCAGCCCATGTGCTGCTCCACCGCGATCTGCGCGTCGAGGAGGACCTGCCGTCCGGGGAACACCGCGCTCGCGCGCGCCGCCTCGTCGCGCATCCGACCGAGCGCCGCGAGCATCGGCCAGGGCCCACAGGCGCAGAGCTGGTCGGCCCACGGGAGGAGCGTCGAGAGCGCATCGGTGACGCGCCCCTTCAGACCGAACGACCCGTCGTCGGTTGTCGTCACGTACTCGACGGACGGCGGCAGGAGGCGCGACGGCCAGAGGTACTGGAGCGAGCGCCCGCCCATGACGAGCGTCACGTTGCGCCGCGCGGATTCCTGCTCCGCGAGGACGCGCATCGGCGCGATGCCGGTACCGCCCGCGATGAGCAGGAGGTTCTTCGTCACGCGCTGGATCACGAACCCACTCCCGAGGGGGCCGAGCAGATCGAGGTCATCGCCCGGACGCCGCGACGCGATCCACTCGCCACCATCGCCGAGCGGCTTGACGATGAGCTCGATCTCGCCGGCCCGACGATCGATGCGGTTGAACGAGTACGGACGGCGGAGGAGCGGGTCGAATCGCGCGCCGGGCCGCACGTGCACGAATTGGCCGGCGCGCGCGTGCGTGGCGATGCCCGACGCGGCAATGTTCAGCACCACACCCAGCTCGCCGATCTCGCTTCGCGCGAGCACGCGGCCGGTCTCGAGGATCACGACGGCCCCGCCACAGCCTCACCAAGCGCGCGACGCACGGCGCGGATGACCGAGGTCAACACATCGCCGTGGACCGGGGGGCCCCATGGACCCCGCGACAAGAAATCGCGATCGAGGGTCGTCAGCTCCTCGCAGAAGAGGACTCCGTCCTTCTTCAGACCACCTACGCCACGTTCGAGGCGAACATGGGTCGGCCCTTCGGCGCCCTGCGAAAAGATCGGGACGACCATCACATCATCGGCCAGACGATTCCGAATGTCCGCGGACACGACGAGAGCAGGACGGGGCTGGTGAGGATCGCCGGGCTGTCCGGGAATACGCACGGACCAGACCTCGCCTCGGCGAGGCGCCGTCACGATGGCCGACCGAGGCGTTTGCGCGCCGCTGCACCACGGATGCGACGCCAGTCAGTACGCTCGGCGTTGTAGCGCCCGGCATCCTCGCGAAGCTGCCGCTCCATGGCGAACTCCTGCTGCCGCTCGGTCCAGAGGCGGAGCGCGTCGTCGAGCACGGCGCTGCGATCCATTCCAGGGGTCAGGGCGACATGCGCGTCGACGGCTGCCACGAGCTCGGGATCGAGCGTCGCGCCGACCTTGATGCGTCTACGGGTGGTGGACATAGTGTCCGACACTATACCAGACACTTTGGGTCACCCGAGCGCAACGCCGACCGCGAAGGTGTAGCCATCGGGATCCTCGAGGAGAACGTCGCGCCAGCCATGCGGCCACTCTTTGGCGCCATTGAGCACGGTCGCGCCGTGCGCCATGGCGCGTTGCTCGGCGGCATCGGGGTCGATACCCAAGATCCGGATCTCCGCGCCGAAGCCACGCTTCCCCGACTCGGCGAGGCGCGCCGCCCACGGCTGCTTGTCGTAGGTGTGATCGGCGTGCAGCACGATCTGCGTGGAATCCAGCTGCAGCGCGACCATGTCCAGGTCGGCGTAGTGGACGGTCATGCCGAGCACGTCGCGGTAGAACGGCAGGCTCGTCGCGATGTCACGGACGATGAGGTTGAGCGACAGTCCGGCCAGCGTCTTCCCATACACGTCCGAGGGCATCCACGGCGTGCCCGTGCGCTTGCTGGTCACGCGATCGCAGGCGCGCTGCGGTACTCCGAGAGCGGCGCGACGCTATAGCTCTGCGCGCTGGCACGGAGCGCGGTGACGACCGCGAGCGCCGTGTCCATCGAGGTGAGACAGGGGACCCGCGCCTCGACCGCCGCGCGACGGATGAGGAACCCATCGCGGTCCACGGTCTTACCCATCGTCGGAGTGTTGATGACCGCGGCGCACTGGCCGGAGCGGATGAGCTGCAGGATCGTCGCGTCGCCGTCGCCGAGCTTCGGCACCTCGGTCACGTCGATGCCGAGCGAACGGATGAGCGTGGCGGTCCCGCTCGTCGCAACGAGGTCGTACCCGAGCCAGTGGAAGCCCTCGATGATCGCCGCGACCTCGGGCTTGTCCTTGTCGGCAACGGTGATCAGCACCTTGCCGCTGGGCATCGGCGCGAGACCGGCTGCGACGAGCGACTTCCACAGTGCCGGCGCGAACGTCCGGTCGACGCCCATGACCTCGCCGGTGCTCTTCATCTCGGGGCCGAGGTATGTGTCGACGTCGAGGAGCTTGGCCATGGAGAACACCGGCGCCTTGAGCGCGACGAGGTCGCCCGACGGCCAAAGACCGTCGAGCCGCGCGAAACCCTCGGCAGCGAGCGTGCTGCCTGCTCCGATGGCGACCGCGAGCGTGACCAGGGGCACGCCCGTGACCTTCGTGAGGAACGGCACGCTGCGGCTCGCGCGCGGATTGACCTCGAGGACCCAGACCCGGCCCTCCTCGACGATGAACTGGATGTTCAGCAGGCCGCGGACCGGAAGCGAGCGGGCGATCTTGCGGGTGAGCTCGACGATCTCGTCGCGCTCCGCCGCGCTGAGGTTCGGCGCGGGGTAGATCGCGAACGAGTCCCCCGAGTGCACACCGGCGCGCTCGATGTGCTCCATGATCCCGGCGACGAGCGTCTCTTCACCGTCGCTCACCGCGTCGACCTCGACCTCGCGCCCGCGCAGGTACTTGTCCACGAGCACGCGGCCGACGCTCGCCTCGAGCGCCGAACCGAAGTACCGGTCCAGATCGTCCGGCCCGTAGGCGATCTCCATCCCCCGGCCGCCGAGGACGAACGACGGCCGGACGAGCACCGGGTAGCCGATCTCATCCGCAATGACCCGCGCCTCCGCGAGCGACGACGCCGTACCGCCGGGCGGCTGCGGGATGCCGAGCGACGTGGCGAACTCGTGGAACCGGCGCCGGTCCTCGGCGAGCCCGATCGCGTCCGCGCTCGTCCCGCTGATATGACCGCCGATCGCCTCGATGCGATCGGCAAGGTTGAGCGCGGTCTGCCCGCCGAATTGCGCGAGCACCGCGACGTCACCGCCCTCGTTCGCGAGCACGCTCGCGACCGACTCCTCATCCAGCGGCTCGAAGTAGAGGCGCGCCGACGCGTCGAAGTCCGTGCTCACCGTTTCTGGGTTGCTGTTGATCATGATCGCTTGGATGCCGCGCTCCTTGAGCGCCATCGCGCTCTGTACGCAGCAGCAGTCGAACTCGATGCCCTGACCGATCCGGATCGGCCCCGAGCCGAGGATCACGGTCTTCGGTCCCTCGAGCGGCAGTGCCTCGTTCTCCTGCTCGTAGGTGGAGTAGAAGTACGGGGTCACCGCCTCGAACTCGGCCGCACAGGTGTCGACCATTTTGTATACGGGCAGGATCCCCCACTGCAGGCGGAGCCGGCGGATGTCCGCCGCGGGCACGCCGGTCAGCGTGCCGAGGTCCGCGTCGGAGTAGCCCATGCGCTTGGCGCGGCGGAGCAGCGTGGGGTTGGGCGTCTTGCCGCGCATCTCGTCTTCGGCGAAGCGCACGACCCCGCGGAGCTTGTGCAGGAACCAGCGATCGATCCTGGTCGCCTCGTGCACCGCGTCGACCGTCGCGCCGCGGCGGAACGCAGCCATCACGCGCCACATGCGGTCGTCGGTCGGCTCGGTCACGAGATACCGCGTGATGAACGCGGCCGGATCCGTCACGTCGACCCAGGCCGGCGCCTCGAAGAACAGTCCCTGGCCCTTCACTTCGATCGAGCGAAAGGCCTTCAGCAGCGCCGCCTCGAAGGTACGGTCGATGGCCATGACCTCTCCGGTCGCCTTCATTTGCGTCCCGAGGCGGCGGTCCGCCGCATGGAACTTGTCGAATGGCCAGCGCGGGATCTTCACGACGACGTAGTCGAGCGTCGGCTCGAACGCGGCAGTCGTCTTCCGCGTCACCGCGTTCGGGATCTCCCAGAGCCGTTTGCCGATCGCGATCTTGGCCGCGACCCGCGCGATCGGGTAGCCCGTCGCTTTGGATGCGAGCGCGGACGACCGCGACACCCGCGGGTTCACCTCGATGACGTAGTAGGGGACCTTCGCGTCGGGATCGTCCGACGGAGACCGATCGGGATGCAGCGCGAACTGCACGTTGCAGCCGCCCTCGATGCCGAGCGCTCGGATGATCTTCAGCGCCGCGCTGCGGAGCTGCTGGTACTCCTTGTCGGAGAGCGTCTGCGACGGCGCGACGACGATCGAGTCGCCGGTGTGCACGCCCATTGGATCGATGTTCTCCATGTTGCAGATCGTGATGCAGGTGTCCGCGCCATCGCGCATGACCTCCCACTCGAGCTCCTTCCAGCCGGTGAGGCTGCGCTCGACGAGGATCTGCCCGATGGGCGACGCGCTGATGCCACGCTGCGCGCGGACGAGGAGCTCCTCGGCGTCGTTCGCGAACCCGCCGCCCGTGCCACCGAGCGTGTACGCCGGTCGGATCACGACGGGGTAGCCGATGCGCTCGGCGAAGCGCAGCGCCTCGTCCACGGTGCGCGCGGTGACCGACTCGGGCACCGGCTCCCCGATCTCGATGAGCAGGTTCTTGAACGCCTCGCGGTCCTCGGCGGTCTTGATCGCCTCGAGCGGCGTGCCGAGGAGCTTCACGCCATACGTGTCGAGGATGCCCGCGTCGGCGAGCGCGACCGCGAGATTGAGCCCGGTCTGCCCGCCGAGCGTCGCGAGCAGGCCGTCGGGGCGCTCGCGCGCGATGATCCGCTCGAGGACCTCGACGGTGAGCGGCTCGATGTACGTGATATCGGCGACGCCGGGGTCGGTCATGATCGTCGCCGGGTTCGAGTTCACGAGAACGGTCTCGATGCCCTCCTCACGGAGCGACCGGCAGGCCTGCGTGCCCGCGTAATCGAACTCGGCAGCCTGGCCGATGAGGATCGGCCCCGAGCCGATCAGCAGGACCTTCAGGCGTCGATCCAGTGTCGGGTCACGAGCGCCGCGCCACCGCGTCGCGAACGTCGTCCATGAAGCGGTCGAAGACCGGCTCGTTGTCACGCGGACCCGGGGCGCCCTCGGGGTGGTACTGGTACGTCCGGATCGGAAGCGTGCGGTGCGAGAGGCCCTCGACCGATCCATCGTTGAGGTTGCGCTTGCTCACGAAGAAGTCCGAGTGCAGCGGCAGCGACATCTCGTCCACCTGGAACTCGTGGTTCTGGCTCGTGATGACGACCTGCCCAGTGACGGTGTCCTGCACCGGGTGGTTGCTCCCGTGATGACCGAACGGCAGGCGCGATGTCGACGCGCCGATCGCGCGTGCGACGAGCTGATGGCCGAGGCAGATCGCGAGTATCGGCACGGGCCGCGCGGTGCCGCGCTGTTGCGCCATCTCGAGGAGGATCTTCACGTTGGCGGCGACCTGCGGGATGGCGGCGGGGTCACCGGGACCATTCGTGATCACGATGCCATCGGGCGACCACTGCAGCAGCTCGCGCGCGGGAAGGTCGACCGGGAATACGCGCACCGTCGCGCCGCGCTGCACCAGGCTGCGCACCTGGTTCTCCTTGACGCCCGTGTCGATGAGCGCGATCTTCGGACCCGCGCCGACCTGGCGCGCTGTGGTGATGCTGGCCTCCTGCACGAGTGGGCGCTGCGCGAGCGGGGTCGTCGCCTTGGCCTTCGCCACCGCCTCGTTCCCGATCTCGGGATCGAGCGCGCGGTGTGGCGGGACCTGGATGAGCGCGCCGCGCAGCGTTCCTGCCGACCGCAGCCGTCGGGTGAGCGCGCGGGTGTCGACGCCGGAAATGCCAGGGACACCGGCGGCGCGGAGGTACGAGTCGAGGTCCAAGGTGCCCTCGCGGCAGGTGTCGTTCAGCTCGCGCACGACGAGCGCCTCGACCCAGGGCTTGCGCGATTCGGCCGCACGTGGGAACACGCCGTAGTTGCCGATGAGCGGGTAGGTCATGACGACGAGCTGGCCGTTGTACGAAGGATCGGACGCGACCTCTTGATAGCCGGTCATCGCGGTGTTGAAGACGACCTCGCCCGACGCACCGGATGCGTCGCCGAAGGCCTCCCCCCACCAGACCGAGCCATCCTCGAGACCGAGCACCGCCGCCCTGCTCATCGGTGCATAACTATACAGGTCAGATGCATAAAGATGCAATTGGCGCTCGAGCAGGAGGGCCTCGCGCTCGGCGACCGCGCCACGCTTGCGGCCCACTTAGACGGCGGCCCGCGTCAGGTCGAGCCGGAGCTCGCCATCGACGGCGCAGGCGACGACGCGGCCGGTGAGCGTCCGGCCGAGCAGGGGCGTGTTCTTCCCGAGCGAGAGGAGCGACGACGCGGCCACGGTCCAGACAGCCTTCGGATCGATGACAACGAGATCATCCTTCGGCAGGTCGATGCCGAGCACGCGCGCCGGGCCGGTCGTGAGCGCAGCGACGACCCGGTCCCAGGTCCCCCACCCCGCGGCAATGCCCGCGAGCAGCAGCGGCACCGCGGTCTCGAAGACCGATATCCCGAACGCGGCCTCCTGGTACTCGACGTCCTTTTTCGTGGAGGCGTGCGGCGCGTGATCGGTGGCGATCGCGTCGATGGTGCCGTCCATGAGGCCGACCCAGCACGCGCGCACGTCGGCCGCCGTGCGGAGCGGCGGGTTCACCTTCGTGCTCGTCCCGTACGGCGTCACGCGATCGCCGTCGTCCTCCCACGCGAAGGCGCGCGAGCCCGCGACCCATTCGTCGGTGAGCGCGAGGTGCTGCGGCGTCACCTCCGCGGTGACTGCGAGACCGTCGGCCTTGGCGCGGCGGACGAGCTCGACGCTCCCGGCGGTGGAGACATGTGAGAGGTGCAGCCGGCCGCCGGCGACCCGCGCGAGCGAGAGGTCCCGCGCGATCGCGGTCTCCTCGGCTGCCGCAGGCATCCCCTTGAGGCCAAGCCGTGCGGAGACGACGCCCTCGTGCATGACGCCGCCGGCCGAGAGTGCCAGGTCCTGCGAGTGCTCGAAGACCGGCCGCTTCGCGGCGCGCGCGTACTCGAGCGCGTTGCGGAAGAGCTGGCCGTCGGAGACCGGCGATCCGTCGTCGGAGAACGCGACCGCTCCGGCCGCGGCGAGCTCGACGAGATCGGCGAGCTCCTTACCCTTGCGGCCGCGCGTGATCGTCGCGATCGGCAGCACCCGCGCCGCGTGCGCCGCGACACCGCGGGCGATGACCTCCGCGACCAGGCCGGCGGAATCGATCGCGGGCTCGGTGTTGGGCATCGCGCAGATCGTGGTGAACCCCCCGGCGAGCGCAGCGCGCGCTCCGGTCGCGATGGTCTCCGATTCCTCGAACCCGGGTTCGCGGAGGTGCGCGTGCAGGTCGATGAAGCCCGGTGCGGTGATCCAGCCGTTCTTGGCGGCGTCGCGCTTCAGATCGGTGATGGCGGTCACGCCGTCGCCTCCGTGCCTGCGAGCAGATACAGCAGCGCCATCCGGACAGCCACGCCGTTCGTGACTTGGGTCTCGATGAGCGACCGCGCGCCGTGCGCGACCGCTGCGGCGATCTCGACGCCCTCGTTCATCGGGCCGGGGTGCAGGACCGGTGCGTCCGGCCGCATGCGCGCGACGCGCGCCTCGCTGAGGCCCCAGGTCTTGGCGTATTCACGGATCGACGGCAGAAGCCCTGCCTGCTGGCGCTCGGTCTGCAGGCGCAGCGCGATGACGGCGTCGGCGCCGTCGAGCGCTCGATCGAGATCGGGCTCGTAGATCGTACCGCGCGGCGTCATGCCGCAGCGCCACGCGGATGGCACGAGCGTCGGCGGGCCTGAGAGCGTGACGGTCGCGCCGAGCGGCACCAGCGCGTCGATGTCGGAGCGCGCAACGCGCGAGTGCGTGATGTCACCGACGATCACGATTCGTTTGCCCGCGAGATCGCCCAGCGCGCCCCGCAGCGTGAACGCGTCGAGCAGGCCCTGCGTTGGATGCGCATGCCAGCCGTCGCCGGCGTTGATCACGGCGGCATCCGTGCGCTCGGCGACGAAGTACGGAGCGCCCGAGGCGGAGTGGCGCATCACGATGACATCGCCGCCGAGCGCGGTCAGTGTGCGTACGGTGTCGAGGAGCGTCTCGCCCTTCTCGACCGACGAGCCGCTGGCGGTGATGTTCGTGACGTCCGCGGAGAGAGCCTTCGCCGCGAGCTCGAACGACACGCGCGTCCGGGTCGACGCCTCGGCGAAGAAGAGGATGACCGTGCGCCCGCGAAGGGCCGGGGTCCGGCGGATCGGACGGTTGAGGACCTCGACCATCGCGCCCGTCTGGTCCAGGACCTGCTCGATCTCCGCTTTGGTCCAGTCATCGGTCGCGAGCACGTGCCGCCGCTGCCAGGTCATGCCGGCACCTGCTGGACGAGCTCGACGGTGTCGGCGCCGCCGACCTCGATGAGTTGCACCCGGACGTCGTCCGTGACGCTCGTTGGGACGTTCTTGCCGACGAAGTCGGCGCGGATCGGGAGCTCGCGGTGCCCACGATCCACCAGGACGGCGAGGCGGATGGCCCGCGGCCTGCCGTAATCGACGAGGGCATCCATCGCAGCGCGGATCGTGCGCCCGGTGAATAGGACGTCGTCCACGAGCACGACGATGCGGTCATCGACCGAGAAGGGGATCACGGATTCACGGACCACCGGCGCGTGACCGATGCGGGTCAGGTCGTCTCGGTACAGCGTGATGTCGAGCGAGCCAAGGGGGACATCGACGTTCTCGTTGCGGCGGATCGCCTCGTGCAGCCGCGTGGCGATGAGATCGCCGCGCGCGCGGATACCGATGAGGGCGAGGGCTGAGGTGTCATGGTCACGCTCGACGATCTCGTGCGCGATGCGCGCGATGGCCCTTCGAGTGTCGTCGGCGGACAGGATGATCGGCAGCTTCGCACTCCCTTTCCGGCCTCGCAGGACCGGTCGTTAAAGGTCGACGCGTGTACCGTCAGTATATGCGTCCGCTGATCGCGATCGCCGGTGTTCTTGTGTTCACAGCGCTCGCCGCGATGGCGACCGCGGCACCGGACAGCGCGCCGGCGCGGCCGGCGGCCCCGAGTGCGGCGCCGAAGGTGTTCGAGTGGCCCCCGGCGCTGCCGACCGAGCGCGCGATGCCCGGCCACCTTCGGCTGCTCACCGGATTCACGCTGCCGGTCGCCGCGATCGAGCTGCCGAGCGGCGAGGCGTATCTGCCGAACTCGCGGCGGGACTACCGCGCGGGGTATCACGAAGGCATCGACTTCGTCGCGAAGACCGGCACGCCGGTGTTGGCCGCGAAAGCCGGCACGATCGTGCGCATCGACTCCACATTCACGGACTGGTCGGTAGCGGAGCGTCAGACCTCATTCGACGCAGCGCTCGCGCTCGGCCACACGTCCGACGCGCTGCTCGACCGCATCCGCGGCCGGCAGGTCTGGATCGACCACGGCGACGGCATCGTCACCCGCTATGCGCACCTTTCGGCGGTCGCGCCGCTGCGCGCCGGCGATGTCGTGAGCGCGGGCCGGGTCATTGGGGCCGTCGGGAGCTCGGGCTACCCCGAGGGTGGGCCGCATCTGCACTTCGAGATCCGCGATGGCGATGGCTTCTACGGCGACGGCCTTGCGCTGCCGCAGCTGCGCTACGCGATCAGCGTGGCCTTCCGCTAGCTACCGAGGTTGGGCAGGGCAAAGAGCACGAGGAACGAGAGCGCGTTCACCGTTCCGTGTGCGAGCGCGTTGGTCCAGAGGCTGTGCCGCTTCTCGTAGAGCCAGCAGAGCCCGACGCCGAGCATGAAGACGGGGATCCACGCGCCGATCTCGTGGGCCACGGCGAAGAGGATGCTCGAGAGCGCGGCCGCGTAGGCGAATGGCAGCCGCTGGCGGAGCAGCCGGAACAGCACCGCCCGGAAGAAGAGCTCCTCGACGACCGCGACGAGCCCGGCCGCGAAGACGAGATCGAGGATGAGCGCCTCCACCGAGCGGTGGGACGCGGCGGCGACGACGAGCCCCTGCGGGTGCGCCCCGATGATCGACGCCTGGACGTTCGCGATGATCAGCGAGGCGGCCCACAGGAGGGCGCCGACGCCCACGCCGGCACCCACCGCGACCGGCGCGCGCATCCCGAGATCCGCGGAACGGACCTTCGGCCAGGCCCGCAGCAGCAGCACGATGGCAAGCCCGAGCGTGACGTCCTGCGCCACGGTGAGGATCGCGATCTGGAGCGGCGTCAGCTGGTCCAGCTGGCCGATCGGGATACGGAAGGCGACGGCGGCGGCGACCACGACGACGTTCGCGATCAGGAAGGAGGCGAGCGCCACCAGGACGACCGGCCAGAAGCGCCAGCGTGCGGGAAGGACCGGCTCTGGCCCGATGTCCTCTACCGGAGACCGGTCCGGCGCGCGCGAAGCGCCGCGTCGAGCACGACCTGGCTGAAGTCGGACGCGAGCGGCTTGGGTGTGCGGGTGAAGACGCCGATCTCGGCCACCTCTTCCGGGATCTCGTAGGACCACGGGACGTGGCGGATCTCGCACATGTACACGTAGGAGGTGGAGGGCTTCGGGTCGGTGGAGCGGATCGCGCCCAGGAGGTCGAGCCGAGAGGCCACGATGCGGGCCGAATCCCAAAGCTCGCGCTTCGCGACCTCAAGGATCGTTTCGCCGGAGCGGCGGGTGCTCGTCGGGAACTGCCAGCCGGTGCCCTGCTCCTTACGCACCCAGACGGTGAGGTCGCCGTAGAAAGGGATGATCACCGCCAGCTGAGCGGACGCCGGGGGGAACTCGCGGAAGGCATTGTCACGACGCGAGACGAAGGTGGCGTCGGCCATCAGGCGCGACCGTATACCGCGCCCGAACTGACCGTCAATAGCTCAGTCGTGTCCGTTCAGCGTTCGCTCCCGGCCCCACAACGCCTCGGCGACCACGAAGGGATCCGAGGCGATGACGCTCGCCGCGTAGAGCTCCATTGACCCGATGTCGCAGGTGCGGTTGCCGGGGTCGCCACGATCGACCAGGCGTGCGACGGCCGGGAAGCCGCTCCAGTCCGTGCCGTCGTCAGCGAGCGGCGGCAGGTACAGCGCGAGATCGTGGGCGACGACACCGAGGCCACGTAACGACCCAAGCGCATGCGCGATCCCCGCAGCGATCGTGTCTTCGCCCGCTCCGGGCGCGCCCTGGATGACGACCTCCCGCTCCTTCACTGGCGTGAGCGTCGCGAACACCCGGGCCCCCTCGACGGCGACTCCCAGGCCCAGCGCCTCGTGCACCAGCCACAGGTCGTCGAAGTAGTCGCGTCCGTGCCGAGACCGGTAGTCGGCCGCCGACCGACGCAGGCGCTCCACCTTCGGGTAGTGCATGCCGTGGGTCGTGGTCATCTGCATGTGGCCGTGGACGATCGAGCCGCCGGCGCGCCAGAGGCAGTTCCACATGAGGAAGTAGTACGGAGCGGTCGGGTCACGTCCGACCGCGGCCTCCGCCCACTTCCGCGCGGTCGCGAGGTGGTCGGCGATCGCGGCACGGTCCAGCGGAACCAGCGGGTCGTGGCTGTCGAACACGAGCACCCCGTGATAGCCCTCGTACTTCGCGACATTCGATGCGGTGATCGAGTGCGCGCCGCGCACGCGGCCGAAGTCGTCAGCGGGAGTGCCGGTCTCCACGGAGCAGAACGGGTCGCCGGCAGTGCTGCGGATCGTCTCCGCGAGGTCGTGTGCGCTCGCCGGGGGCAGGGCCATCGGCCGCATCGCGCGCAGCCCGTTGAAGAGCGCTCCGTCGAGCGTCACGAGATCGGTGACGCGCACGATCCGCTGCGACCGGACAGCATCGACCGATCCGAAGAGCTTCTCGATCCACGGACGCATCGCGTCGGGCGGTACGAGCGTGCCGGTGGTCGTGCTGACCGCGTAGATCCGGTCCGCGGCTGCGCGCACCTCCGCTGGCAGTGCCGCGATGCGCGCTTCGAGCTCGACGACGCTCACGCGCGTTGCCGCTTCTGCGCGAGTGCGTAGACGTCGAGGTACTGGCTCGCCGATGCGCCCCACGAGTGATCCTCACGCATCGCCCGGGTGCGCATCGTCCGCCACGCGTCATCGCTGCGCCCGAACGCGCGCAGCGCCCGAGCCAGCGCACCGGAGAACGCCGCCCGGTCGTATTGCGCGAACGAGAAGCCGTTCCCGTCGCGCGGATGCTCGTCGAGGTCACGGACGGTGTCCGCGAGCCCGCCCACCGCACGTACAACGGGGATCGTCCCGTACCGCAGCGAGATGAGCTGGCCAAGGCCACAGGGCTCAAAGCGCGACGGCATGAGGAAGAGGTCGCAACCCGCATAGATGCGCTGTGCGAGCGCGGCGTCGAAGCCGAGGGTCAGGAACAGCCTGGACGGATACCGCTCGCGAAGCTTGCGCCAGCGCTCCTCGTACGCCGGGTCCCCCGTTCCGAGCACCGCGATCTGCGCGCCACCTTCGAGCAGGTCTGGGGCGACGGCCGTGAGCAGGTCGACGCCCTTCTGCTCGACGAGACGCCCGATGACGCCGAGCAGCGGTGTCGCGGCATCGACCCGCAGGTCGCCCTCGGCTTGCAACGCGGCCTTGCATTCGGTCTTTCCCCGCTGGTCCTCGGCCGAGTACCGCGCCGCGATGTGCGGATCGCCCGCTGGATCGAACGCGTCGGTGTCGATGCCGTTGACGATGCCGCGCACGTCGGCCTTGCGCTCGAGGAGCGATCCGTCGAGACCCTCGCCGAACTCGGGGGTGAGGATCTCGTGCGCGTAGCGCGGGCTCACCGTGCTCACGATGTCCGCGCGGGCGATCGCGCGCGCCATCGGATTGCACTCGCCGGGCTGCTCGACCGGCAGCTTCGCCTGCGGCAGGCCGACCGGAGCGAGTATCTCCGCAGACGTCTTCCCCTGGTACGCGAGGTTGTGGATCGTGAACACGCTCGGTGACCGCTTCGCGATCATCGGGACCAGCAGTGCGGCATGCCAGTCATGCGCGTGCACGACGTCGACCTCGTCGTCCCCGAGCGCGGTCGCGACCGCCCGGCAGAAGAACGCGTACCGCTTGGCATCGTCAGGTGCGCCATAGATCTTGTCGCGGCCGACGCGTTTGTTCGCGACGAACACGACACGAACGCCGTCGCGCTCGACCGACGGATACGCGACGCGCACGTGCGATGCGCCATACGGGACGGAACGCTCCGGCGCGTCGTCAGGGATCCCCCACGTCGCCCGGTCGATGGTGCCGTGGAGCGGGAGGTACAACGACACCTCGCAGCCGAGCCGGGCGCGGGCCTGGGGCAGCGACCCCGCAACGTCGGCGAGCCCGCCGACCTTCGCGTACGGGGCGGCCTCGGCGGCGGCGAAGGCGACCCGGAGCGGCGGCATCGGGAGATTGTCAGCAGTTCGTAAGAACGCTGCAGCGAGCCCGTACGGCCCCCCGCCCGAACCGGTTGGGTGGTACAGATAGAGCGACGTATCGAGCACTGGCGCAGGAGGGTGCGATGGCGGGACTCAAGAGGACCTGGGCGCTGGCCGCCGCGGTCGGCGCGTTCACCACAGCGCTCGCCGGCGGTGTCGCCTTCGCGAGCTTCCAGGCGCCACCGGCCGACCAAGCGACCATGACGCCGCCCGGTGCCGGTGCGCTCGCGGATCGCGAGTCCCCGCGGACGAAGATCAAGGCGACGCTCGACGCGCTCGTCGCGAAGAGGACCATCACCCAGGCACAGGAGGACGCGATCCTCAAGGCGCTCGACGACCAGGCTGCCGCGCCGAAGCCGAAAACGCCGACGATCAGGCCCTTCATCGGCCACCTGACAGGTACCGCGGCCACATACCTCGGTATCAACGAGCGCGACCTTGCGGCGCAACTGCGCACCGGCAAGAGCATCGCGGCCATCACGGCAGCGACGCCGCGCAAGAGCGTCTCGGAGCTTGCCGCGCTCCTGACGAAGAACGCGAATGACAAGATCGACCAGGCCGTCTCCACGAAAAAGCTGACTGCGGATCAGGCCGGGGCACTGAAGACGAAGGTCGCCGGCGAGGTCACAAAGTTCCTTGAGCATTCCTTCACGAAGCCCGCGCCGCGCCCTGCCGCACCGCTTCAGCCGACCCCGTCACCCACGCCCTAAAGCGGGTCTGAACCGCCGGACCGGGGCCCGTATCGAACGGGTCTCGGTCGCCGAACCGATGGTCCCATGACCCCGGCCCGCGCCCCGCAATAACGCGCATGCTCGCTTTTCGTTCCATACCAGGAGCACGCGCAGGCGACGGGGGACACCGAATGGCGAATCGGCTGAGCGATGTATTCGACCGCAGGCCCGGGGCTATCGTGGGCACGCCCGGCGACGAACGATCGCGCCGCGCCACGGAGCTCGGAGTGGATCGCATCCTCGACCAGCGGTACCGGATCCTCGAGCCGATCGGCACCGGCGGGTCGTCGCAGGTCTATCTCGCGCAGGACACCGCGCTCGGTCGCGAGGTCGCGATCAAGGTCCTCGACCCGCATGCCGCCGCGGACAACACGCTCCGCAAGCTTTTCGTCAAAGAAGCTCGTGCGCTCGCGCAGCTCTCGCACCCGAACATCGTCGGCGTCTTCGATGTCGGCGAAGTAGACGGTCTTCCGTTCATCGTCATGGAGTACGTCTCCGGCTCGTCGCTGAAGCAGCGCATCGAGCGAACGGGGGCGCTGCCGCTCGCCGACGCCATCCGGCTCACCGATGGGATCGCGAACGGCCTCGCGTTCGCGCACTCTCGCGGGATCATCCACGCGGACATGAAGCCGTCGAACATCCTGCTCGACCAGAACGACCAGCCGAAGATCTGCGACTTCGGGATCGCGCGCACGCCACAGGAGGATTCCGAGTCACCGCAGCTCTTCGCGACAGCGCTCTACGTGGCGCCGGAGCGCGTTGAGGGCAAGCCCGCGTCCGTCGCCTCCGACGTGTACGGCCTCGGTCTGGTCCTCTACGAGATGCTCGTCGGGAAGCCCCCGTTCACGAGCGGCAACGCCGCCGTGCTCCTGCGCGATCACGTTGTGCGCCCACCGGTGCCGCCGAGCCATTTGCGACCATCGCTACCGAAGGATGTCGACACCGTGGTACTGAAGGCGCTCGCGAAGGATCCGGCGCTCCGCTATCAGAAGGCGACCGAGATCGGCAATGAGCTCACCAAGACGCTTCACGCGCAGACCGCGCCGATCCATCACGGGAATCTCGAGGACTACGCGCCGCACGTGATGACCGAGCCGCTGCGCGGTTTCGTCCCCGGTGTCGAGCAGAGCCCGGTGGTCGCGCTGCTGTCCCGTTATGGTCAGCCGATCCGCCGCGTCTTCTACGGCGCGCTGGGCGCGCTTCCGTTGTTCGGCCTCACGATGCTCGCCGGCTTCGGGCCGATCCCCGCTGCGCTCGGTGCAGGGCTGGTGCTGATCATCGGGCTCGCCGGCCAGCTCGGGCTCGCCCTCACGATCGGCTGGATCCTCGAGACGGCGCTGCTGTTCCTGTTCATTCCCGGCCTCGCGATCCTCTGGGCCATCCTCGGGTTGTGGCTCTGGCTTCGCGATGTCTCGGCTGAGCGCACCGCGCTCGCGATCTCGATGCCCGTAACGGCGCCGTTCGGTCTCGCACCGACCCTGATCCTGGCGGCGTCCGCGATCCACGGTCTCGGTGGCGTCGTCACCGTGCTCTGGGGCGCGGGCATGACGATGCTCTTCGCGATCACGTCGGGCCGTCAGGCGCTCGGTGCGTTCGTGCAGACCGGCTTCAGCCTCCAGCAGGAGTCGCTGTTCAGCGCGGGTCGTGCCTCCGAGGCCAAGAGCGCCATCGTCGGTGCACTGCAGGGCGGGTCGTCGGACCGCTTCGGTCCGTTGTTCCAGCTTCTCGATCCGACCACGCTCCTGGGCCAGATGACCGGCATCGTTTCCCGCGTCAGCGGCGCGGATGTCACCTGGATCGGCACGATGATCGCGTGGACGATCGCCGCGCTCGTCGTGTGGAGCGTGAGCCGGCTCCTCCGCTCGTTCTTCGACACCGTCCTGCGTCAGCCCAAGCGGTGGTTCGCCCTGTACATCTTCGCGACCACGATCGGCGTCTCGACCGGGGCGGCGGTCCTCTACATGCTCTTCGTCACCTGGGCGCCCCTCGCGCAGTCGCCCGGACGTCCCGCTGACGGGATCCTCTTCGTGTCAGCGGTCGTCGGCGCGATCCTCGCGGTGGCGACGAGCGTCGTGATCAGTGCGACCGAACCTTCTGCGGATGACGAAGAGCCGATGCCGGCGATGGCCGGCCGCCACGTAGCCGTCCGCTAGACCGCGCGGGCGCGCCTCCGGCGCGGGCGCCACGGTCGGATCCGGTCGCGGCCGCGCTGCAGCTGGATCCGGCGGCCGCGCCAGGCGAGGACGGTCGTCGAGACGAACACCCAGATCAATCCGACGATCGGCACGGCGAACAGCGCTCCGACGACGCCGCCCGCCTCGAACCCGGCGAGTAGCGCGAGCATCGCTGCCAGCGGGTGCAGCCCGACGGCGTTGCCGGTCAGCCGGGGCACGAGGATGTTGCTCTCGACCTGCTGGATCACGACGAACGCGATCGCCACCCACACGACCAGCGGGAAGGGCTGGGTGGAGGCGACGAGGATCGCCGGGACTGCGCCGAGGAACGGGCCGATCATCGGGATCAGCTCCACCAGGCCCGCGAACACGCCGAGCAGCACCGCGTAGGGCACGCCGAGCAGCGACAGCGCGATCGTGACGAGCAGGCCGAGCGAGATCGCGACGATGAGCTGACTGCGCAGATACGCACCGAACACGCGCGCGATCTCACTGAACACTCGACGCGCCGGAGCGCGGTTGGCGGGCTCGAGCGTGCGAAGGACGATCACCTTGAAGCGGCGCGCGTCGAGCAGCAGGTAGAACGTGACGACCAGGACGAGCGCGAGGTCAACGAGGACGGCGAGCATCGCGACCACCAGCCCCGCAGATCGCGCCGCGAGATCGGGACCTTGCGCCGTCACGATCGCGCGGATCTGGTCCTGGATGACGACCGGGAGCGGTTGATTCCCGAACACGAGGGGCCGCTTGCCCTGGACCGCGTCCTGGTACTCCTGGATCTTGTCCGCGAGCGCCTGCCCTTCGGTCGTAAGCGGACGCGCGATAAGGAACGCGGAGAGCCCGATCAACGCGAGGAGCCCGACGAACACCATCGCCACCGCGAGCGGGCGCGGCATGACATCTTCAAGGCGGCCGATCAGCGGAGCGACGGCGAAGGTGAGCGCAGCCGCGAGCGAGAACACGAGGATGACGTGGGCGAATGGGACGAGTGCGTCGAGCAGCAGCCGTGAGGCCGCGATGACGGTGACGAACGTGAGCGCGATCAGCGCGAGATAGCTCGGCCACCAGTCGAGGAGCGCGGGCACCCCCGCACGCCGCGGCGACCACCGTTTGAGGTCGCTCTGCTGGAGGCTGTCGACGATGTCGG
>JBBQHN010000015.1:0-25285 GCA_038324015.1 Candidatus Limnocylindria bacterium | reverse complement strand
CACCCGCCAGGCCGCCGATATGAGCCAGAAGCCGCCGAAGATGAGCACGTAGCTCGCGAGATGGAAGGGACTGACGTGCGGATCGCCGGTCCAGCCGATCAGGTCGTTCCAGAGGTGACCACCGCCGTGGCTCAGCGTCAGCTGGGGAAAACGGCTGCCGAACCAGCCTGAGAGCACATAGATCGTGAGCGGGAAGCCGTACATCTCGGTGAAGAGCGCCACGACGAACGCGGAGAACGCACCCATGGCCCGCCAGTCGCGGCCGGACTTCGGCTTGAAGAAGCTCAGGGCAAAGACGATGAAGACCGCCGAGTTGATCGCGGCCACGATCCACAGCCCGTAGCCATAGTCATCCATCTGTCACCACCGTCGAGGAGCGAACCGCATCTAGACGAAGGCCAGCGCGGCGAGCGCGACGAGTGCGGTCGTGAGTCCGAGCGCGAGCTTGAGCGAGCTGCGGTTGTGGAGCTGCCAGCGAGTCAGCGCGCGCATGGCGGTCGGAGTCGCGACGATCCCAAGCAACACGACGAGCGGCACGACGAAGGCGACGTTGTAGAGGACGAGGTAGCCGAGGGCCTGGGCCATGTCCTGACGGCTCGAGAGGAGCGCCAGGACCGCGATGTACACGTTGCCCGAGCACGGCACGGTGCAGAGTCCGATGAGCGCGCCGGCCCCGAACAGCCCGGGGAGTGAGGCACGGGCGACCCAGGACTGGGCCCTGCCGTGGAGCATCGGCGGCATCTTGAGGCGCTCTCCGAGCTCCGGCAGCAGCGCTTCCTGCAGGGCGACGAGCGCCCAGGCGATCGCGACGAGCGCGAAGATCTTCGTCCCGAGGTGATCCTGACGGAGCGCGCCCGCGAAGCCCATCAGGCCGAGACCGATCAGGAGGTACGTGATGAACATCCCGGCGATGTAGGCGGCGCCGCCCTTGAATAGCGCTCGTCGGCGCTGACCGATCGAGCCGTCGATGGTCGCGCCGACCGCGAGCAGCGTCGCGGAGACGAACACCAGGAGGACCGCGATCGCGCACGGGTTCAGGCCATCGATGAGACCCGCAAGGAGGATCGCCGGGAGTCCGAGGTCGACACCGCTCATCCCTTGAGCATCAGCACGCCTTGCATCGACGGGTTCTCTTTTCCGCCGCAGCAGGTGTCGCAGTAGAAGGCGTACTCACCGGCCGGGGAGCTCTTGATCGTCACGACCTGCGTCGTCTCCGGTTGGATCTTGGCATCGATGCCGAGCTTGACGATGGTGAAGCCGTGGATGCCCCCGCCGTCGCTGTGATGGCTGCCGTCGGGGTTGACGATCCGGATCCGCAAGAACTTGTTCGCCGGCGCTTCGATCATTGCGGGCGTGAAACCGCCCATGTCGACGCGCATGGTCACGTCGACCGGATCCGGGTCGCTGGACGCGAGCGTCTTCGGCCAGGCTGCGTAGGCCGCGGCGCCGGCGATCGCGAGTGCCAGCAGGGCGAAGATCACGAGACGCAGTCGAAGGTTGGACGAACGCCGCGGTGCACGATTACGGGGCATGGACGAGCTCCTTTTCTGTAGTCGCGCTCTCGCGCGATGGGTCTGATGAGAGTTGGTCGCGCTGCCGGGGAACGCTCTCGGCGGCCCGCTCCCTTTGCGCAGACGCATAGAGCACGCGGCCGAGGACCACGAAGGCGAGCAAGAGGACAACGAGCGCGGTCACGTCGCCTAGATCGAGCCGGGTGAGAAGGCCCTGTTGCGCACTCGACACGAGCCGCCCGAGCGCGGCGACCGCGCTCACGAACCAGACCCAGAAGAACAGGGTGCGCACCACTAATCCAGGTGCTGCGCGACAGGTGATAAGAAGACGATGAGCGAAAGTACGACCAGGGCGATAAGCACGAGGGCGCCCAGGACCGCGAACACCGGCCGGCGGCGGAGGCTCCGCCAGGGCGAGCGGTCGACGAACGGCACGAGCAGCAGCAGCGCGAAGAAGGCGGCCCCGCCGTACAGGATCGCCCGCACGCCGAACCAGTCCTCGAAGGCGTACAGCCAGTAGAAGAAGAACGGCGGCTTGGTGATCTCCATGTCAGGATCAGGCGCTTGCCCAAGGGCCGGCGGCAGGATCTGCCCGAGCACCGCTGCGAGGATCGCGATCAGCAGGCCGAAGCCGAGCATCCGATCGAGGTGCGCGCTGTAGCGGGCCGTCAGCTGCGCCGCGGGGACCTTGCCGCCTGGCGCCTCGCCGCGGTCGGCGGCCGCGGGCAGCGGGGACATCCCGTGACGCTTGACGAAGAAGAAGTGCGCGGAGAAGAGGATCACCGCTGCGAGCGGCAGGATGCTCACGTGCGCGGCGTAGAGCCGCGCGAGCACCGGGACAGCGTCGGTGAACGAGCTCGAAAAGAAGACCCCGATGCCCCCGAGGAAGCCGGCGATCTCAAGGTTGTGGCGGAGCGCTTCGAAACCCTCCTGATCCCACTTGAGCACCGATCCGCTGAACGAGAAGGCGATCGTGAGGCCCAGGAGCGCGACGCCGACAACCCAGTTGAGCTCGCGGGGGCGCTTGAACGAGCCGGTGGCGAAGATCCGGATCATGTGCAGGAAAACGGTCACCACCACGATGTTCGCGACCCAGAAGTGGATCCCGCGGACCAGGCCCCCGAGGAAGGCCTTGTCCTGGATGAACAGCACCGCCCCCCGAACGTGTTCGGGCATCGGGTCGTAGAACTGTGCGAGCCAAAACCCGGTGAGGGCGAGTACGACGAAGCCCACGAAGCTGATGCCGCCCAGGGTGTAGGCGAGGCGATTGGCGTGCGCTGGGATCGGGTAGGTGAACGCCGAGAGGCCAGCGCGTTCATCGAGCCAGAGCCAGATCCGCCGGCCAAGACCGGGGCTGTTGGTCGAGACTGCTGCGGTGTGCATTGCATCGGTCATGTGTCGATACCTCTCCACGTCCAACTGGTGAACGGTCGCTCCGATATGAGCGTCAGGGAGTGCGCTGATGCGCCGATTGGACTCGCCTGAGAATTGCCTGAGAACCATCCGACGCGGTCACATTGCGGTCGTATTGCCCTATTTGGGTGACGAGGGACCGAGGTAGGTGGCTGTCAGGGCACGACGATCGGCGCGCTCGCGATCGAGAACCCGAAGAACACGAGTGGGAAGATCCCGATGACGACCGTCGCTGTGGCACCGAGCAGCACCGCCGCTACCGTCGAGACCGCCTGCGGTCGCGTCTCGAGCGGAGCGTCCGATCGGTCGAAGTACATCGCGGCGATGATCCGCAGGTAGTAATAGATCGAGATCGCGGTGTTGGCGGCCGCTATCACGACGAGCCAGGTGAACCCTCCGGACATCGCGACGATGAAGAGCGCGACCTTCCCGATGAACCCCACGAGCGGAGGGACGCCGGCAAGCGAAAGAAGCAGCAGCGCCATTGCTGCGGCAAGGGCCGGGGCAGTGTCCGCTAGACCATTGAACCGCTCGATCCTGTCGTCGCCACGGGCGCGCTCGACGATCGAGACGACGAGGAACGCCGGAAGATTCATCGCAAGGTACGCGAGCACGTAGAACACGAACGCCGGGACCGCAAGCGGCTCGAGCCGGATGACTGCAACGGCCATCAGCAGGTAGCCCGCCTGAGCGATCGTCGAGTACGCGAGGAGCCGCTTCACGCTTGCCTGCCGGAGCGCAAAGAGATTGCCCACGCTCATCGTCACCGCCGCGACGACGGCGACCAAGAACGGCCACTCGGGGATCGCTGCGAAGGCAGTGAAGAGCACGCGCACCAGGACGGTGAGTGCGGCGACCTTCGGAACGACGGATAAGAAGCCGCTGATCGGCGCGGTCGCGCCCTCGTACGCATCCGGCGCCCACCAGTGCAGCGGCACCGCCGTGATCTTGAACGCGAACCCGGTGAGCACCAGTGCCCCCGCGACGAGTACCACCGCGGCGTCGCTCCCGTGAAGCCGCTCGGCCATCACCGCCGTGTCAAGGGTGCCGGTCAGCCCGTAGAGCAGGGCCATCCCATAGAGCATCACCGCGCCGGTCGCGGCAGCGAACAGAAAGAACTTGAGTGTCGCCTCCTGGGCCCCCGGCTCGTGCTTGAGGGCGCCCACGAGTCCGTACGACGCCACAGCCGTGACCTGCAGGAACAGGGCGATCAGCACAAGGTCGACCGATGCGGCGAGTGCCATCGCGCCAAGCGAGCTCATGAGCACGAGCGCGGGGACGGTGACGGCGTGGGTGGCGCCGCGGAGGCGCTCGCGCGTCGCCAGGAGCACGAGGATGGCCGCGGCGATGACGAAGAGCTTGACGAAGAGCGCAAGCGGGTCGAGCGCGTACGTCCCGCCGAATATCCGCTGCGGCGCCGCGCCGAGCTGTGGAGCGGCGAGCACGAGCGCAATAAGCAAGCTCGCGATCGCACCCCAGGTCGTCGTGCCCTCCCGCCGCCCGCGGGTGAATGGGGCCACGGCAAGCAGGGCCATCGACGCCATGAGGAGCCACAGCTCCGGCGCGATCCCGAGGAGGTCCGCTGGCGGCATGCGCTGCCGCTCCTAGCGGCCGGAGAGGAGCGTCGTCGCGCCGTCTATCGCTCCGACGAGCGGCCCTGGCAGCACCCCGATGACGACGACGAGCGCGACGAGCGGGACGAGGACGAGGAGCTCGCGCCGGCCAAGATCACTCCATCCGACGCTGCGCCCGTGCGCTGCGCCCGGGGCGAGCGCGCCCTCTGCCGGCAGCCGCGACGGCCCAGCGAACACCCGCTGGAGGACGACGAGGAACATCGCCGTCGTGATCCCCACCCCGACCAGGCCGACTGCGGCAAGCGGACCGACGCTGCCGAGCGCGCCCGCGAAGACCTGGAACTCCGACGCGAAGCCCGACAGACCCGGGAGCCCAAGACTTCCGAAGAAGAGGACAGCGACGAGCGTGGCGTAGATGGGCGCGGCACGCCAGAGACCGGAGAAGCGCGCGATGACCCGCGTGCCGGCTCGGTCCTGCAGCATCCCGACGGCGAAGAACAGCCCGCCGGTGATCAGGCCGTGGCTGACCATCTGCAGCGTCGCACCGTCGAGGCCGATGCGCCCCGGCGCGCTGCCGATCCCTGCGGCGGCTGCTGCAGTGACGCCGAGGAGCACGTAGCCCATGTGGTTCACGCTGGTGAACGCGATCATCCGCTTGAGGTCGGACTGGGCGAAGGCGACCGCGGCGCCGTAGACGATGCTCACGACCGCGACGATGCCGATGGGCCAGGCCCATGCGGCGAACGCGCTTGGCAGCGCGGGGAGCGCGATGCGGATAAGCCCGTAGCCGCCGAGCTTGAGGAGCACCCCCGCAAGCAGCACCGATCCACCGGTCGGCGCCTCGACGTGCGCCGCGGGCAGCCAGGAGTGGAGCGGCACGATCGGGAGCTTCACACCGAACCCGAGCACGAGCGCAAGCAGGATCAGCCCCCCCGCGAGCGCGTCGCGCGCGTACGGATGCGCGGCCACGATGGTCGCGAGGTCGAACGTGTGCGGGTTGACGCCGAGGTAGAGCCCGAGGAACCCCAGGAGCATCGCCAGGCTACCGGCGCGGGTATACAGGAAGAACTTGAGCGCCGCCTGCCTCGCCTCGGCCTCGCCCCAGACCCCGATGATGAAGTACATCGGCACGAGCGACACCTCGAAGAACAGGTAGAAGAGCAAGAGGTCCTGGATCGCGAAGACCCCGAACAGCCCGGTCTCCAAGACCAGGAACAGGAACAGCCAGGCCCGGAGATGCTCGGTCATCCGCCATGAATAGATGAACACCGCGGCGGTCAGGAGCGCCGTGAGTGCCATGAGCGGTGCGGACAGCCCATCGACCCCCACGACATAGCTCGATCCGAGCGGCGGGAGCCAGTCCAGTCGTTCACCGAAGCGCATCCCGCCGAGCGGTGTCCGGATCACGTCGGCGACGAAGATCGCGCTGATGCCGAGGGTGATGAGCGCCGCGCCGAGCGCGATCGAGCGCATGAGCGTCGCGCGCCGTTCGGGCAGCATGAGGATGAGCAGCCCGGCCGCAAGCGGCAGGAATATCGCAAGCGAGATCATGGACGTGCCGTGCGCAGCGCCACGGCGCCAGCGGCGACAACGATCACGACGAGCCACGCGCCGACCGCCACGAGGTACTGCTCGAGGAGTCCGGTCTGGACGCGCCGCCACCGGTCGCCGGCCGCGCGCAGCACGAGGGCCGCACGATCGAAGCCGGCATCGACCACGCCTCGATCGCCACGGTCGTTGAGCCTGAAGAGTCGCAGCCCAGTGGCCGCCACCCGCCCGGCGGCGGCGTCGAACACCCGCACATCGATGGCTCCGAGGGCGGTGCAGGCCGAGCCGAAGGCGTGGGCAGCCCGCTCGCCGATCGGATCAAACGATCGCGCGTCCACGCGACCGAACGCGGCGGCGGCGGCGCGTGCTCCGAGCGCGGCGGCTGCAAGCGTCGCGTCGAGCCCGAACCCGCCGCGGGCCCAGGCGGTCAGCCGCGGCGCGCCCTGCGCTCCGGGACGCAGTCCGATGCCCGCTCCGATGATGGCAGCGAGGAGCCCGAGTCCCGTCGCGCCGAACGATACCGGGGCGGATGAGCCTCCGATCGCACGGCCGAGAGAGCCGCCGAGGGGATCGCTGAGCAAGGGGCTCGTCGCGATACCCAGGCCGACGACGCCGAAGACGAGTGCGGCTGCCGCTGCATCCATCGCCCAGCGGGAGCGGGCGCGCGGTAGGGCAATGACAAGGCGCCGGCCGAAAACGAGCCGATAGGCCCGGGCGATGTACGCGGCGGTGAGGATCGCGATGGCGACGAGCGCGATCGACGGAAACGGGCCTATGGCTAGCGCGCGGCCGAGGATGGCGTCGCGCGGCGAGAACGCGATCGAGATCGGGATCCCGGCCAGCGCGAGCCCGGCGACGATGAACAGCGCCTGCGCGAGTCCCGGCTTCCTGGCCGCCTCGCGCAGCCCCCCCATTTCCGTCGTACCGGCGTCGTGCTGCAGCCGGCCCGCGATGAGGAACAAGGCGGCCTTGTAGCCCGCCTGCGCGAAGAGCAAGAGGAGTGCGGCGGCAGGAACGCCGAGTCCGACGGCGGCGATCATCTCTCCCAGCTGACCGATGGTGGAATACGCGAGCACGCGCTTGAGGTCGGTCTGCGCCAACGCGGCGAGCCCCGCGAAGAGGCTCGAGCCGAGCCCGAGCGCCACGATCGCGGGCAGGAGGGGCGTCGCAGCGAACAGCGGGAACAGCCGCACGAGCAGGAACGCGCCCGCCGCGACCATCGTCGCTGAGTGCAGGAGCGCCGAGACCGGCGTCGGCCCACGCATGGCCTGCGGCAGCCATGCGCTGAACGGTAGCTGCGCGGACTTGCCTGCGACACCCACCAGGATGAGGGCCGCGACGACCGGTACTCGCGCGTCACCGGAGCGCGACCACGCGAAAAGGGCATCGAGGTCGCCGGGGGCTGCGAGCGTGGCCACCGCCAGGCCCGCAAGGAACGCGAGGTCGGCGATGCGGGTCACGAGGAAAGCCGTGACCGCCGACGCCTGCGCCTGAGCATCGTCGCGGCGGAACCCGATGAGCAGATATGAGGCCGCTCCGACGAGCTCCCAGGACATGAAGATGCCCAGGAGCGAATCCGCGAGCACCAGGACGAGCATCACGCCGACGAAGAAGGACATGCCGCCGAAGAACCGTGGCTGGTCGGCGCGTTCGACGTATCCAAGCGAGTACCCGAGGACCGCGAGCGCCACGAGCGCGACGACGACTGCGGTCGCGGTCGCGACCTGGTCGGCCCGGAGACCGAGACCGCCGATCTGCAGGTTCGCGAGCCAAGGCAGGTCGTCGGTGCGCCCACCCGAGCCCGCAGCAACGACCGCGAGTGCTGCGGCCAGCGCGCCGATCGCACATATGCGGACGCTGGTACGGGCCTGGGGAAGGAATGCGGAGGCCGCTACGAGGAGTGGCAGGCCGGGAACCAGCCAGAGCACGTTCAATGGCGGAGCTGCCGGAACGCGTCGATCTGCTGGGTGCGGCGACGACGATAGACGAACAGCATGATCCCCAGACCCGCCGCCATCTCGGCTGCACCGATCGTGACGCCGATGAGATAGAAGACCTGGGCGCCGAAATCGTCAGGCGTGACGAAGCGCCAGAACGCGACGATCGTGAGCAGCGCAGCGTTCATCACGATCTCGATCCCCATTAGGACCATGACGGCGCCACGCTGGGTCAGGATCGCCCAGAGGCCCGCTCCGAAGAGGAGCGCGCCGAGCACGAGGTACGCCTGGAGCGGGGGTCCGCTCATCTCTTGGGAACGAGAGGCATCCCGCACTTCGGGCACTTGCCCGGACCTTGCCGGATGACGTCCGCGTGCATCGGACAGGTGTAGGTCTTCGCGTCACTTTGCTGCGCCATGGTCATCACCTTTTCAATTCTCGTCTCACGAAGTGTGCGCGCGGTGTTGCGTGCCTGGTGGCTCCGGTCCCACGGGGTCATCGAGGACTGAAGGGATCGCCGGCTGAGCGGACTCATGGTCGTCGCTCTCGCGGCGTCCGAGCATCACGGCCGCGACGATCCCCGACACGATCAGGAGCGCCGCGCCTTCGAACGCGATCATGTATTTGGACAGCAGGAGCTCACCGACGACATCGACCGCCTCGCGCGACGGCACGCTGAGCGTCGTTGGCCAGATCGGCCGCGCCACGATGAATCCGAGCACGATCGTGCTGACGACGCTGATCGGTAACGCGAAGCGAACCTGTCCGGTCGACATCGCCATGTCGACCATCATCTGGGCTTCCGGTTCGCGGGTCTCGCCCTCCGTCAGTCCGCCCGGCGGCATCCCCATCTTGTACGCGCCGATCCCCGGCATGTGCATCTGACGCGCCATATCCCACATCATCTCGCCACCCGGATCCATCATCAGCATGACCATGAACAGGATCATCAGCGACATCCCGGCGACATTCATCATCACCTGAATAAGTCCGAGCAGGTCCGCGCCGAGCTGAAAGAACAGTCCTGCCAGAGCGAGGAACGAGATCATCAGGGCCAAGCCTGCCCGGTACATGCTCATCGTGATCGTCATACCGACCGCAGCCGCGACCGAGATGCCACCGAGGAGACCGAACACCAGCCACGCAACGAGTCCTGGGTCGACGGTCATGGGATCCAGCCGAGCGCTGCCGCGGGGAACGTTACGAGCCCCACCAGGATGATGTTCGCGAGCGACGCCGGGAGCAGGCCCTTCCAGGCGAGAGCGAGCATCTGGTCGAGCCGTAGGCGCGGGAGCAGCAGCGGGAGCGCCGAGAACGCGCTCATCACGAGCACCGTCTTCACGACGAACCAGACCGGCCCCGGAAGCACCGGACCGAGCCACCCGCCAAGGAACACGACGACCCCGATCGCAGCCACCGCCCCGAGCAGTGCATGACGCACGCCGGCGATGATCGCTCGCTCGATCCCGCCGTACTCGCGGCCAACGCCGCCCGCGATCTCCGGTCCGCCGAATGGCAGATCGAATGGATAGCGGTAAGCGATGAACAGCGCGGAGACGGCATAGAGCGCGAAGCTGCCGGGCTGCAGGACAGCGAACCAGACGTGCCGCTGCGCCTCTACGATTCCGACCGTTGACAGCGTCTGCGCCATCATCGGACCGCCCAATACCGCGAAGCCGAAGGTCACCTCATACGCGACGATGTGCGCCGCCGCGCGTCCGGTCGCGACGACATCCAGCTTCCCGTTCACCCCCCACCCTGCATTCATGAACCCGACCATGAGCGGACCGAGGATGACGATGAAGTAGAAGAGGCCAAGATGCAGATCAAGCGCGATCGTCGCCGGCGCGAGCGGCACGACCGCGTATGCGAGGACCACCGCGCCGGCAGCGAGGACCGGGCCGCTCGCCCGGAGGAGTCGATCGGGCTTCGTGAGGGTCCGGCCGGGCCGCGACGCGAGGCGCGCGCCCCGCGCGAACGGTGCGCCGAGTGCCGCGAGGGTCGCGGCGGCACCCGGAGGACGGAGGCCGCTCCATGCCGCGATCCAGCTCGACAACATCGCACCCGTCGCGGCGGCGCCGATCGCGAGAGAGATGACGAGGAGAGCCCCCGATACGTTCACGCGACCTGCGCCACCGACGATGCGTAGCGTGCGCGCTCGGCCTCTTCAGCGCTCGCATCAATGCCGTCGATGATCGCGATGGCATCCGCGTAGCGCGCACCGATGAGCATCGCTGGCAGGAACTCGAGCAACCCGGCGGACGCCGGATCCACAAGAAGCGAACCATCGGGCTCACGCGAAACGATCAAGCGACCACGCGGCAGTTCGATCTCGACCCGGTCCTGCTGAGCGAGCGCGACCTGAGCGCCGTCGGCACGATCGGCGGCGTTCGCAAGCGCCATCGCGCGTTCAGCCTCCAGCAACCGGCGCTCGAATCGGGCGGCATCGTCTCCGCCGGTCGGCGCATCCGCGAGCACCGACCCGCCGAGTCGTTCATACGCCGAGGCGAGGGTTCCAGCGGCACGAGCGTCATCGCGAAGACCGGAGGCCCGGCCGACCGAGCCGCGCAGCCCCGCCTTCGCCGCGTCCGCACGAGCGATCGACCCGATGCCCCGCATGCGAAGCCGGATCGCACTCTGCAGCCGGCGCGAGCGCAGCAGGATCGGGATGGCGGTCGCAAGCGTCCCACGGCGCCGCGCCGTATCGGCGGCCATCTGCAGCTCGCGGGCTCCGGAAACCATTCCGAGGATCCAGAGGTGGCGCGCGCACGCGTGTAGGAACAGCGACGCCCGCTCTCGCTCGCATTCCGCGATCGCCGCGTTCACGTTGGGCAGGCCTTCGTGCAGCAGTGCGGCCGTGACACGCGCGGCGGCAGGGGCCTGCGGATCGAGCCGCGCGATCACGGGATCTCCCGGTATCGGCAGATGCACCGCGTACCCCGGATCGCGAACCACGTCGCGGACCTGCTCACCATCCAACGCCAGGATGAGGCGGATCGGCGTCGCCAGCGCCGGGTGGATCGGCCCGAGGCTCAGGACGAGGTCCTCTGACGCGAGATCGCTCGCACCATCGAGCTCGACGAGCCGAGGGAGCACCGCGTCGATGTTCTCCTTCGCGCCGATCCGCGCCTCGAACGGCCGCGCCGCCTCGACAAGGGTCGCGAGGTCAGCATCGCGGTCCGACTGGGCGATCCGCAGCGGCGCGTACCGCGCGAGGGTCATCGCGAGCATGGGTTCGATCGGCGCGCCGGACGCGGTGACCCAGAGCGTCTCGACGTGCCGCGGTAGCTGGACGCGGAGCTCGGCGATCGCGGCCCCGAGCCGAGCGCCGGGACTGCCCGCGACCACGAGCAGGTCCGCGTCGAAGGGATCCTCGGCGAGACGCCATCCCGCGCCACGAAGGCCGCTCGCGGCCAACCCGCCTCGCCAGGGACCGACCCCCGTCACCAGATAGGACCTCAGTCCTCCCAATCGAAGACGCCTTCCTTCCAGGCATAGGCGAGCGCGGCGGCGAGGATCGCGACGAAGAGGAACATGTCCAGGAACGCGACCAGGCCGATACGGCGGAAGACCACCGCCCACGGGAACATGAACACCATCTCCATATCGAAGGACACGAACAGGAGCGCGATGACCGCGTAGCGAACGCGGTACTGGACCCAGGTCTTGTGCTCGGTCCGGGCACCGGACTCGAACGGGTCGACCGCAGGCCCGCGGCCCCGTCGAGGCGCGATGGCGGCCGCGATCAGGAGCGTGACCGTGAGTGCCAACAGCCCCAGGCTGCCGTAGTCCTGCGCGATCAGATCGGGACCCTTGCGATCGGCTGTGGCGCGCCGGCGGCAGAGTGGGCCATCACGGGTCGGGTGCAGTCTAGGGCCCGCGGCCGACCGTGACGGGCGCTGCTTCCCATCAAGACGCGCTCTATCGGATCGGCTACGAGCTTGCCTGAGAAGCGTGCAGGGACCGCACAGTGGCCGGCTCCCGAGCGGCGACAAGTGTCCCGACGGCCACCGCGGTCAGACCGACGATCTCAGGAAGCGTGACCTGCTCACCGAAGACGAGGGCCGCGAGGAGCACGCCAAAGACCGGACGAGGAACAGGAAGAGTGTCAGCCGCCCGATCTCCTCCTGCTGAGCGAGCGCGTTCCAGACCAGATACGGCAACGCCGTTCCACCGATCGCCAGGCCGAGGAGGATCGCGGTGAACGCCGGCGACCAGCTGATCGGCGCACCGCGCTCGACGAGCGCCGAGACCGCAAGAAGTGGGAGGCCACCCAGCACCAACTGCCACGCCGTGAGCACCAGCACGTTGCGCAGCATGCCGATGCGTTTCAGCAAGATGTTGCCGACGGCTAGGCTCGCCGACGCGCCGAGGGCGAAAAGGGGCCCCGCGAGTCCGCCGGTATCAGCGGCGGAGATCGTCGGGATCACGATGAGGGGCGCGCCGACCAGGCCGAGCGCGAGGGCGCAGCCCTTCGCCCGGGTGAGCGTCTCGCGCAGGGCGGTCGCCGCGAGCACCACCACGAAGAGCGGCTGAAGATTCCCGAGCACCGACGCGATGCCCGCGCCCGTGCGGCCGGGACTCAGGAACATCGCCGCGAAGGCGACGGTGGTCGACGTCAACGCGAGGGCGACGAGTCCGGGCCACTGTCTCCGCTCGGGCGTCGCGGTGCGACGGAGCATTGCGGCGACCATGAGGAGCGCGATCCCAGCGATCTCAGCGCGAAGGCCCGCGAAGAGCAGGGGTGGTGCGGACGAAAGACCGACCTTGATCGCCACGAAGCAGATCGCATAAATGAGTGCGACGCCGATCGCGGCCATGCGGCGCAGCCCGGGCGGCGCGAGCATCTGATACCCCCACTGATCCGCGCTCTCGAGACGAGCGCCGGACTAGCTGCTGGTGTCGCTGCAAGCGCCTTCTCAGCCGATTGCCAGCGAGGGACAAGCGAGCCATCAGGCCGACCGCGCAACCTTAGCAGCGACGACAAACGCTACATGGAGGTCCTGATGCGCGGAGTGGTCGCCCTCGCCATGCTCACTGCCCTGATCGTCGCCGCGTGCGGCAGCTCAGCTCAACCCGCTCGTTCGCCGGCACCGACCGGACGGGTCATCGAGCTGACGATGCAGACGATCTCGTTCGAGCCGAACGTACTGACACTCAAGGCCGGCGAGCACGTGACCATCCGCTTCCTTAACCGCGCGAGCGGGGAGCACGAGTTCATGGCCGGACGGAGCGCAAAACCGGGCGCCGGCGGGTTCCAGGAGGACCTCCTGGCGGGCATCAAGATCGATACCAAAGGCTCGACGGCCGTCATGTCGGCCATGCCGGAGATGAGCCATGCGGGGTTCGGGCTGCGCGTCGGCGCGGGCCAGACCGCTGAAGCCAGCTTCGAGGTGCCACTGAAGGCGGGTCAATACGAGTTCGGCTGCTTCGTGCCCGGTCACTACGAGGCCGGGATGAAAGGCGTCCTGGTGATCAACTAAATGGGAGGTTTCGACATGATGGGCGGGTACGCGTACGGCTATGGCGGACTGATGATGCTGGGGTTCTGGGTCTTCGTCATCGCGTTGGTCGTGTGGCTGGTGCTCACGGTCACGCGGTCACAACACCAGGTTGGCCCGGGCGATCCGGGCGCGGGCAGCGGCCTGCGGATCCTGCAGGAGCGGCTGGCCCGGGGCGAGATCGATGCCGATGAGTACCGGCTGCGCCGGACGGCTCTCGAAGAGGTGAAGCGATGACCGCTCGGACGATCGCCGGCTGGATCGCGCTCCTCTCCGGTGGGCTGCTCGTCGTGGCCCTTGCCGGATCGGCACTGGCCGCAGGCACGGGCAGCACCACGGGCCCGGCGTCCCTCGACGTGAAGATGGGCGGCGGTCCCGGTGCCGGTTTCTCCGGAGCGTTCGGTATGGGCGCCGGCCACACGAACAATGGCATGGGGGGGATGATGGGCTTCGGCAGCTCGGGGCCAGCGTCGAGCTCGGTGCCCGGCGCGCCCGAGGTCAAGGTCGACGCGAGGAACTTCGGGTTCACACCGGGCGAGATCCGGCTCCCCGCCAACGCCGATGTGAATCTCACGCTCGTGAACCCGGCGGCGAACGCCGCGCTGCACGATCTCACCGTCCCGGCCCTCGGGATCCACGTCGTCGCCAACGCCGGTGAGACGAAGACCGTCGGCCTGCGGGGGCTCGCGGTCGGCCGCTATGACGCGATCTGCAGCGTGCAGGGCCACGCGGACCTTGGGATGCGTGCGGTGGTGATCGTGCAATGAGCCGGGCCGATCTGCGTTCAGGCCCGACAGGTATCACGATCGCCATCTGGGGCCTGATCGCCCTGGCCATCTCGCTCGTAGCCGTCGTCACCATCGCTGGCCCGAGTGACGTGGCGGTCTCGGAGCAGGTGCTCACAGCTGCCTCGCAGGTGGTCGCGGCCCACGCAGACTCGATGCGCGGCGCGGCGACAGGACTGCACATAGCCGCGGCGGTCAGTACGGCGCAACGCGATGGCTTGACGAAAGAAGCCGATCTGATGGATGCGGAGCAAGGACAGCTGGCGAATCTCGCGATGATCCTCGCGAACCAGGCGCGGCTCCTCGGTCCGACGCCGGCGGAGCACGCTCGGATCGATGGGAGCGTCGTGCACACGACGGGCAATGCCGTCGTATCCGAGGCGGAGGCGCTGGCCGCCCACGCAGAGGCGATGCGCGCGCATGCGCGTGCCATCGATGGTCTGACGGCTGGGAGCGACACTCCGCCGATCAGCCCCACGCTGCTCCGCGAGCAGGCCACCGCACTGACCGCGGCGGCCAGCAAAGGCACTCGCGTGGGCCGGCTGTTGCAGCAGGCGGGTGATCAGTTCATGCGCAGCCTTGGGCGGTGACTCGATGTCCAAGGGCGCACGGCACCTCATGACGGTCCCGACCGCACTGCGTCAGAGCCGCGCCGACAACACGCCTGCCGCGTCACCGGGCTGGTCCGAGCGCGCGCTCGAGGAGATCCTCACCGCAACGTACTGGTTCGACCCCGGCGCGGCGGCGCCAGCTGCCATGACGATCCGATTCAGCGGTCAACGGACGGGGCTGGTGGGGCGCCCCGGGGCACGGGCCCGATTCGTCCGGGACGAGGCGGTCGACGGCATCGTCGCGGGCAGCGGGCCGGTCTCAGTGACGAGCCGCGTCGACGGCGTCAACTCGGGAACGTGGATCGTGACGGCTCAAGAAGTTCGAGGCAAAGGCCTGGCGACGAAGCACGCCAAACCGACCGGGTCCGACGCGGGTCGGCCTGTGAGACGCCCGTGGCCGTGGATGATGCCGATCGCACCGGTGACGGACCAGGTACATACCGCCCTGCGGCCGCTGGCGAGGATCCCCGGGGTGATCCCGGGAGCGTGGCTTGTCCTGGTGACCTTTGGGATCACTCTTGCGCTCGCGGTGCAGGCCGCGCTCCACACGCCAGGGCATAGCTCGGTGCTCGCCGTGTCGATCGCGGCGGTGGCCGGCGGAGCCATCGCCGCGAAGTCGTGGTACATCGCTGTGCATCGCGGGCGGCGCTATGACGGCTGGTGCATACAGGGATTCATTGCTGGAGCAGCACTCGTTGGGACCGGTGCGCTGCTGCTGTTGCGCCTACCGGTCGGGGTCATCCTCGACGCGACCGCGCCGGGGTTGTTCCTGGGCGTCGCACTGGGACGACCCGGATGCTTCCTCGCGGGCTGCTGCTCGGGGCGTCCCACGACCTCGCGTTGGGGATTGTGGTCCTCCGATCAGCGCATCGGAGCCCGTCGGATCCCGACCCAGCTCCTGGAATCGCTGCTGGGACTGATCATCGGAGGCACGGCGCTGCTGCTGGTCGTGGACGCGAAGCCTGTGGCGGCAGGCAGCATCTTCGTCGGAGCGCTCGCGGCATACACCCTCGGCCGGCAATTCATCCTCCCGCATCGATCGGAGCTGCGGCTGCGCTCGTCCCTGGGGCGGTCGCTCACCGTCACTGTCGCTGCGCTGGTCCTGATCGGCGACATCGTCATCGCCACGATCGCCTGACCCGACCCCGATCGGTCAGCTCGACGAGTTCCCCCGCATCAGAGCGGCGGTCACGACCACGGCCAGAAGCACGACAAGCACGGCTGGGATCCACATCCACGTACCCATCGAGCCGGACATGTCCGAGTACCAATTCATCACTGCGGACTCCTTCTGCGAGCGTCGATCGCGCGCTCGCCTGCGACGAGTCGGATTCCCAAGGGGGCCAGGCTCGCACAGCCCCTGACGTGCATATCCGAGGCCACGGGCATAACGGGAAAGATCACCGGGTGATCAGGCGCTCGACGATCCGTGCGCTCCAATCGGCCACAAACGTGGTTCTCTTCAGGCGGAATGTATGTGCCGATCGGTCGCGAAGACCTCCCTGACAGTGAGCACGAGGATCGCGACAACGGCGGCCGCAAGGCTCGCGCACCAGGGACAGATCGCCCGGATCACGAATACCTCGAGATAGGTCAGGTAGACGACAACGAGCGTCGCGGCGAGTGAGAGTGCGAACAGCGCCGACAGCGCGGCTGCAGGACCGTTCGCACGGAACCGCCACCAGGCGAGGGCAGTCATCGCCGCGAGCGCGACGAGGCCGAGGAGCGCGACGGGCACGGGACCGAGCATCGCGTAGCGGCTCGCCTGCACGACCTCACAGCCGCCGGCGCCGACACAGAGCGCGAGACTGCCGGAGTAGTGCACCCAGGTCAGGTAGGCCGAGACGGCGGTGCCGATCGCCGCGAGCGCGACGACCACGGTCCGTCCGCGCGACCCGCTCACTTCAGCAATGGATCGATGATCGCGCGCAGCTGCTCGATCGATAGCACGCCCTCGAGCTTGCGGCCGTTGATGAAGAGCGTCGGCGTCGCCGTCACGCCCTTGTTCTGACCGACGGCTGTTTCGTCGCGCACCTTCTGGCTGTACCGGTCAGAGGTCAGGCAGGCGTTGAACCCGAACCCGAGACTCAGCGCGTCGGCGATCTGCTGCAGGTTCGCTTTGGAGAATGTCCCGCTGTTCTCCCCTCCTTGTGCGGCGTAGAGGCGGTCGTGGAAGTCCCAGAACCGGTTCCCCTCGGCCGCGCACTCGGCGCCCTCGGCGGCCCACAGCGACTCTCGTCCCAGGAACGCCATGTGCCGGAAGACGAAGCGGACCTTCCCGGTCGCGACGTATTCACTCCGCAGCTGCGGCTCGGTCGTCGTCGCGAAGGTGCGACAGGCGGGGCACTGGAAATCGGCCCACTCTTCGATCGTCACCCGCGCGTTCGCGTCGCCGAGGATGTTGGCGGCAGCGCGAATCTCCGGCGCCAGCGGTGCGGGCGCAGCTGGTGTCGCGCTGCTCAACGCGATGAACCCCACGACTGCCAGGATGGCGACCACTCCAGCGATCGCGAGCTGCGCGCCGCCCGGTCCGCCGCGGCGCACCGGTACGTGGGGAGACGCGCGCCCCTCACGGACGCGCCGGGGTCGCGTCGCGATCAGGCCTCCCCTCGGTGGCGTTCGCCGGGACCGGTGTAGAGCTGGCGCGGGCGGGCGATCTTCTGATCCGGATCGAGCAACCCCTCTTCCCACTGTGCGAGCCAGCCTGGCGTGCGGCCGATGGCGAAGAGCACCGGGAACATCTCGACGGGAAAGCCCATCGCCTGGTAGATGATCCCGGAGTAGAAGTCGACGTTCGGGTACAGCTTTCGGCTGATGAAGTAGTCGTCGTTGAGCGCGATCTTCTCCAGCTCGAGCGCGATATCAAGGAGCGGATTGCGGCCGGTGACGGCGAACACCTGGTCCGCGACGCGCTTGATGATCCGGGCCCGCGGGTCGTAGTTCTTGTAGACCCGATGGCCGAAGCCCATCAGCCGCAGCTCGCCCGCCTTGACGCGGGCGATGTGGTCAGGGATCCGATCGACGGATCCGATCTCCTCGAGCATCCGGAGCACCTGCTCGTTGGCGCCGCCGTGCAGCGGCCCGTAGAGCGCACCGATACCCGCGGCGACGGCCGAATACGGGTCCGAGCGTGCGCTGCCAACGACCCGCACCGTGCTGGTCGAGCAGTTCTGCTCATGATCCGCGTGGAGGATGAACAGGACCTCGAGCGCGCGCTCGAGGATCGGATCCGGCTGGTACGTGAGCTCGGTGGTCTTCCACATCATGTTGAGGAAGTTGCCGGCGTAGCTGAGATCATTGTCGGGATACACGAAGGGCAGCCCGACCGCATGGCGGTGCGCGAACGCCGCGATCGTGGGCATCTTCGCGATGAGCCGCACGATCTGCTTGCGTCGTCCGCTCGCGTCCTCGATGTGCTTGGCCTCCGGGTAGAACGTCGAGAGTGCCGCCACCGTGCTCATGAGGACGCCCATCGGATGGGCGTCGTAACGGAAGCCGTCGATGAACTTCTTGATGTTCTCGTGGATGAAAGTGTGGTGGGTGACCTCGTCGGTCCACGCCGCCAGCTCCTGGTCGGTCGGGAGCTCACCGTCGAGCAGAAGGGACGCGATCTCGAGGAACCCGCACCGGTCGGCGAGCTCGTCGATCGGGTAGCCGCGGTAACGCAGGATCCCGGCATCGCCGTCGATGTACGTGACCGCGCTCTTCACCGCGGCCGTCGCCATGAATCCCGGGTCGTACGTCAGGAGGCCCGGATCCTCAGCCGAGGTCTTGATCTTATTGAGCGCCGTCGCGTGGATCGCGCCGTCTTCGATGGGGATCTCGTATCGCCTTCCGGTCCGGTTGTCGGTAACAGTGAGCGACTCGCTCGCCGATGTGGTCTCGGTCGGGCTTGTGACGGGGGTCTCGATCGCGTTCATCGTGGTCCTCCTAGTGCCCTGGAGCGGAGAGTGGTCCGTCGAAGATCGAGGGGTCGGGCGCGCCCTCCACCTGAAGGACGCCCGCGGCACCCTTGTTGAGCGCCCGCGGCAGCGAGTGATCGACGAGCGTGTAGTTGCCGGGGACCTGCAGGGTGAGCTCGACCGCCACAGCGCCGCCGGCCGGGACGGTGGTCGTCTGGACGTTGTCGATCGGGTTACCGAGGGCACCTTCCGGATACACCCGATCGAAGATCTCGCCGATGATGTGGAAGCTGGAAGGGACGAAGCCGCCGACGCCGAAGTAGATGCGGATCTTCTCACCGACCTTGGCCTTGAGCGCGCCGGTGCCGGTGAGCGCGCCGACCCGGCCGTTGAACAGCACGTAGTCGGGCTGCTCGGCGAGCATTTTCTCGTTGGAGAATTCCTTATGGCCCGCGACGCCGAAGGGCGTCGTCGTGTAGAGCTCGCTCTGCATGACGTAGTACTCGTGGTCGACCTTGGGCAGCCCGCCGACCGGCTCGACAAGGATCATCCCGAACATCCCGTTGACGATGTGCAGCGGGATCGGCGCTGTCGCGCAGTGATAGATGAAGATGCCCGGGGTAAGCGCCTTGAAGGTGAACTTGGTCTCCTGACCCGGCATGACCGAGGTCGCGGTCGCCCCACCACCCGGTCCGGTGACCGCGTGGAGGTCGATGTTGTGCTGCATGACGTCGCCGACCGCGTTCTTGATGTGCAGCTCGACGGTGTCGCCGACCCGGACCCGCAGCATCGGGCCGGGCACGGTGCCCCCGAAGGTCCAGTAGCTGTAGGTCTGGCCGTCATCGAGCTTCGCGACGACCTCCTTGGTCTCGAGGTTCACCACGACCGTGGCGGGTGTTGTCCGGGTGATCGGCGGCGGAACGTCGGCCGCCGGACGAGAGATCTCGGCCACCGTCACCGGCTTGGCGCTGGCGGCGGGCGCGGCGGCTGGAGCGGCCACCGGCGCACCGGTGTGATCCATGCCGGGCATGGCGGCCGGTGCCGGGATCGTGGCAGCGGAGGCCGACTTCGTCTGGCTTGCGGCGTTCAACACCAGGACCGACGAGGTGAAGATCACGGCGACGGCGATCACGGTCAGGAGCAGGCTGCGATAGGCGAAGCCCACCGGCTCGAAGGGCTCCGGGTAGCGACGGACGGGCTGGGTGCGCATTTCATTCATTGGCTCACCCTACCCAGCACCCCGGGGCCCCACGCCTACCGGAGGACCTCATTTGGGAGGGCCGAAGGTCCTGTCCGGCGCGGCCGGGCGCGTGAAGCGAACCTCGATCGGCACCGCTGCGGCCGGGGCGACCGCGTCCGCCGGTCCACGCACGGTCCGGACCACGTTCACCGCGAAGAGGACCAGCGCGGCGTACGCGAGGATGCCCGAGAGCCCGACGATCCCGCCGCTCCAGCTGCTCCAGGAGCCAGTGGCATCGAACAGCTGCGGCCCGACACGAGCGGCCACGCCGAGGTTGGCGAGGACCAGGGTGATGACCTGAAGCCGCGCGCTCCAGGCCCGCCGGCCGAGGAACGCCGGCAAGGCGCGCGAGGCCACGGCGTAGATCGTGATGGTCACGAATCCGAGCGCGAGCGCGTGCCGGGCCGCCGACACCTGTAGGTATCCACCGGCGAGTCCGAGTGGCGCGACGGCGAGGATCGCAAGACCGATGAATGCCCATCCGAACGCCGAGCGGATGCCGATGCGCGTGAGGCGGGCGTGACCGGCCAGGGGCTGGCGGGCGATGCTTGGACCGAAGAGGCCGACCGCGACGGCGATGACCACCGCGCCGGCGAGCATCACCCAAGCTCCCGCCCCGACGCCGAGGGCGAAGAGCGCGACGCCCAGGAGCCAGAGGCCGCCACCGCCGAGCAGCGGACGCGACCGGGCCGGCGCCGAAGCGATGAATCCTGGCGCGAGGCGCGCCCAGACCCCGAAGATCATGGTCGCGAGGCTCCCGAGCAGCATCACCCAGAGCGCTCGGTCGTCCGACGTCTGGTCGACGATCACGGGTGCCGTCCCGATCATCTCGAGCGCGACGAGCAGCGCGGCCACCGGCAGGGCGACGATCCCGGCACCCATCAGCAGCTCGTCCGTGCGATGGGGATTCCGGCCGCCGGAGAGCGCCCGCACCATCCGCGCCGCGAAGGTGGTCGTACCGCCGACAAGAAGGATGCTGCTTAGCGCGAGGACGGCGTCGCGGCCGGGCAGATCCGCCAACGGCTGGGCGATCGCGCGGAGCGCGATGCCGGAGACGGTGGCGGCGTAGATGGTCCAGGTGAGACGGATGCTCGCGGGCGGCGCGCCGCGGAACCGGGGGATCGCGTGCAGGGCGATGCCCGCGGCGAACAGGCCGGTGAAACCAAAGAGCTGGACGAGCCCGTGCACCTGGACGAGAGCCAGCCAGCTCGCGCCCAGTAGCGTCACGCCCCACACGCGCGCGAGCAATAGCCAAAGGCCGAGCCCGAAGCCGGCGGTCAAGGCGATCGCGAGCGCGGTCGCTACGAAGACGGCGACGGGTGGAAGCCGAAGGCGGGCCGCCCGGTGGTCGGACCGGCTAATCCACGCGCTCCCTGCTCTGCGGGCCGGACCTGGCTAGACCGACGCGATGAGCGCGGTGACCATCCCGAACATCCCGGTCGGACCTTGGATCGCCGGGGTCCGGCCTCGTGCCTGCGGGTTCGTTATCCATGTCGGCACGCTCGGACTGCGGGCTCGGCCTTCCGAGCGCCACAGGTCCTGACTTGCATGGTCCGAACGGCTCGAGCCACCTAGTCGTGCGGCTGACGCTTCGCCATGTAGGCCGCAGCTTCCGCGCGGCGTGAGAGACCGAGCTTGTCGAGGATGCGACTCACGTAGTTCTTCACGGTCTTCTCAGACAGGAAGAGCGACTCTCCGATCTCGCGGTTCGTCCGGCCCTCCGCCAGCCCGGTGAGCACCTTGCGCTCCTGCTCGGTGAGCGACGCCATCGCGGGATCCTCACCACGGCTCGAGCGGATGCGTTCGAGCACCTTCTCAGTGACACCTGGATCCAGCAGGGATCTGCCAGCGGCGACGGCCGTGACCGCGTCGACGACTGCCTGGCCACGGGTCTGCTTCAACAGGTAGCCGGAGGCACCCGCGAGGATCGAGGCGAACAGCGCGTCGTCATCCGCGTACGACGTGAGCATGATGACCTTGGTGTCGGGTCGGGCTTCGCGGATGGATCGACACGCCTCCACGCCAGATCCATCGGGCAGCCGCACATCCATGATCACGACATCGGGCTTCAGCTTGGCGGCCGCTTCGACCGACTCCGCGACGGTGCCCGCTTCACCGACCACCGTCATCCCGTCCTGGCGACCGATAAGACCGCGCAGCCCTTCGCGTACGACTTCGTGGTCGTCACAGATGAGGATCCGTGTCATGCCGGTACCTCCGTACGTATCGGTAGCCGCATCTGCAGCCGTGTGCCCGCGCCTGGCGTAGAACGTACATCGAGCCTGCCGCCCACGTTGAAGGCTCGCTCCCGCATGTTCCGCAAGCCCAGGCCGTCGACGGATCTGGCAACGTCGAACCCGACGCCGTCGTCGGTGACCTCGAGCGTCACGCTCCCGGGATCTTGCAGCAAGCGCACCGTGACGTGCCTCGCCCGCGCGTGCCGCGCGACGTTGCCGAGCGCGTCGGCTGCCACGTAGAACACGGCCTCCTTTGCAAAGCGATCGAGGAACGTCTCGGCCGCCTGATCCACATCGACATCGACGTCAAGCAACGCGTTGGTCGCGGTCTGCTGGGCGATGATCGGGAGTGACTCGTGGAGCGGCCGATCGCTGCCTCTGATCGGCCGGAGTCCGAGCACGTAGCTGCGAAGATCCGCGATCGCGACGTTGAGCCGGTCCACCGACCGCGCAAGCTGGGCACGCGCCTCCGCGGGCGCGGTCTCGATCTGGGCCGAGGCGTCCTCGATCAGGAGTCCAAGCCCGTACAGCGACTGGATCGCGCCGTCGTGAAGGTCCATCCCGATACGGTGTCGCTCTTCCAGAGCGGACAGCCGACTGGTCTGCGAGTAGAGCCGGGCGTTCTCGATCGCGATCCCGGCTTGCGCCGCGAGGGCCAGGAGCGCTTCCTCGTCCTCCACGCTGAACTCGGCACCGCCGTGTTTCTCGGTGAGGTACAGGTTGCCGACGCTCGCGCCACGCCACCGGATCGGCACACCTAAGAAGCTCTTCATCGGTGGGTGGTTGGGTGGAAAGCCGACCGAGGCGGGGTGATCGTGGAGGTCTCTCAGCCGGATCGGCCGGCCGGCGCGCGGCAGAAGGCCAAGGATCCCCTTCCCGGTCGGAAGGTGACCGATCCGCGCGTGTGCCTCGGCGCTGATCCCGGATGTGTAGAACCGTGTCACCACGCCCGTCTCGTCGAAGGTGCCGAGTGCCGCGTACTGCGCGTCACCCACGACCCGAGCGAGGTCCGCGATCTTGTGCAGCAGCGTCTCGGTCTCGAGCTCCGCGCTGAGGGCCAACCCTGCATCGTTGAGTGCCCGGAGCCGGCGCGACTGTTCGATCTCGCGCTCGTGCAGCTCGCCAAGCCGGCTGAGGATCGCGATCGAAAAGGCGACGACGCCGGCGGAACCGATCGCCAGAAGTGCGAGGTGGCCAAAAGCCGATGCGAGCGAGGGTTCGAGGACCCAATAATCGAGCCCGACGAGCCCGGCAAGCATCAGGACAGGCAGAACGACGGCCGCGATGATCAGTCGCCGTGGGTATGCGCGCCGACCTGACAGGACCCCAAGGTTCACCCGCTAGATTATCGGACTACCGAGCCGGGACGTGGCCGAAGCAGCCCCGTTCCTGAGCCTCGGACGCCAGTGACGTGATCTGGGGCTCGTGCCGGCCCTCGGCGTTCAGCCGGTCCTTCGCGAAGGCGATCGGGATCGTCCGACGCGGCCGGATCAAGCGGAGCGTGAGCAGAGGAGTGATCGTCGACTCGTCGTACACGGCGAGGTCCGCTTCATCGTGCAGTGCGCAGGTGGCGTCCCCCGCCAGCAGCGCGCAGCGCACCTCCGGCCCGGAACAACGCAACGTGCGCATACCCAAGCGCTCGAAGCACCGGGCCCAATCCGACCGTACGTCAGCGTTTGCGCTCACGACGAGCGCGACGCGAGGCCGCTTCAGGTGCGCCCGCACCTCAGGCCTTGAGGAGAGCCAGACGCGACCGGTATTCCTCGAGGTCGATGTCACCGCGTGCGAGCCGCTCGTCGAGCAGCTGCTTCGGGTTGCGTCCTGCATCCGCCGGCCGGGCGAACCGCAGCAGAACGACCAGTCCGAGCGCGAACACCAGGGCCAGGAACACCCACGTGCCGAGCATCATCCAGTTCATGTAGTCGGGCATGTAGCCGATACCGGGACCGTACATTTCGTGTCCTCCTTGCGCGGTCGGACCGCACAGGACCACGTTCGTCGTCTGCCGGCATGCGAACAAGGGTCGGTGGTCACGTCGTAGTGGTGTCATTTGGCTCTCCCGAGGCCCGGCAGGTACCGCTTGAATCGGTACCGTCGCGATCAGCGCGAGGTACGAGGCAACGAGAGGTGCGATATGGCGACCAATCAGCGCGTCCGAATGGGAATGGTGTCCCTCCACTGTCTGCTCTGCGGCCACCAAACGGCCGACGTTCGGCTCCCGATCGCGAAGCTCGACCGGTCCGCGCTGCGGACCGCGCTGGCGGAAGCCGACCCGGAGACCCAGCCACGCTGGGACGCATCGATGCGGCCGGCGTGCCCCCGGTGTCGCGGTCGGTTGCTCCTGGACATCCAGCCGCTCCGCACATGGTCGAACGATGTGCCAGCGAAGGGCGCGCGGGAGCGCGAGATCGATCTGGTCACGTAGGCGAGAGACCCGCTGGAGGGGGTACGGTGCCTGCATGACCAGTGCGCATCCACGTTCGAGTTACCCCGCGCACCGGGAAGCCGACGTCGTGCTGCGCGAGGGAGGCGTGGTCCGCGTCCGACCGGTCCAGCCCGAGGACGGACCCGCGCTGCTGACACTCCTCTCGGCACTCGAGCCCCGGTCGCGGCTGCACCGCTTCTTCTCGCTGGGAACGGACATGGGACGCGAGGCCTCGCGCGCGGTCGAGGTGGACTACGTGCGGACCTACGCCCTCGTCGTGACCGCGGGGGCCGACCATCGCATCATCGCGCACGCCGCCTACTACGCGCGGCCCGATGACATGGCGGAGGTCGCCTGGATCGTTGCCGACGACTGGCAGGGCAAGGGCCTCGGGACGCTTCTCCTGGCCCACCTTGCCGAGCACGCGGAATCGCATGGGATCGGCCCATTCACGGCGGATGTGATGTCGGAGAACGATCGGATGATCGATGTGCTGCGCGAGAGCGGTCTGGCGCTCCGCAGCTCACGATCCGACGGTCAGATCGCGTTCGAGTTCCCGACCTCGCTGTCGGCCGCGGCGCGCGATCGTTTCGAACGACGG
>JBBQHN010000014.1:0-26447 GCA_038324015.1 Candidatus Limnocylindria bacterium | reverse complement strand
AACCTCATGCTCCGGATCAAGCGGTACCGCTACCTCGGGTCGTTCGCGGCCCTGCTGCTCGCGCTCGGCACGTACCTCATGTCGACGATCACGACCGATACGACGCAACTCGAGGTCGTCCGCGATCTTGTCCTCGTCGGCCTCGGCGTCGGCATCACCTTCCCGCTGTACCTCAACTCGGTGCAGTCGGCCGTCGAGCCACGCTTCATCGGCGTCGTGACCAGCCAGATCCAGTTCTTCCGCAACGTCGGCGCGACGATCGGGATCGCCGTGCTTGGGTCATTCCTGTCGCAGCGCCTCCCGATCAACATCCAGACGAGGATCGACGCACTGAACCTGCCGCCGCAGGCGAGGGCATTCATTCCGACGTCCGGCAACACCCAGACGCTCTTCGACCCCGCGGCCATCGCGGCCGCGAAGGCGAATCTGCCGCCGGCTTTCCAGCCGGTCTTTGACTCGGTCATCACCGCCGTGCGCGCCGGCCTCGCGGCGACGCTGCATGACGTCTTCATTGCCGCGATGGTGGCGTCGCTCCTTGCGTTCGTCGCCTCGTTCTTCCTGAACGATGTTCCGATCCGCCGCACGCAGCGTGGTGGGCAGCAGGCCTCGGAGGCTGCGCCGGCCTTCGGCGGCTAGCCCTCTCCCCGACCCGGACCGCGACCCACCCGGCGCTTGATGGCAGCGTCCATCTCGCGCCGGGTCTCGCGTTCCTTGATGACCTGCCGCTTGTCGTAGCGACGGCGGCCTTTCGCGAGACCCAGCTCGACCTTTGCGACGCCGTTCTTGATGTAGAGGCGCAGCGGCACGATCGTGTAGCCCTGCTGCGCGACGTCGCCGCTGAGCTCGAGGATCTGCCCCTTGTGCAGCAGGAGCTTGCGCGGCCGCGTCGGCTCCTGCTCCTCGAAACCGATGGCGTTCTGCCACGGCGCGATGTGGACGTTGCGGAGGTACGCCTGCCCGCGGTCGATCTTCGCGTAGCCGTCGGACAGGTTCGTCCGGCCCGCGCGCACCGACTTGATCTCCGTGCCCGTCAGGACGAGGCCGGCCTCGACCTTCCGGTCGATGGCGTAGTTGAAACGCGCTTTCCGGTTGTCGGCGAGAAGGGTGAGCTTCTCCTCCTCGTCCGCGGTCGCCTGCTTGGCCGCCGCCTGGCGGCGGTCGGAGCGTGAATGGCCGGTCGGTCGTGGAGGCTTCTGCTGCGTCATGTCGCACTGAGCGTACCCATCCGGTCGATCTGGGTACCGGATAACGGAAGAGGCGGCGGCATCGCTGCCACCGCCTCTTCACTTGGGTCTCGCGAAGACTCGCTAGACCGCGATCACCTCAGTTGGATACATCCTGTAAGACTGGAGTGTGCAGTCATGGGTCTTCGGATTCCCAGTGCTATCGCTCACTCCACATCACCTCCTTTCTTACGCCGTCAATCGTAGCAAAGACGACCGACCGACCTGACTCGGGCCGAAAAGGACGACGAGGAGCGGCTTTGCCGCGACGAGGAGCACCACCAGCCCTGGGCAATGTGTCGCGGCCGGAGCCGACCGGAGGTCGGCGCAGGCCGACGATGCTTGTCAGGGAAGATACGGGCGAGGATCGACCGCGCGGCCGTTGAGGATGGTCATGAAGTGCAGGTGCGGGCCGGTGGTCCAGCCGGTCATGCCCTCGTACGCGATCACCTGGCCGGCGCTCACGTTCTGGCCCACCTGCACGATCGGCGGGTGAACGCGATCGTCGAGGTGGCCGTAGAGCGTCGAGAAGTTGTTGCCGTGAGCGATGATCACGACGGTCGCCGTGTCGCCCGACGCGAGGTACGGCTTGCCGACGGTGGTCACGCGACCAGACGACGCGGCAACGATCGGCGAGTACATGACGTTGGCGATGTCGAGGCCATTGTGGAAGCCGCCCCAGCGCGGGCCGAACGGTGAGGTGAGCTGCCCGCGGAGGGGCCACACCGCCACCTTGCTCCCGTTGAACGCACCGAGGCCGGATCGAGCCGCGGCAAGCGCCGCGAGCTGCTCGTACTGCGCCTCGGCGTCCTGCAGGAGCTTGTTGAGGTTCGCGGTCTCCTGATTCTGCCTGGCGGCCGCGTTGAGCTGGGAGTTGCGGTTCACCGCCGCCTGATTGAGGACCTCGGACGTGCCGCCGATGGCAGTCTCGGCGTCCTTGATGAGCTGGTCGTAGCGCGCCTTCTGCTGCGCGAGGGCGGTCCGCTGATTGGTGATCTGCTCCTGGAGCCCGACCATCTCGGCCGCCTTCTCCTCGTTGAGCGCGACCTTCGCCGCGGTGTCATCACGGAGCGAGCGGATCTCGTTCGCAAGCTGCTGGTCCTGACGGTTGATGATCACCATCGCCTGCACCCGGCTCGCGAATTCGCTGAGGGACCCGGATGAGAGGAGCATCTCGAGCGGGCTGACCTGTGCCTGGATATACGTCGTGCGCAGGTGCTTCGCGTAGAGGTCCTGACGCTGGGTGAGCTGGCGGCTCGCGGCATCGACCTGCGCGGTAAGCGAGGACGAGAGCGCTTTGGTCTCGTCGAGCTGGAAGCTGACGAGCTGCAGCTGCTCCTCGTAGATCTGGATCTCGTACCCGAGCTGCTCGGCCTGCGACTGTGCGGCGTCGGCTTTGGCCTGGAGGTCCCCGATGACGGCGTCCGCATCGCGCACCGCAGCCTGGAACTGATCCGCCGCCTGGCGGTAGCGCTCGGTGTTCTGACGGGAGATCGCGACCGCGCGCTCGAGCTGCTGCTTCTTCTTGAGCGCCTCGGTCAGCGGATCGTCGGCGGACGCCTGAAGTACCTGGCCAAAGAACAGCGCAAGGCCGGTCAGCACGACGATCGTCGTGCGAAGCCACGCGCTCCTGTTCCCACCTCCCCGGCGTGTCCGGGGAGCTCCCATACGGGAGGCATCGTGACAGAGGGAGCCACCGGTGGTCAAGGGCGAGCGCGCGCTGGTCCTGCCGGTGTGGCTGTTCAAGGGTTCGCTCCCTTCGAGAGCTGAGACCGGACAGAGAACGATGCCCCCGCCCCGCCCACGATCAGGGCGAAGAGGAGCACCCCGATCCCGAGTTCGAGCACGAAATTGGCTCCGAGCGAGACCGGGAGGATGTCCAGGAATCCGATCATCGCGGTCGTGACCGGGCCCGCTGCAGCCGCCAGGACGGCGAGCGCGACGAGCGCGCCGAACACGCCGACGAGCATGCCTTCGATGATGAATGGCCAGCTCACGAACCAATCGGTGGCGCCGACGAGCTGCATGATCTCGATCTCGTCGCGGCGCGCGTGGACGGCGATGCGGATCGTGTTGACGATCACGAACAGCGCGACGAACAGCATCATCGCGAGGATCGCGATGCCGCCGATCGAGAGGACGCGGGTGATGGTGAGGAGCTTCTCGACGACGGTCGGGTTGTCGATGACGTCGGTCACGACGCCGTGGCCCAGCTCGTCCTTCAGCGATGTCGCGAGGCGGCCGGTCTCCTGCGCGTTCGCGAGCTTGATCTCGAGCGACGACGGCAGCGGGTTCACGCCGATGTCGACGAGCGAGAAGTCATCCTTGCGCGACGCGAGCGCCGCGAGGCGCTCGAGGGCCTGCTGCTTCGTGACGTAGTCGACGCGCGACACCGCCGGGTCCTTCTCGATGCGCGCCTTCAGCGCGAGGACATCCGACGGCCGCGCCGTGTCGTCCAGATAGAGGACGAGCTCGACCTTGGACTCGAGCGCGACGACGGCGGCCTGGAGGCCGCGATCGGTGACGATGAAGAACGCGAACAGGAGGAGCATGAGCGCGACGGTCAGCGTCGCGGCGACGCTCATGACCGGGTTGCGCCAAAAGCCCTGCCAGGCCGCGCCGAGGACGTATCCGACGCGCCTCAAGCGGCGTACAGACCTTCGCGCTCGTCGCGGACGATGGAGCCGTGATCGAGGTGCACGACCCGGCGGCGCAGCGCGTTCACGATCTCAGCGTTGTGCGTCGCCATGATGAGCGTGGTGCCGAGCTCCTGGATGCGCGTGAGCAGCTTGATGATCTCCCAGCTCGTGACGGGGTCGAGGTTCCCAGTCGGCTCGTCCGCGATGAGGACCTTCGGACTGTTCACCAGCGCGCGCGCGATCGCGACACGCTGCTGCTCGCCGCCGGAGAGCTCGCGCGGGAAGTGCGTGCGGCGTTGCGTGAGACCCACCAGCGCGAGCGCGCGCTCGGTCTCCTCTTTCACGACGTGACCCGTGTGACCGGTGACCAGGAGCGCGAAGGCGACGTTCTCCGCGACGGTCTTCGTGGGGAGGAGCTTGAAGTCCTGGAACACGACACCGACGAGGCGGCGAAGGTGCGGGATCTGCGAGCGGCGAAGTTTCGCGACGTCCTGATCGTTCACGACGACCCGGCCGGTGGTCGGTAGCTCTTCACGGATGAGCAGTCGGATGAGCGTCGACTTGCCGGCACCTGACGAGCCGACCAGGAACGCGAAGTCGCCTTGTTCGATGCCCAGATCGACGTCCTGGAGCGCGGCCGTCCCGTTCGGATAGCGCTTGCTCACGTCATCAAGACGGATCAAATCGGTGCTGCCCTCTTCCTCTACGCGCGCTCGTGGCGACCAGGTCGCCCCTGGCATGGACCGTAACGGGGTGGGACGGCCGGGCGCAACGGGTTTTGGTGGCGATTTCGTACTGTCCCCGCCCGACTCGGGCCAGAACGTACGCCTCGCGGACAGTCGCGCGGGCCGTTACGTATTCTGGAGGCCGAGGCCCGGCTGCGATGGTCGCGTCGTCGCGAAGGTCGCGATCGAGGCGATCTTCGCCTCGCCGGTCGCCATGACCTTCACGCCCTGGGTCGCGCGACCGAGCACGCGGATCTGATCGATCGGCACGCGGATCACCACGCCATTGGTCGAGATCAGGAGGATCTCCTCGCTCTTCTCGTCGATGACCTGGATCGCGGCGACGTTACCGGTCTTCGCCGTTACAGAGGCGAGGATCACGCCCTGACCACCGCGGTTGTGCGTCGGGAAGTCGTCCACCGCCGTCCGTTTGCCGTAGCCGTTCTCCGTGACCGAGAGCACCTCGGTGCGGGCTGAGACCACGCCCATGCCGATGACCTCATCACCCTTCGCGAGGCGGATGCCGGTGACCCCCTGGGTCTGGCGGCCCATCGGCCGTGCGTCGGTGGCCTTGAACGTCACGGCCTTGCCCTTCTTGGTGGCGAGGACGATGCGGTCCTTGTCGCCGGCCCCGGCGACCCACGCCAGCTGGTCGTCCGTGCGGAGCTCGATGGCGATGAGTCCAGCGCGCCGCACGTTGCCGTACTCGGACAGCGGCGTCTTCTTCACGAAGCCCTTGCGGGTCGCCATGACGAGGTACGGAGCGGTCGAGCCGTCACGGATTGCGATGAGCGCGGAGACGCGCTCGCCCGACTGCATGGCCTCGAGGATGTTCTGGATCGGTGTGCCCTTCGCGGTGCGGCTCGCGTCAGGGATCTCGAACACCTTGAGCGCGAACACCCGGCCGCGATCGGTGAACACGTACAGGCGGTCGTGGTTGCGTGCGACCACGAGGTGGTCGACGTCGTCCTCGTCGCGGGTCGCCATCCCCATGACGCCGCGGCCGCCGCGGTGCTGGGCCTTGTACGTCGACAGCGGCATCCGCTTGACGTAGTTGCGCGTCGAAAGCGAGATGACGACATCCTCGTCGGCGACCAGGTCCTGGTCGGTGAGCTCGCGATTCAGGTCGTCGAGGATCTTGGTCCGGCGGTCGTCGCCGTATTTGGCGGCGAGCTCGTCCATGTCCTGCTTGATCAGAAAGAGGATCTTGCGCGGATTGCCGAGGATGCCCTCGAGCTCGGCGATCAGGGCGATCGTCTCCCGGTACTCATCCTCGATCTTCTGCCGCTCGAGGCCGGTGAGGCGGCGCAGCTGCATCTCGAGGATGGCCTTCGCTTGGATCTCGGAGAGCGAGAACTTCTCGCGGAGGTTGGCGAGGGCGGTGTCCGGGCTCTTGCTGGCCCGAATGGTCTTCACGATCTCGTCAATGTTGTCGAGCGCGATCTTGAAGCCCTCGAGGATGTGCGCCCGGTCCTTCGCCTTGGTCAGATCGAACTCGGTCCGGCGCTTGATGACCTGCCGGCGGTAGTCGACGAAGTGCTGGAGGACGTCCTTCAGGGATAGCGTTTTCGGCGAGGAATCGACGAGCGCCAGCATGTTCAGGTTGAAGGCGGACTGCATCGCGGTGTGCTTGTAGAGGTTGTTCAGGACGCGTTCGTAGTTGTCGTCGCGCTTGACCTCGATGACGATACGCATCCCGTCGCGGTCGCTCTCGTCGCGGATGTCGGAGATGCCGCCCATCTTCTTGCTGGTCACGAGGTCCGCGATCTTCTCGATGAGCGAGGCTTTGTTCACCGCGTACGGCAGCTCGGTCACGATGATGTACTCGCGGCCGCCCTTCCCATCTTCGCGGTTGGCCTTGGCGCGCATCAGGATCCGGCCGCGGCCGTTCGAGTAGGCGCGGCGGATCGCGTCGACACGCTCCGCGGCGCCGGTCTCGACGTTCTTCTGCTCCTCGAAGCGATAGATGACGCCGCCGCCCGGGAAATCAGGGCCGAGGACGGTCTCGCAGAGGTCGTTATTCGTGAGCTCGGGGTCGTCGACGAGCCGTTTCACGGCGGCGGTGACCTCACGCAGGTTGTGTGGTGGGATGTTGCTCGCCATGCCGACCGCGATACCGGTCGAACCGTTGATCAACAGGTTCGGCACCCGCGCCGGCAGCACCGTGGGCTGCATGTGGCGGTTGTCGTAGTTCGGATACCAGTCGACGGTCTCCTTCTCGATGTCCGCAAGGAGCTCGGCCGCGATGGCCGCCGGTCGCGCCTCCGTGTACCGCATGGCTGCCGGCGGGTCATCGTCGATCGAGTTGTGGACGAAGATGCCGGCCGCAAGGGCGAAGTTTTGGGTCACGTCCACCGTGAGGTCATAGACGTCGGCCTTGCCCGCGGGCGCGACCGAGGTGACGACCTGCGACAGGCTGGCCGGGATCGGGAACGCGCCGGTACGGTGCAGGCGCTCGGGGATCGCGGTGCGCGCGAAGGGCATGAGCTGGTCCTTCGCCTTGAGCTTGCCGGCCTCGCGGTACGTGCCGTCGCGCAGCATGAAGCGGTGGTCTGGCGTGCAGACGATCTCCTGGCCGGCGGCCAAGGTCACCTTCACGACGATGTCGTTGCGCTTCACGAGGCGCGGCGCGCGGAGCGGCTTGATGCGCACGTTGCGGTGCGCATCCACGGTGAAGACTTCGGCGCGCACGCCGCGGTGGACCATCTCGACGAGCTCGACGAACGTGCGCTGCTCGCCGTTCACGAGTTCCACCTTCGTGTCGCCTGAGAAGCAGCCGAAGTTGCCCTGCCCCTGGATCGGCGGGTAGCGCATCGTGAAGTCCTGCGCGAACCGCGCGAGCGCGTCGTAGATCGGCACGTCACCGTGCGGGTGGTACTTCCCCATCACGTCGCCGACGATCGCGGCGGACTTGCGGAACGGTCGATCGCTCCGCAGACCCATCTCATGCATCGTCCAGAGGATCCGGCGCTGCACGGGCTTGAGGCCGTCGCGCACGTCCGGCAGTGCGCGCGCGACGATGACGGTCATCGCGTAGTCGAGGTAGGCCTTCCGCATCTCGACCTGGAGGTCGACATTGACGATGCGCTCTTTGTTGTTCGGTCCGTCGATCACGTTCTGGCGTGCTCCTGTTCATGCGTTCGGGTCTCGGCCGCGACGGCCTCGCGCACGCGCGCGAAGGCCTCGTCGGTCCGCGAGTACCTCTTCTCGAGCTCGATGCGTTGCGCGTCGGGCATCCGGATGAATACGGCGGTGGCCTCGGCAAGGACCTCCCCGTCCGAGGCACGCGCGATCCTCCCACGCGTCTCGATCGCGCGTCCGCGGTCCTTCGACAGCTCCCCGCTCACGACGAGCTCCTCGCCCACCGGCACTGGCTTCTTGAACGTCACCTCGATCTTCGCGGTGACACCCCAGATCCCCTGGTGGAAGATCGCCCAGCCCATCGTTTCATCGAGCAGCGCGGTGACCACGCCGCCGTGCACCGTGCCCTCGTACCCCTGGTGCTTGCGGTCCACCGTGTAGCGAGCGGTCGCGCGGTTCAAGAACACGTGGAAGTCGAGCTGCAGGCCACTCGAGTTGAGGCGGCCGCAGGCGAAGCACCAGTGGTCGAAGTCGATGCCGAGGTCCAGGAGCCTTGCCACTACAGGCCGTTCCTCTCGATCACAGATCGAGCTCGGCCTTCTTCGCGTTGGCCATGATCCACTTCTTGCGCCCCTCGACCTCGCTGCCCATGAGCTCGTCGAAGACCAGGTCGGATTGCTCGGCGTCCTCGAGCGTGACCATGCGGAGGGTCCGGGTCGCCGGGTTCAGCGTGGTGTCCCAGAGCTGCTCGGCGTTCATCTCGCCGAGACCCTTGTACCGCGCGATGGCCGGCTCGCGGCCACCCTTGCCGTCGTCGGTGCCCTCGTCCGTGTTGTCGGATTCGACCTCGACCAGATCAGCCTCTTCGTTCTTCGCCTTCTTCGCGGCGGCCTTCGATCTCCGTTCGGCGCTCTTGGTCTTCGCGAGCGCCTTGAGCTCCTTGATCGCGGCGTCGCGCTCCTTGTCGGAGTAGACCCAGCGGATCTCTTTGCCGAGCTGGAGCCGGTACAGCGGCGGCTGGCCGATGTAGATGCGGCCCTCCTCGATGAGCGGCTTGAAGTGGCGGTAAAGAAGCGTGAGCAGCAGCGTCCGGATGTGCGAGCCGTCGACGTCGGCGTCGGCCAGCAGGATGGTCTTTCCGTAGCGGAGCTTCTTGGCGTCGAAGTGATCGCCGATACCCGTTCCGAGCGCGGTGATGATCGCCTTGATCTCCTCGTTGCCGAGCATCTTGTCGGCGCGGGCCTTCTCGACGTTCAGGATCTTGCCGCGGAGCGGCAGGATCGCCTGGAAACGCCGGTCCCGGCCGTTCTTCGCCGAGCCGCCTGCCGAGTTCCCCTCGACGACGATGAGCTCGGCCTTCTCGGGGTCGCGCTCCTGGCAGTCCGCGAGCTTGCCCGGCAGCGAGATGCCGTCGAGCGCGCCCTTGCGGAGCACCAGATCGCGGGCCTTGCGCGCGGCCTCGCGCGCGCGGAATGCGGTGAGGCACTTCTCGACGATCCGGCGCGCGTCGCCGGGGTTCTCCTCGAGGTACTGGCCAAGGGCGTCGTTTATCGCGGACGCGACCTGACCGGCGACCTCGGCGTTGCCGAGACGGGTCTTGGTCTGACCCTCGAACTGCGGCTCCTTGATCTTGACGCTGACGACGGCGGTGAGGCCCTCGCGCACGTCCTCGGCGGTGAGGTTCGGATCGGCATCTTTGAGCGCGCCGCTCTTGCGGGCGTACGCGTTCAGCGTGCGGGTGAGTGCGGTACGGAAGCCCGTGAGGTGGGCGCCGCCGTCCATCGTGTTGATGTTGTTCGCGAACGTGTAGACCTTCTCGGCGAAGGTGTCGTTGTACTCGAACGCCACCTCGACGACGGTGTCGTTCTCGAAGGCGCGCTCGACGTAGATCGGCTTGTGCAGTGCCTGGTGGGTCTTGTCGAGGTGTCGCACGAACGACATGACGCCGCCGTCGAAGTAGAACGCGTCGCGTGCGCCGTCGCGCTCGTCGATGATCGAGAGGTACAGCTTCTTGTTGAGGTACGCGGTCTCACGCAGCCACTGCTCGATGATCGAGCGGTCCCACTCGATGATCGGGAACATCTCGGGGTCGGCCTCGAACGTCGTGATCGTGCCGGTGGGCTTGTCGCGCGGCTTCCACTCGACCTCTGGGATCTCGTAGCGGCCCTTCGCGATCTGCTTCACCTTGGCGACCGGCTTCCCGCGCTCGTACTCCTGCTCGTAGACCTTGCCCTCGCGGTGGACCTCGACGCGCATCGTCCGCGACAGCGCGTTGACGACCGACGCGCCCACGCCGTGCAGACCACCGGAGACCTTGTAGCCGGCGCCACCGAACTTGCCGCCGGCGTGGAGCACGGTGTGGATGACCTCGAGTGCCGACTTGCCGGTCTGCTTCTGGATGTCCACCGGGATACCGCGGCCGTTGTCCGCGACGGTGATCTCGTTGGTCTTGTGGATCCAGACATCGATGCGGTCGCAGGTGCCGTTCATCGCTTCGTCGATGGAGTTGTCGAGGACCTCGCGCACGAGGTGATGCAGACCGCGGAGATCGGTGGTGCCGATGTACATGCCCGGACGGCGGCGCACGGCCTCGAGGCCCTCGAGGACCTGGATATCCGCCGCGCTGTATGACGCGGCACCATTCCCGCCCGCGGGCTTCGGGGTCGGCTTCACTGACTTGATTGCCATTGCTTCTCCTACGACCGGCCGGCGCGGACCAGCAGCTCGTAGAGCCGCTCGAAGTCCTCGTCGGAGTAGAACTGGATCGCGATCCGGCCACCCTTGCGGCCGCGCGTGATCTCCACCTTCGTGCCGAGCGCATTGCGGAGCTCGGTCGTCACGCCGGCGAGATCAGGATCGTTGCCCCGGATCCGCGCGCGCTGCCGGGCGTGGGTCGGGTGGACCATCTTTCTCGCGAGCCCTTCGGCCTCACGCACGGACATGCCCTTCGCCAGGATCTCACCCAAGGCCCGGACTGCTTCCGAAAGTGGTAGCGGCAACAGCGCGCGCAGGTGGCCCTCGGTGATCTTCCCGTCCTGCACCGCGTCCTGAAGGACCTGCGGTGCGGCAAGCGCGCGAAGTGTGTTCGCCACGGCGGAGCGTGACTTGCCGATCCGTTCCGCCAGCTGCTCCTGCGTGAGGTCGTACGTCTCCATGAGGAGCTTGTACGCACGCGCGGTCTCGATCGCGTTGAGATCGGCACGCTGCAGGTTCTCGACGAGCGCGAGCTCGAGGCGATCGGTCACGTCCTCGCGCACGACCGCGGGGATCGTCGTCTTCCCGGCGACCCGCGACGCGAGCACGCGCCGGTGACCGGCGATCAGCTCATAGCCGTCAGCGGTCCGCGATACTACGATTGGTTGCAGCACGCCGTGGGCCGTGATCGATGTCGCGAGCTCGGCGATCGCGGCCTGGTCGAAGTGCTGCCGCGGCTGCTGGTGGTTCGGCTGCACCAGCTCCAGTGGGATCTCGAGCATGCCCGTCGGGAGCGCGCCGGCCGGCTGTGGTGCGATCGGCGCACCAAGCAGGACATCGAGGCCACGGCCAAGTCCGGTGCGGGCCATTACGCCCCCACCCCGGCGCCACCCAGCGCGATCGGTGTGCGAGCGGCGAGCCGCATCGAGATCTCCTGGGCCAGGTCGCCGTAGGCCTGGGCCGCGCGCGAGCCTGGGTCGTACACGTTGATGGGCTGGCCGTGGCTCGGCGCTTCGGCGAGCCGAACGGCGCGCGGAATGCGCACGCGGGCGACGAGCTGCGGGAAGTGCCGGATGACCTCTTCGGTCACCTGCATCGAGAGCCGGTTCCGGCGATCCTCCATGGTCAGGACAATGGCGAGCACCTCGAGCTTGGCATTGAGCCGCTCGCGGACCGCCTCGATCGTTGCCAGGAGCTGGGCCAGGCCCTCCAGCGCGTAGTACTCGCACTGCACCGGCACCAGCACGGCGTCGGCTGCGGCGAGCGCATTGACGGTCAGGAGGCCAAGCGACGGCGGGCAGTCGATCAGGACCGTGTCGTACCCCTTCTCTGAGCGGAGCGCTTCGCGGAGCCGGAATTCCCGAGCCATGAGCGGCACCAGCTCCACCTCGGCGCCGGCCATCTCAGGCGATGATGGGAGAACGTCTAGTCCGGCCACCGCCGTTGGCACGACCGCGCTGCGGAGCGGCTCGTCCCGGACCAGGACGCCATAGACAGACTGCGGCCGGTCCTTGCTGAGCCCGAGACCGCTTGTTGCGTTGCCCTGCGGATCCAAGTCGATCAGCAGCACGCGGGAGCCTTTTTCGACCAACGCGGCGGCAAGGCTAATGGCAGTCGTCGTCTTCCCCACTCCGCCCTTCTGGTTGCTGATTGCGAGCACGTTCACATTTTGTCTGACGTGAAACAATGGTTGCGGGGGCGCCTGGAGGGTGTCCTTTTATGCGCCACGGGAGGCCCTTATTGTACTCGAAATGGCCTCGAAACTGAATCTGGTCTCTCCTGCGGTAGTGCATTGGAGGTAACTCTCCCAGCACTGGCTGTTATCGGTAGTTACCTCCTCGGAAGTGTCCCGACGGCGCTGATCGCAGCCCGTCTGGCGGGCCGTCCGGACCCCCGGACCGTCGGCACGGGCAACGCCGGGTCGACAAATGTGGCGCTCACCGCGGGCCCCGTGGCCGGCATTTCCGTTCTGGTGGTCGATCTGCTCAAAGGCGTGGTCGCGGGACTCGCGGGTCTGGTGATCGGCGGCCAATTGAGCGGCGATCTGTGCGCTCTCGCGGCGGTCGCCGGCCAGATCGCACCCGTGTTCGCGGGGTTCCGGGGTGGGAAAGGAGCCGCGACGACCCTTGGTGGGTACATCGGCCTGGCGCCAGCGCTCGCGGTGCTCGGTCTTCTGAGCTACGTGACCGGCCTGCTCACGATCCGGCGGTTCGTCATCGCGGCCGTCACCGCGATGGTCGCGCTCGCCGTGGTCTGCGTGTTGTTCCAGGTGCACGTCGTGTACGGGGTCGGCACCGTTGCGTTGACCCTCTACGCACATCGAAAAGACCTCGCGGCGTGGCGACTCGGCGAACTGCCCACCATCCGCGAAGCCCTGCGGGATAATCGACGCGCATGAGCGCGATGAACGCGACCCGCTGGAGCCCAACGCTGAAACGCGCGACGATCGTCGCGCTCCTGGTCGCTGCGATCTTCCTCGTCTATCGCGCGGGTGACATCGTGCGGCCGTTCCTCTGGGCGTCGATCGTCGGCTACATCCTGCTGCCGCTCGTGCGGATCATCGAGGAGCGACTCGGTGGCCGGCGCAGCCTTGCCGCGGGGATCGTCTTCATCGCGGTCCTGGTGTTCGTGTTCGGCGGCCTGCGGTTCCTGGCCCCACTCGCAATGGCCCAGATGCAGACGTTCCAGCGGACGCTACCAACTTTGGTAGCGAACGCCCAGAACACCCTCGCCGAGACGCTTGATCAGCTGGGCGCTGAGGATCTCGTGCCGCTCGTCTTCGGTCCGATCGCGACCGCGCCGGTCGAGCTGACCCGCAACGTCGCGACGTTCGCGGTGCCGTTCCTCGTCGGCTTCTCGCACTTCTTGCTCGAGTTCCTTGTCTTTCTCATTGGCCTGTTCTTCTTCCTGCGTGACTTCCCGCGCCTCATCAACTGGGTGCGGAGGCAGACCCCGCCGGCACACCGTCATGAGCTCCTGCCGCTCGGCGATCAGGTCAGCCTCCTGCTCGGGCGCTACGTCCGGGGCCAGCTCGTCCTCGTGGCGATCATGTGGACCGTGACCACAATTGGTCTCACCGTGTTCGGCGTGCCGTTCAGCCTCCTGCTCGGCCTCATGACCGGCATCCTCGAGGTGATCCCGATCATCGGACCGATCACTGCCGGTTTGATCGCCTGCCTCGTCGCGCTTGGCAACCCGAACCCGTTCGGCTGGTCACAGCTCCTCTACGTGGCGGCGATCGCGATCATGTACACGGTCCTGCGCCACGCCGAGGACTACTTCGTGATCCCCCTCGTCATCGGCCGCATCGTCCGGCTGCACCCCGCGATCGTCATCTTCAGCCTGTTGAGCGGTGGCGCCGTCTTCGGACTCATCGGGGTCATCCTCGCGGTCCCGGTGGCGGCGACGCTCCGACTGGTGCTGATCTACGTGAGCGCGAAGCTTCGCGACGAGGATCCTTTCCCGATGCTGGAGCAGGAGCTTGCCGAGGAAGGGGAGCGGCCCAGCGAGCCCGCGCTGCTCACGCTCGACCCGCGGCCACGCTCGTAGCTCCGGCCTAGGACAGTGCGGATCGCGCTCGCGATAGCGATTCCCCTGGCCGCAGCCCTCCTCCAAAGCGCGGTCGTCCCGTTCATTTCGATCGGCGGCGCCCGCCCGAACCTGCCGTTCCTCGTCGCCGGCTCCTGGTCGCTCGCGGCCGGCGCGGGTGAGGCCGTCTGGTGGGCGTTCATCGGCGGCCTCACGGCGGATCTTCTGTCGGGCGGCCCACTCGGTGCCTTCGCCGTCGCGTCACTGCCGCCCGTCGCGCTCATCGGGCTCGGCGAACGGCCCGCGCCGCGACCGACGCCCGTCCTCCTCGGGGCCTCGTATCTGACCGCAGCGGCGTTCGCCGCGGGCGTTCTCTACACGCTCGCTCTCTCGCTTGCCGGGACACCGGGCCCCGACCCGCTCAGCCTCGCGATCCAGATCGGTGGCGGCGCGATCTTCACCGGCGCCCTCGGGATCGCTACCTATCCGATCGCGCGCTGGATCGCCCGAACGACCGAGAAACAGGCATCCTTCTGATGTGAAGAACGGGGAGCGGCCGCGCGCTTTCGTGCGCCCGTACCGGTTCATCGCGGTCGGCGTCGTGTTCGCCCTCCTGCTGGGCACGCTGACCGCGCGGCTCTGGGATCTCCAGCTCGTGCAGGGCCAGCACTATCGCAGCCTCGCCGAGGACAACCGGCTGCTCCGGCTGCCGGTCGCCGCGGATCGCGGCGTCATCGTCGATCGAAACGGCAAGATCCTCGTCCGCAACATCCCGGGATTCGCCGTGAGCATCGTCCCGGTCGATCTCCCGAAGGCCCGTGAGAACGCGGTCGCGTATCAGATCGCGCTCCTTGTGGGTCGCGAGGGCCTCGATGTGGTGAAGGCCATCGACGAACAGCGCGGCCGCAACCCGTATGAGCCAGTCAAGATCTCGACGAAGCCGATCGCGCGCGACACGGCACTCCTGCTCACCGAGCGCGCGGATGCGTATCCAGGCGTGCGCATCGACGCGGAGTCGGTGCGTGAGTACGTCGAAGGGCCGCTCTACTCGCCGATCATGGGATACACCGGTCCGATCACCCAGGACGAGCTCGCGGCGAAGCCTGATGTCGGTTACCTGCCGACCGATCAGATCGGCCGCACCGGACTCGAGTGGGAGTACGAGCAATATCTGCGCGGACAGCTCGGGTGGCGCGAGATCGAGCGTGACGCGTCGCAGCGCGAGATCAAGACGCTCGCGCAGGCACCCGCGCAGGCCGGCGGGAACGTCGTCCTCACGATCGACGACCGGTTGCAGCATCTGCTCGCGAACGAGCTGAATGCCGGCGTCAACGCCGATGCCTTCACCCAAGCGGTCGCGGTCGCGATGAACCCGCAGACCGGCGAGATCCTGGCGATGGTCTCGACCCCGTCCTACGACAACAACATGTTCGTGCGCGGCATCACCCAGCCCGAGCTCGACGCGCTCAACAAGGACAACCGGCACCCGCTCGTGAACAAGGCGGTGGGGGAGATCTACCCGCCGGGCTCGACGTTCAAGATGGTGACCGCGCTCTCCGCGCTCACTGCGGGCACCGCGACGCGGAACACGGTCGTGAACGTGAGCTCGCTCTCGATCACCGTGAGCGGGACCTCGTTCTTCGACTGGCGGATCCATGGCCCGCTCAACCTGGTCGACGGCTACGCCCACTCGAGCGACATTTACTTCTACACGCTGGCCGGCGGCAGTCCGGCGAGCAGCGTGCAGCCGGTAGGCCCGGACAACATCGCGAAGTACGGACGGATGCTCGGCTTCGGTGCACCCACCGGCATCGACCTGCCAGGCGAGGCATCCGGCATCATGCCGGACCCGGCCTGGAAGGAGCAGACCTTCGGTGAGCCGTGGTCCATCGGCAACACGTACCACGAAGCGATCGGCCAGGGCTACGTCGCGGTCACGCCGATCCAGCTGCTGAATGCGTACGCCGCGGTCGCGAACGGCGGCACGCTCTACGCGCCCCACCTGCTCAAGGAGGTCGATGACGCCCAGGGCAAGACCATCCTGACGAAGCAGCCGGAGGTCCTTCGCAAGCTCGCGATGAGCCCGGACGACCTGCGGACGCTCCGCGAGGGCGCGCGCAAGGTCGTGACCAGCAACCACGCGCCGATGCCCAACGCGAAGCTCTGGATCGCCGGCAAGACCGGCACCGCGGAGTTCGGCTCGTCGTCAGGCAAGGACAGCGCGGGCCGGAACCTCCTTGGATTCCACAACTGGTTCGTCTCGTTCCTCCCGCAGCAGGACAACACCGATCCGACGGCACAGATCGCGATGGTCGTGTTCACCTTCGACTCGAGCCGCGGTCTGTGCGAGACCTGCCTCAACCCGGCGATCGCGATCAGCCAGCGCGTGTACGAGGCCTACGTCCTTGGCGACCCGGCCAAGAAAGCGGAGCTCATCAAGCAGTGACCGCCGCCGGCATCTCCCTCCCGCGCGCGGCGTCGCCGCTGCACGACAAGCCGACGTTCCGCCGGCTCGACCTCGTGGATCCGTACCTGCTCATCGCGACCGTCCTGCTCATGGCCTACGGCCTCGTCATCACCTACTCGACGTCCTATGAAGACCTCGCCGCCGGCGATCCGGTGCAGTTCATCCTCCGCGGCGCGATCTTCACGGTCCTCGGCGTGCTGACGATGGTCGCGGTCGCGTACTTCGATTACGCCTGGTTCGGCACGTTCGCGCCTCTCCTCTACCTGTTGACCCTCGGCTTGCTGTTCCTCGTGCTCGTCATCGGGCACAGCGTCCTCGGCGGCCAGCGGTGGTTGCCGATCGCGGGGCAGAAGTTCCAGGTCAGCGAGTTTGCCAAGGTCTTCATGATCGTCGTGCTCGCGAAGTACTTCGCCGACCGCCACGACAAGATGGGCTCGCCACTCGTGCTCGGCGGCGCACTCGCGCTGCTCGGACCGGCGTTCGCGCTGGTCTACCGGCAGCCCGACCTCGGCACCAGCCTCGTCTTCGTCGGCATCTTCTTCGGCATGGCGTACCTGGCCGGTGCGCGTCCCTGGCAACTGGCCTCGCTGGTCGCGGTCGGCATCGCCGGCTTCCCGGTGATCTGGGGATTGCTGCAGAGCTACCAGAAGTCGCGGCTCACGGCGTTCTTGAATCCATACGACGATCCGCAGGGCGCCGGCTGGAACATCATCCAGTCGCTCATCGCGATCGGCTCGGGTCAGGCGACAGGGAAGGGCCTCACCGCCGGCACACAGTCGCCGCTCGGGTACCTACCGATCGCGGAGTCGGACTTCGTGTTCGCCGGGCTCGCCGAGGACCTCGGCTTCGTTGGCGCGGTCATCCTGTTCGCGCTCTTCGCGGTGCTGCTCATCGCCACCCTCCGCATCGGCTTCCGGGCGCGCGACCCGTTCGGCACGTTCGTCGCGGCTGGGGTGTTCTCGATGCTGGCCTTCCAGGTCGTCGTGAACGTCGGCATGGCCATAAGCCTCATGCCGGTCACCGGCATCCCGCTGCCGTTCATCTCGCACGGTGGCTCGTCGCTGCTGTCCATCTGCATGGCCCTCGGGCTGTTGCAATCCATCTCGATGCGACGAGATGCGAGCCGCCTGCGCAGCTAGTCCCAGCTACGCCGCGAGCGGTTCCAGTTCCGCCGCTCCGGGCGGGATCGCGTAGTACTCGCTCGTCGGGTCGAACATCGGATCACGCGCCGCGATGCGGGTCCGGACATCGTCGCGGGCGCGGCGCACCGCGACCTGCTCCGCGGCATCGAGCAGGTGCAGCTGCTCCTCATCCTTCTCCGACGCAGACCCCGCGGGGTCGATGAGCACGTCGAGGTACAGGTCGAGGTACTCGATCAGCGCGTCGGAGACGGTGCTCGCGCGGACGATGTCGATATAGAACCGCTTCGCGCCGGCTGGGCCGTGACAGCTGAGCACGAACGGCAGCCCCGGTGGGAACAGTGCGATGCCCTGACCAGCTGTGGGCGTTGTCCAGCCACCAAGCGTGTTCCACCACCGCGTGCCGCCGGGAAGGAAGACCCGTGTCACGCCGTGGACGTCGGGTAGGCGGTAGCCGCGGTACCGCTGCCAGATCGATCCGTCGGGGATGCGCTTTTCGACGCGGACGATCGGGTACATCCCCCTATACTTACGCCTTCAACGGCTGCGAACGGGAGCAGTAGTCGCGTGACCATCGCAGAGAGAGCCGGCGGTCGGTGCAAGCCGGTGCGATGGGGCGGCGAACTCGCCCGGGAGCCGCGATCGTCAGCGAAAGCAGCGGTCGCCGGGGTCACGCCCGTTATCAGCGTGCTCGAGCGGAGACTTGGGGCTGTGGCGCAGTGGTAGCGCATCACACTGGCAGTGTGGGGGTCCGGGGTTCGAATCCCCGCAGCTCCACCGCACACAGCGGCGAGGTCTCAAGTGAGGTGGTACCGCGGGAGTGGCCCTTCCGTCCTCTTTGGACGTGGGGCCATTTGATTTTCCGCAAGGAGGTGCCGCGATGACGAGCGAAACGAACAAGACCGAGCGGTACGACCCCTCGGCGATCGAGCCGAAGTGGCAAGAGCACTGGGCCGCCACGCGGCTCGACGAGACTCCTGATGATTCCGACAAGCCGAACTACTACTTCGTCACGATGTTCCCGTACCCCTCGGGCGACATGCACATCGGCCACTGGTACGCGATCGCACCGTCGGACTGTCAGGCGCGGTTCATCCGGATGAAGGGCTACAACGTCCTGTTCCCGATGGGCTTCGACGCATTCGGCATCAATGCCGAGAACGCGGCGATCGACCGCGGCATCCATCCCGCCGAGTGGACCGAGAAGAACATGGCCCACTGGCGCGAGCAGTTCCGCTCGCTGGGCGCGTCCATCGATTGGCGCCGCGAGGTCGTGACCTGCTACCCGGAGTACTACCGCTGGAACCAGTGGATGTTCCTGAAGTTCCTGGAGAAAGGCCTGGCCTATCGCGCGACCGCGCCGGTGAACTGGTGCCCGCGCGACGAGACGGTGCTCGCCAACGAGCAGGTCATCAACGGCCGCTGCGAACGCTGCGACTCGCTGGTCGAGAAGAAGGACCTGACCCAGTGGTTCTACAAGATCACCGAGTACGCGGACGAGCTGCTGAAGTTCGACGGGCTGGACTGGCCCGACCGTGTCCGCGTGATGCAGCAGAACTGGATCGGACGGTCCGAGGGCGCCGAGATCGAATTCCCGGTCGACGGTCACCGCGATGCCGTGATCCGGTTCTTCACGACGCGTCCGGACACGATCTACGGCGCGACGTTCATGGTCCTGGCGCCGGAGCATCCGCTCGTCGCGACGATCACGACGCCGGCGCAGAAGGCCGCTGTCCAGGCGTACGTCGCCGCTGCGAAGAACGCATCGGAGATCGAACGCACGAGCGCAGAGCGGCCCAAGACCGGCGTCGAGACCGGCGCGTTCGCGACCAACGTGTTCTCCGGTCAGCGGATCCCGATCTGGATCGCCGACTACGTCCTCGCGACGTACGGCACCGGCGCGATCATGGCGGTGCCTGCCCACGACGAGCGCGACTTCGCGTTCGCGAAGCAGTTTGGGCTCGCGATCAAAGAGGTCGTCTCGCCCGACGGTGATGAGCACCCTGTGCTCGAGGCGGCGTACACCGGTGACGGCCGGCTGGTGCGCAGTGGCCCGTACAGCGGCACGCCGACCGAGGTCGCGAAGAAGGCGATCGCCTCGGAGGCCACGAGGACCGGTATCGGCAAGCCCACGGTCACGTACCGCCTGCGCGACTGGCTCATCTCGCGGCAGCGCTACTGGGGCACGCCGATCCCGATCGTGTACTGCGCGAAGGACGGAACGGTGCCGGTGCCGGAAGATCAGCTGCCCGTGGTGCTGCCGCGCGACGTGCAGTTCACTGGTCGCGGCGGCTCACCGCTGGCGAAGATCGAGTCCTTCGTGAACACGACGTGCCCGAAATGCGGCGGCCGGGCGAAGCGCGAGACGGACACGATGGACACGTTCGTCGATTCGTCCTGGTACATGTACCGCTATCCCGACCCCACGTACGACACGTTCTTCATGAACGTCGAGGTCGCGAAGAAGTGGCTGCCGGTCAAGCGCTACACCGGTGGCATCGAGCACGCGATCCTCCATCTCATGTATGCGCGCTTCGTCACCAAGGCGCTGCGCGACATGGGCTACCTGTGGTTCGGCGAGCCGTTCCTGCACCTGCGCAACCAGGGGACGATCGTCTTCAACAACCGCAAGATGTCGAAGTCGCGGGGCAACGTGGTCGCGCCCGACGAGTACGTCGCGCGGTACGGCACCGATACGTTGCGCCTGTTCATGATGTTCATGGGCCCGTGGACCGAGGGAAATGACTGGGACGCCGCCGGCATCGAGGGCACGCGCCGATTCCTGAACCGGTTCTGGACCGTCGGTCTGACCAAGCGTGCGCCGGAAGGCGCGCGCAACGCGGATCTGGATCGGATGACCCAGAAGACGATCCAGAAGGTCACCGAGGACCTCGAGGCGTATCACTTCAACACCGCGATCGCGGCGATGATGGAGCTGACCACCGCGACGCTGCATGCCGAGGGTCCCAGCCGCGACGCTGCCGTGGACGCGCTCGTGCTGTTGCTGGCACCGTTCGCGCCGCACGTCACCGAAGAGCTCTGGCAGAGGCGCGGCGGTACCGGGTCCGTGCATCTGCAGCGCTGGCCGGCCTACGACGTTGCCGCGACGCGCGAGGCAACCGTCACCGTCGTCGTGCAGGTCAATGGGAAGGTGCGCGATCGCATCGAGGTGCCCGCGGGCACGAAGGAAGATGTGGTGCGGGCCGCGGCGCTGCGGGGCCAGAAGGTCGAGCAGGCCGTTGCGGGGAAGGCGGTCGATCGGATCGTCTTCGTCCCCGATAGGCTGATCAACATCGTGACCGAGCGTTGACCCCGCCGGAGATCCGCCTCGCCGCGCTCTGCGACCACGCGCTCGTCGGCCAGGACGGCAAGGTGAGCATCCTCGGCGTGTTCCGGAACATCAGCGTCACCGGGCTTCCCGCGCAGCATCCGCGGATGTTCCTCGTCGCGATCCTCGGGCTCGACGCGGGAACTCATCAGGTCGTCGTCCGCCTGCGGAAACCCGATGGCGGCCAGTCGATGCCCAACGCGCCCGAGCTCACGGTGAACGCGATCGCCGGCCAGGACGTGAACGTCATCGTCGAGCTCAACAACCTCAGCTTCGCGACCTACGGCACCCACCGCTTCGATCTCGAGATCGACGGACAGAGCGCCGGCAGCCTGCCCGTTTCGATCGTGCAGATGTCGCCGCCCCAGTCCGGGAGACGCGCGAACTAGTACCCGGCCCCGCGTCAATGGGCCGATCCGCCGATGGCGCCGCGATCGCTGGACACCGCACCCTTCAGACCCGTGAAGCGCTGGCTCCTCCTTCTCGTTCCCGCCGTCGCGTGTGCCGGCGCGGTATACGGCATCGTGGCGCGTGCGCACGAGGAGCCGCCGCTGGTGGAGACTGCGGCCGAGCCGACCCCAGTGCCGACGCCCCAGGCCATCCTCGTCGATGTCGTCGGCGCGATCGCGCATCCCGGCGTCGTCCGCCTTCCCGCCGGATCGCGCGTCCTCGATGCGCTCCTCGCCGCCGGCGGCATGACCGGTGATGCGGATCTCGTCGCGCTCAACAAGGCCGCTGTGCTGCGTGACGGGATGCGCATCTACGTGCCGCGGCCCGGTGAGACGATCCCGGCCGGGGCCGCCGCGAGCTCTGCCGAGACGAAGCTGAACCTGAACGCCGCGACCGCGTCCGAGCTCGACGGCCTCCCGGGCATCGGACCTACGACCGCCGCCGCGATCGTTCGCGCACGTACGGCGAAGCCGTTCACCACCGTGGACGAGCTGCAGACACGCGGCCTCGTCTCGCCGCGCGCGTTCGCCGGGCTGCGCGACCTCGTCAGCGTGCGGTGAGCGTGGTCGCGGGCCTGCCGCTGCTGCCAGCGGCGATCGCGGCCGTCTGCATCGCGCTCGCCGCGGCCCTGTCGCCGATCGTCGCGCTGGTCGCGGCGGCGGCCCTCGCGTTGTGTTCCGGCACGCTCGCGGCGCTCAGCGTCGAGCGGATGCGCCGCCTCGCCTGGATCGCCGCGGCGCTCACGAGCGTCGCCGTCGCGGTGCGGCTGTCGACGGGACCCGTCGCCGCACCCGATCTCTCCAGCTTCGCCGAGCTCCGGTCGGCGCTGGGGGAGCCGCTCCGGCGCCTGGTGCCCGAGCCCGAGAGCGGAATCCTGCTCGGCATCGCGCTCGGGGACCGCGTGAGCATCGGCGCCGACCTCGCGTATGCGTTCTCCCGCAGCGGCACGAGTCATTTGCTCGCGATATCCGGATTCAACATGACGCTCGTCGCGACCGCCGTCGGGACGGCGTTGCGCGGGCGTGCCGGTCCACGCGTGCGTGCCGCAGCGACGGTCGGCTCGGTGGTCCTCTATAGCCTGCTGGTCGGGCTCGGCGGAAGCGTTGTGCGGAGCGCGATCATGGCCGCGGCCACCGCGCTCGGGCTCGCGCTCGGCCGGCGGGTCGCGGCCGCGAACGGCCTCGCCGCCGCGATCGCCGCGATGCTCGTCATGGATCCCGCGACGCTCGGCGATCCGGGCTTCCTGTTGAGCGCGGCCGCGACCGCGGGCTTACTCGCGTTCCAGGGACCGCTCGCGACGCGGCTCCAGGGTCTCCCGTCGCTCGTCGGCGACGGACTGGCGACGACGCTCGCGGCGACGCTCCCGACCCTTCCGATCATCGCCGGCATCTTCGGTCGCATCTCGCTCGTCTCGCCGGTCGCGAACATCCTCGCGGTGCCGCTGTTCCCATTCCTCATGGTCGCGAGCGTCGCCACCGTCGCGGTCGGCACCATGTCGGCCGACGCGGCGCGGCCGCTGGCGCTGGCCGCGTATGCGCTGGCGCTCGTGCTTCGGGTCATCGTGGAGACGTCCGCTGCCGTCCCGCTCGCCGCGATCGACGTGCCGCGAGGACCGCTGAGCGCCGCCGCGCTCCTCAGTGCTTGCGTCGTGGCGATCCTCGTCGCGCGCCGCGTTCGCGTGCGCCTGCCGGCCGTGCGATGGCCGCGAATGCCACATCCGCCACGACCGTCGACACGTGCCATCACCGTCAGCGTGGCCGCGGTCCTCGTGGTCGGCGCGATCGTGTCGGCCGTCTCGACGGGCGCGCCGGCGTTCCGCGTCCGCGCCCTCGACATCGGACAGGGGGACGCGTTCCTCATCGAGGTGGCCGGCAAGATCGCGCTCGTCGACGGCGGACCCGACCCGAACCGGCTGCTCACCGAGCTGGGCGCGAGCCTGCCGGTGTGGCAGCGCCACATCGACGTCGTCGCGCTGACGCACGCGCACGTCGATCACGGTGCCGGCCTCATCGCCGTGCTCGACCGCTACGACGTCGGCCTCGCGATCGCGCCGCGCGGCCTCAACGCCGGCCCGCTCGCCGATGCCTGGGCGGCGCGGACCGCGGTCCACGGGATCGCCCGTGCTGACGTGAGCGCAGGCGCCGTCGTGCGGCTCGGCTCGGCGCGCATCCGCGTGCTCGCGCCGAACGCCGATCCGCTGGTCGACGTCCCGTCGCTCGTCCTTCGATTCGAGATCGGCGGCCTTTCCGTGCTGTTCAGCGGTGACGCGACCGAGGCCGCGCAGGCCGACCTGCTCCTCGCACCCGATGCGCTGCGCTCACGGATCTACGTGCCGCCGCACCACGGTGCGGCCACGCCGTATGCGAAGGCACTCGCTGCCGCGGTGCGGCCGGAGGTCGCGCTCATCTCCGCGGGTCTCGACAATCGCTACGGACATCCGACCGCGGAGACGCTCGCCGCGCTCGCGGGCATCCCGACGTATCGCACCGATCGCGACGGCACGGTCGAGGTCCGCGCGGACGGCGCGAAGCTCTCAGTGCGCGCGCACGCGAACAGCCTGCCGCCGCCGCGGATCCAGGGCGTCCCCAAGCTTGGCAGCCCGAAAGGTGCGGCGCGCTAGGCGATGATCCAGCGGGCGTGCGGTCTCCGGCCGAGCAGCCGATGCGTCGGTTGCCCGCCTGCTAGCGTTCGCTGCGTCCGTCGCCAGACGGCAGAGAGAAGGATGACCAATGGAGCGCGACCCATCCACGACGACAACACGCCGTCGCCTGCTGGGCACGGCCGCGGCCGCCACAGGAGCGGTCATCGCAACAGCGGCGCTCGCTCGTGAAGCAGCCGCGGCCACGGTCGGACCGACGACGAACCTCTCGTCGCCGGTGCGCGGGGGCGCCACTGCCAGCATCGCCGGCTTCGAGCTCGCCGGGGTGCAGCAGGGTGCGCTCCGGGGCGCCGACGGCGGCGACACGTACGCCGAGGTGGTCGTCGAAGCGACAGGTGGCAAGCACATCGGCCAGGTCAAACTGGACGACTTCACCATCGACTTCGGCCTCAGCGGGCTGAGCTCGACCTTCTACGAGTTCGCGGTGCACCTGATGGACTGGCGAACCGTGGAGACGACCGGAAAGCTGCTCAGTGGAGATTTCAACCGCACCGTGATCGCAGCGCGCGCCTTCACGAACCCTCGATTCTCCGAGCTCGCGCTCCCCGCCCTCGACGCCGCATCGAGGGACCCCGGTTTCCTCTCACTGTCCTTTAACGCCGACTCGGCGAGCGATGCCCCGCCGTCCGGGACGATCCAGTCCCAGCCCACTGGCACCAACCGGTGGCTCCCGGCGTACTTCCGGCTCGAGATCGACGATGCCGCTGGCGCCGCCCATGTCGATTGCACGCGCGTCAGCAAGATCGACGCGATCACCATCAAGGACAACGGGTCCCGGGTCGAATTCCCGAATCCGGTCGTCACCTTCGGCGCTGCCTCATTGCCCGGCTGGAAGGCGTGGTTCACCGACTTCGTCGTCAACGGCAACAACGAGCAGGCGAAAGAGCGCAACGGCCGCATCACGTTGCTGGGGCAGAACCTGACGACCGTGCTCGGCGTCCTGGAGCTGCACCAGATCGGCATCTGCAAGCTCGACCCCGACGGAGAGGCCAATCCTGGCGGAGTGGCGAGAGCGACCGCCGAGCTCTACGTCGAGTCGATGAACTTCACGCAGCTCGGGACCTGGTTCCTGACCTAGCGACTCGCGATCCCCGGAGGGTCCGCCGCCGTTCGTCGCGGGCGGCGGCGGTACCCTCGGACATCCGACCCCCGAGACGCTCGGCGTATTCGCGAGCGTCCCCAAGCTCGGCGGCCCGAAAAGTGCGGCCCGCTAGGCTCGATCGGTGGTCCCCCCCAAACCGGCGCGCAGTCTGTACCTGATCCACGGCGAAGATCCGTATCGCGCACGCCTGCGAGCCGCCGAGCTCGTCGCGGCGCTCTCGACCCACGATGCCCGCCCCTCGGATCTGCGCACGCAGCGGACCACTGACCTCGGCGAGCGGCTCGGGGTGACCCGTCACGACGCCCGCAGCACGGAAGCGGTCGTGATCGAAATGAGCGGCAGGTCGCAGGGTCTGTTCGACGCCGTCGACGAGCTCCGCATCGTCGTCGTCGAGCATGCCGAGGCACTGAAGGACACCGGCGTCGTCACGCGTTTTCCTGCGGAGGCCGGTCTCGTGCTGGTGAGCGAGACGAAGATCGCGGCGCGCGCTCGCCGTCCGGCGAAGGCGAAGGCCGCGGCGGACGCGCCGCCGCCGGATCTTTCGACGGCGGTCGAGGAGGCCGGCGGCGTCACCGAGCACGTCGCCCGCCTCGGCCCGGGCGAGATCGGCGGCTGGATCGCGGCGCGCGCCACGCTCCTCGGGGTCGAGCTCGCGCCTGAGGCGATCACCGAGCTCGCGGGCGCGGTCGGCAGCGATAGTGAACGCGTCGATCAGGAGCTCGCGAAGCTCGGCGCGTTCGCGGCCGGCGCGAAGGTCACCGGTCCTGATGTTCGCGCGCTGGTGAGCGGCGCCATCGAGACCGACGTCTTCCAGCTCACCCAGGCGGTGGTACGCCACGACACGAAGACCGCGATCGGGCGCCTCGAGACGCTCCTCGTCGAGGGTCAGGCGCCGCAGCAGATCCTCGCCCTCCTGCTCTGGCAGTTCAGGATCCTGCTCTTCGCGTCGGCCATGCGGACCAACGCCGACGCCGACCGCGCGGCCAAGGCGATCCGGAGCAGCTCCTCGTACTCGATCGTGAAGTGGCAGGCGTTCGCCCGCGGCGTCGCGCGTACCGACATCGTCCGCGCGTACGAGGTGCTGTACGCGACGGACCTCGCGATCAAGACCGGCCGTACGGAGCCCGAGCACGCGATGATGCTGTGCGTGCTGGACCTCTGCGGGATCCACGCCGCCGATCCGCGCGAGCTCGTGGTGGGAGAGCCGCCGCGCCGCTAGGTCGCTAGCGCTTCGCCGCTGCCTCGGCCGGCTTCGTTTCCTGGCTCTTGAGGTAGTCCTCTTTGAACCGCTTGAGCCCGGCATCGGTGAGCGGGTGCTTGAACATCGCGGCCAGGACGGTGAACGGCATCGTCCCGATGTCGGCACCGGCGAGCGCCGACTGGCTGACGTGGAACGGCCCCCGCAGGCTCGC
>JBBQHN010000013.1:0-27076 GCA_038324015.1 Candidatus Limnocylindria bacterium | reverse complement strand
CTTGGCATTCTGCTACGAGTGCGATCGCGAGGAACGCCGGTTAGAACGGGGACACCAGGTCGCGATGATCGTCGAAGCGCAATGGCGACGGCGCGCCAATGATCGTGGTCTGCGGGCGGCCGGTGAGCAGCGGCAGACAGGCCTCCGATACCAGCGAGTCCGCGAGCTCGAGCGTGTCGCGGACGTAGACGACGCGCGGTCCGCCGGGACGGGGTGGGAGCATCCGCAGCGCGAGGAGGATGGCCTCCTCGTCGTTCGGCACGACATGCGGGGTCTTCGCGTTCTCCGGAGTCATGGCCGTGATCGAGTTGATGAGCGTCGTCGCGACGTTGACCTTCCTCGTGAAGCGCTCCGGAACGATGTCGATCAGTCCCATCCCCATCGCGTTGCCGTCGGTCTCCGGCGTGAGATCGCGCACGACGATGCGGCGGATGACCGGCATGCCCGGCTGCCACGGCTGGCCCTGCACGTAGCCGAACGGGCTGCGGCCGATGATCTTCGTATCGAGACCCTGACCGGAGATGTTCTTCCCCATCCGGTCGCAGATGAGGACGTCGATCTCGTCCAACGGCAGCCGGCCCATCAGCCTGCGCGCCTCGAGCAGGAGTTCGGCCTCACGGTCGAGGAAGCTCGAAGCCGGGACGGCCGCGACCTGCGCGACCTCGTGGTACGCGTTCTCGATGATCGCGACGCCGCCGGCGACCTTTCCTGTCGCGAGGAGCCGCGTCGCGGCGCTCGTGATCGCCGCGCCGAGCCCGATGTCGAAGACGTGCTGGTGGCAGGCCTGTGCGCCTTCGAGCTTGCCCAGCCCGATCGCGAGCATCTTCGTCAACCCGCTCTCGCGGATCCCGAGGAAATCGGTGTGCGGCTTCACGCGGTTGACGATGAGAACCGCATCCGCCTCCCAGGCCGGGTGGGCCATGAACGTCCCGACGCCCTCATCGGTGACGCCGAGGGCCACGCTCGCCATGTCGGAGCGGATGGGACAGCCCATCGTCTCCTCGGTGATCCCGTAACGCGCGAGGACCGCGCGCTGGCCATCGCTGGTGGCGCCGCCGTGGCTGCCCATCGCCGGCACGATGAACGGGGCGTATCCCAGCGAACGGACCCGGTCGACCACTGCTCTCGTGATCGCGTCGATGTCGACGATGCCGCGGCTCCCGGCCGTAATGGCCACTGAAGCGCCCTTGGCCAACCCCGCAGCGGAGAGGACATCGGCCGCGGCGGCCGCGGCGGCGTCGCGGACGTCGGGGACGCGCTCCCTGGGAAACTCCATCCGGACCGGCGCGAAGGCCGGGATCAGCGCGGTGCTCACGCTGCCATTATCGATTTCTCGACCGAGGGTCCCTCAGCCGGTCGAAAATCCGAGGTTCGCCCGCAATGGCACACTCGGGATACGTGAACGTCATCCGTAACTTCAAAGACTGGCCGGCCGGACCGTTGCATGTCGCGATCGGCGTATTCGACGGCGTCCATCTGGGCCATCAGATGCTCGTCCGGCAGCTTGTTGCCGGGGCGCGGGCGGCCGGTGCGACGCCGGTGGTCGCGACCTTCGATCCGCTCCCCGGCCAGGCGCTCTCGCAGGATCCGCCAGCTTCGACGCTTGCCGACGCGCCCGAGCGCTGCGCGCTCCTCGAGCAGGCCGGCGCGCAGGCGATCGTCATCTTCACCTGCGACCACGCGTTCTCGCAGCAGTCCGCGGAAGATTTCATCAAGCGCGTCACCACGGCCGGGGACGTCAAGCGGATCGTGGTCGGCGTCGACTTCCAGTTCGGCCACGGCCGCGAGGGGGCGGTCACGACGCTCAAGACGCTCGGCGGGCGCTACGGGTTCGCTGTCAGCGTGGTCGAGCCGATCGCCCTCGGCGGCCCCGTGATCAGCTCGACGCGGATCCGACAGGCGGTGCGCGAGGGCGACCTCGCGACGGCGCAGGCCCTTCTCGGCCGTCCATACTCGGTCAGCGGAACGATCGTGCACGGCGAGCAGCGCGGACGCGCGCTCGGCTACCCGACGATCAATGTGACACCGCCCGACGACAAGCTGCTCCCGCGTGACGGTATCTACGCAACGTGGGCGATCATCGGTGACGAGCGCTACCGTGCGGCGTCGAGCCTCGGCGTGCGGCCGACCTTCGGAGGTGGTCCGCGGAAGCTCGAGGCGCACATCCTCGACTTCTCGGGCGACCTCTACGGGCAGCAGGCGACGATCGTCTTCGTGGAGCGCCTGCGCGACGAGGTGAAGTTCGACAGCGCCGACGACCTGGCGCGCCAGATCGCGCTGGACGTCGAGCAGAGCCGGCTGGCCCTCCGCTAGAGGGCCGGCGCCTGTTCTTCCTGCGGCCAGGCCGCATAGGTGCGCCGGTAGTACATCAAGGGCGCGCCCGGCAGCACGGCACCAGCCGCGACCGATCCGATCACGAGGACATGATCGCCAGCCTCGATCGTCCGCTCGGTGAGGCACTCGGCGTAGGCCACGCAGTCAGCCGCGAGGATCGGCGACCCCTTCGCGACGATCGACGGGCGCCAGGCGACCCCGCTGAACTTGTCATCGTCCTTCGATGCGAAGCGTGTCGCGAGCTCACCGCGGCCCGCGGCGAGGAAGTTCACGACGAAAACCTTTTGCTCGAGCAGCGCGCGCAGGGTGCGCGAGGTGCGGTCGAGGCTGATCAGGAGCAGCGGCGGGTCGGTCGAGACGGAGATGAACGACTGCGTCGTGAGCCCCTTTGGCTCAGCGTTGAGGCCGACGGTCGTGACGACGATGACGCCCGTGGGGAACGCACCCATCATCGAGCGGAAGGCCTGCGGATCGACGGGCATCTGTGCCAGTTTAGGCGGCGGTATCAGTGTCTGATGGTGCTTTGGAGCGGCACGCCGCCGGCCCAATAGATCCCGGTCGGGCCTGCCGGCAGAAGGTCGAAGGTCGTCCCCAGGCCGTACGGCACCCGGTCCGCCGAGACCACGGTCGTCCCATCGACGCGGTCGCCGGCGACCAGAGAGCCGAGCGGTCGTCCGTCGGCGATCGGGTGCCCGGGTGACGCGTAGACCTCGCGTCCGTCGACGAGCACGAGGTGCACCACCGAGTGGTCCGCGGGCGCGGTCATGTTCCCGGCGCGCTCGACGACCGCGGCGACGCGTTCGCCGCGTTCGTCCATCGTCCACACGCTCAGGCCCTCGTGGATGTCCTCCACTGCGACCGGTCCGGTCGGCGTCGCGATCTGCGTGCCGCGCGCGAGACAGATGGGACACGGCGGCGGTCCGCTTGCGCGCTGCGAGGTGATGGCGATGCTCCCCGATCGATCGATCGTTCCCGCGACCTGCGAGCCCGTGCGGTCATCGGCCGTAAAGCGCGCGTCGAACGTGTACGCGGCGCCTGCCGGGTCGAGTGCCAGGGCGCCGAGCATCTTCCAATCGGAGTAGATCGCCACCTTCTGCGTGTGCGTGTAGGTCGAACTTGGTGCGTATCCCAGGTGCGCGAGGATTGCCGAGAACGTCGCGCCGTCCTTCTGCGTCTCGGGGAAGCGCTGCTCCGCGAGCGTGTCCTGATCGGCTCGCGCGACGGGGTACATATCGGGATCGCAGTACCAGAGGCGTCCGAATCGATCGATGACGCGGTACCTGAGCTGGGCCAGCGCGAGCGCGCCCGGCGTCGTGGGCGCGACCGTCGGCGAGGTGGTCGGGACCGGCGCTGCCGAGCCCGAACCGGACGCGACGCCCAGGCGATCGCCGCAGGCCACGGCCAAGAAGGTGAGCGCGAGGGCGGCCGCGAGCCTGCGCATGACAGTGGAACGCTCGGGGTGCCGGGAAAGTTCCGTTCCGCACGCCCGTATCCTGCTTCCGGGGCCTTAGCTCAGTGGTCAGAGCGGCTGCTTTACACGCAGTTGGTCGGAGGTTCGAGTCCCCCAGGCCCCACCGGCAGGCCGGGCACGGCCGGATGTGAAGGAGACTCGATGGATCCCCTACCCGACTGGCTCACGGCGACGCTCGCGTCCGACGCGACGGCGGGCAAGGGTGTCGTCCAGCCCGGCCTCCGTCCGCTCGAGCGGGACTGGCGCATCGCCGCGCCGGCCTACGTCGTTCAAGCGAGCCCTGACGACAACCAGGCGGTGGTCACGGCACTCGCGAGCGCGCCGCCCGGATGCGTGCTCGTCGTGAGCGGTCACGCGACCTCGCGCACGGCGACGATCGGCGACATCATGGCCGCCGAGCTCGCGGCGCGCGGCGTCGTCGGACTGATCACCGACGGTCTGGTCCGGGACGCAGCGGAGATCCGCCGGATCGCGTTCAGGGTGTGGTGCCGCGGCACGACGCCGACGGCTCCACTGAAATTGTCGCCCGGCCGGGTCGGCGGCGCGATCGACATCGGCGGCGCGTTCGTGCGCGAGGGTGACATCGTCATCGCCACACGACGACGGCGTCGTCGTGTGGCCACAGGAGCAGATCGCGGAACTGCTGGAAAAGGCAAAGGCTCGTCTGGCATCCGACGAGGAGCGGCTCGCGAAGATCAGGCCGAGCTGACGACCATCCAGGGCATCGCGGGCAGCGGGAACAGGCGCACGTGGCGGCCCGCGAGGATGAGCGCGTCGGCGATGCCCTCGAGGCGACCGAGCTGCGTGGCGAAGTAGTCAAGGCGCTCTGCGCCGCGCGCGTCGAGGTCCGACTGCTCACTGCCGCGGCGGGCGATGAGCTGCCAGAGCTCGAAGTAGTCGCGCGAGAGGTCGTCGGCATGCACCGTGAGCTGCGCCTCGTAGCGGCAGCGCGCGAGCCGCACGCTCGCCGTCTCGAAGGTCGTCAGCCGGCCGAGCGCAGCGAGGAAGTCCGCGCGCAGCCGGATCGCCTCATCGCTGCCGGTATCCGCGCGGGAGCGCCGGTACGCGCGCCCGCGGGCCTTCGCCTGCACCGACAGCTCCCGATGGCGCTCATCGATCCGCTGGCGGAAGAGCTCGCTCCGGACCGCGGTGGTCGTCCAGACGACGGGTGCACGAGGTGGCATGGGTTCCGATTATCCTGCGCCCCACAACGTGGACAAGACTGTTCATGAGGTCCGGAACGTGCGAAGATGAATGAGCCTGACCTCGCGCGGTCCCTCCTCCGGTCAGCCCGGACGATCGCCGTCGTCGGCTACTCCCACAAGCCCGATCGCCCGAGCAATTCCGTGTCCGCGTATTTGCGCCGGCAGGGCTACCGCGTCATCCCGGTGAATCCGCAACTGCGCGGCGCTGAGATCGACGGCGAGCGTGCCTACGATCGCCTTGTGGATATCCCGAAGACCGAGACCATCGACTTCGTCGATGTGTTCCGCCGTGGCGAACTCCTCGATGGTGTGGTCGACGACGCGATCGCCGCGGGCATCGGCGCGATCTGGTTCCAGCTGAGCCTCGGCAACGAGGACGCGGCACACCGCGCGGAGAGCGCCGGACTCAAGGTCGTGTGGGATCGGTGCACCGCGATCGAGCACCGTCGGCTCTGATCGCGGTCTCTACCAGCGGCTGCGCGGAGTGAGCGCGATCTCCTTGGTCACGTCCTCGCCGTTGGCCACGCGAGCCCAGAACGGATCGAGCTCGATGCGGGCGTTGGCGATGCGGATCGTCGCGATGAGCGGCGCGAACTCCGTGAGCTTGTACGGCTTCGTGTTGACCTTCACCGACGATGCACGGCCGCGCGCGACGAAATGCGGCGCGGACACGCCAGAGTGCGCCCCGGGGTAGCGCTTCGCGTCGATGCGTTGGAGCGATCCGATCGGGACGGTCTCGCGATGGGTGCCAAAGTTCGTGCGATACACGAGCGCGTCGCCGTCGATCAGGAGCTCCGTGAAGTAGAGCTGGTTCATGACGACCAGCGCGGTCAACGCGAGGAGCGCCAGCCCGATCGCCATCATGACCGGGTCGCCGCCCGCGACGCCGAACACGAGGACCGATAGCCCCGCGAGCGGGAAGAGCGTGTACGTCGGCCAGAGGATGAGCATGTTCGGTCGAAGGCTGGTCACGCGTCGAGTCTAGGCGGCGCGACCGGCGCGATGGCAAGGCGGCGCTCGATGTCCGCGAGCACGGCGCCGATGGGCCGCGTCGCGATCGCTCGCTCCGGCTCGTCCATCAAGATGTCCGGATCCTCCCATTCGGCGACGCGCGCGCGGTAGAACTCGCGGAGCCCGCGGAGCGCCTCGCCCACCGGCAGTGGCTCGTACGGAGCGCCAGCGGTCTCGCACGCGATGCGGTATTCGAGCTCCGCCGGGCGATAGCAGCTGCGGCAGACGTACGAGCGCACCTCGGCGCCGTTGTTGCGCACGCGCGCCGGATGCGCGTCGGCGGCGATGTCCTCGGCACGGCAGCGCGGGCACCGGGTGATCCGCATCCGCGAATTGTGCGGCTGGTCCTATTGCCGCGGCCTCGCGTCCATGCGCTAGATAACGGCGTGGCCCCGGGTGAAGGCAAAGGCTGGGCAAAAGGGCGGAGCGCGGCGGACGATCCGCGTATCGCGCGAGCGGCGGCGGGGCATCGAGGCAACACATACGTGCCGCGCGTAGCTCCCTCGACAGACCGGCGGCGCAAGACGCCACCCACTTCGATCGAGTGGACACCGACCCTCGCGTACGCCGTCGGGCTCCTGGCCACGGATGGCTGCCAGACCGACGGCCGCCACCTCGCCTTCCCGAGCGCGGACCGAGAGCTCGTGGAGACCCTCCTGCGATGTCTGGGCAAGGCGAACAGGATCAGCGAGATCCGGTCCCGAAACGGAACCGTCTACTACAAGACGCAGATCGGCGATGTTGCGTTCTGTCGCTGGCTGGCCGGTATCGGCATCGGACCGCATAAGAGCCTGACCATCGGCGGTATCGACGTGCCGGACTGCCACCGTGTGCCCCTGATGCGTGGACTGTTGGATGGCGACGGGTCGATCATCAACAAGGTCGCTCGAGCCGACACGAAACGCCGCGACGACTACTACTGGGAATATCTGCGGACTCAATTTGTGAGCGCCAGCCGCGCTCATGTCGAGTGGCTGCGCGGAAGAGCTCTCGACGTGCTCGGGCTCGATGGCTACATCGCCTTGCGGCGCGGACGCGACGGGCGCCACGACAGGTACACGCTGCGGTTCGGAAAGCGAGCGAGCCTCGTCCTGCTGCCATTGCTCTACGCCGATCGCAACGCGCCTCGCCTGACCAGGAAGTGGCGCGTTTGGAATACGTACCGATCGACGCACCCGCTGCCCTCGCGTTGCTAGAATGGGACGTACGAGGCCCAGGTGGAGTAACGGCAGCCTCGCAAGTCTGAGGGGCTTGTGGTCGAAAGACCGTGCGGGTTCAAGTCCCGCCCTGGGCACCGATCACAAGACGCGACGTGACCACTTCCCGCTTCTGAATCGAAGGGACAGGATCACGGCGCGCACGCAGTAGTCCACGAGGACCGCGAGCCAGATTCCCGCCAGGCCGAGGCCGAGCGGGAACGCGAACAACACCGCGAGCGGCAGACGCACGATGAACCAGTTCACGATCGTCGTGGAGAGCGTGAATCTCGTATCGCCCGAGCCACGGAGCGCACCGCCCAGCGCGAAGTTGACCGCCTGCGCAGGTTGGGCGAAGCCGATCACGATCAGCGCGCCGACGCCAGAAGCGATCACCGCCTGATCGTTGGTGAACAGGCCGAGGAAGAACCGCGCGAAGACCGCCAGCAGCGCGCCCGCGGCGGACGTCCAGATGATCGCCATGCGGGTCGCGGCCCAGCCCGAGCGCATCGCACGTTGCGGGTCTCCCATCCCGAGCGACTGTCCGACGAGCGCAGCCGAGGCCGCCGCGAACCCGACGCACGGCAGGAACGACAGCGACTCGAGCTGGCTCACGAGCTGATGCGCGGCGTACGCCTCGGTACCCAGCCGGAACGTGAGGAATCCCAGCGCGAGGATGCCGATGCTGAACAGGAAGGACTCACCGGCCGAGTACCCGCTGATCGCTACGAGCGAGCGCAGTGTGACGCGCTCCAAGCGCCAGGTGCCCGTCGCGATGCTGACCCCGGCGACACCACGCCGCAGCAGCGCGATCGTGATCGTGACGAACACGACGTTCACCCCGATCTGCGCGACCGCGGCGCCCATGATGCCCATACCGGCGACGCTGACGAGGAGGTACGTGGCCGGCACGTACAACAGTGAGCCGAGGGCCGAGAGCCACATTGGCGTGCGCGTGTCGCCGGCCGCGCGCATGGCCGCGACGCCGATGATCGAAAGCGTGCTGAAGACGTTGAGGCCGCCGATGACGACGAGGTACGGCGCGCCCGCCGACGCGACTGCGTTGTCCGCGCCGATCAGCTCGAGGAGCGGCTTCGCGAAGATCGCGAACAACACGCCGGTCGCGACGCCGAGCCCGGCACCGAGCACCAACGATTGCCGGACGATGTCCGGCGCCGCCTCCGGACGGTGCTCCCCCATCCGGCGGCTGACGAGCGCGACGGTGCCCACCGAAAGCGCGTTGAACACCGGGAACAGCAGGAACGTGAACTGCGTGGCCGCGCCGACCGCGGCGATCGCGACGCCGCCCAGATGGCCGATGAACACGAAGGCGACGGTCTGGCCGCTCGCGCGGATGAGCTGTTCGATGATCCCGGGCCACGCGAGCTCGAACGCGGCGCGGCCCGGACTGAGGAGCGCGAGCTGGGCGGCCCTGGTCTGCGGCCTCGCCGCCTCCGTCACGCGACCGCGACGCCGGTGCCAGCGATGACGTGTCCGACCGGCCACGCCATGACACCGAGACGTTCGCGTTCACGATCCCACGCCGCGGCATGCCCGGTGGGCACGCCGATGAGCAGGCCGCCGGAGGTCTGCGGGTCGAGCATGAGCCGGCGCGTCGCGTCGTCGAGCTTCTCGTCGAAACGAACGTGGCCTTCGCCGACGAAGTACGCGGTGTTGCGCTCGAGGCCGCCAAAGCTCACGCCGCGCTCGGCGTGCGCACGGGCGCCGGGCAGCAGCGGCACCGCGGCGGCATCGATGCGGATCGCGACGTTCGACCGTTCCGCCATCTCGTGAGCATGACCGACGAGCGCGAAGCCGGTCACGTCGGTCGCCGCGTGGAGGCCGGCGGCGGCAGCAGCCCGCGCTGCGGCCTGGTTGAGGGCCACCATCGAGGCCACGGCCGACGCGAGATCTTCGGGTGCGATGTCGCCGTTCTTGTGCGCCGTCGTGAGGACCCCGGTCCCGATGGGCTTTGTCAGCCAGAGCGTGTCACCCACGGCCAGCGCGCCCTTCGTCAGGATGCGATCAGGGTGCACGCGCCCGGTGACGGCGAGGCCGAACTTCGGCTCGCGATCGATCACGGTGTGCCCGCCGGCGATGACGCCACCAGCCTCGGCGATCTTGTCCACGGCGCCCTGCATCAGGCGCTCGAGCGGTTCGAAGGAGAGATCGTCGGGCCACGCGACGATGTTCAGCGCGAAGAGGACCTCGCCACCCATCGCGTAGACGTCGGACATCGCGTTCGCAGCGGCGATCGCGCCTGCCGCGTACGCGTCATCGACGATCGGCGGGAAGAAGTCCACCGTCTCGATGATCGCGACGTCGGCAGCAACGCGGTATACCGCCGCGTCGTCGGACGTTCGAAGGCCGACGAGCAGCTCCGCGGGGTCGCGCTGCGTGGCGAGGGGGCGCAGGACCTGCGCCAGTGGGCCGGGGCCCAGCTTCGCTCCTCAGCCGGCGCAGGACGACAGCGAGGTAAGCCTGATCTCCTGGCGGGTGAACACGCGCTGAGGATAGGCCGCGTGCGGCTCAGAGCCCCGGCGGTGGCGTGCGGATACCCGTGTACCAGAGGGCGATCGCGAGGGCGATGAGCAGGATAGCGAGCGCGAAGTAGGACATGCCCCTTCCGCGGCGAACGAGCACGACGAGCAGGAGGATCGCGGCTGACGCGATGAGCGCGAGATCAAGGACCAGGAAGAAGAGCGGCATCAGATGACGTTGTGCTCGGTCACGAGCGCCCCCTTCGCGAACCGGTCGAACCGCAACGCGGCAATGTCGACGCTCGTCGGCTCGCCGCAGATGACCTGGGCGATCACCTCGCCGGCGGCCGGCGCCTGCATGAGCCCATGGCCCGAGAAGCCGGCGGCGCTGACGAACCCGGGAACCTCGTCGACCAGCCCGAGGATCGGATGCCGATCCGGCGTGTCCTCGTAGAAGCCGGCCCAGCCGGTCTTGACCGTGGCCTGCTCAAGGACCGGCAGCCGGGCCAGCGCGTGCTCGACGACGGTGGGCAGGAAGTCCCAGTTCACGGAGTCGTCGAAGCTGGGTCCGTCGTCAGGGTCCGCCATCCCGAGCAGCACGCCCCCGGACTCGCGGTGGAAGTACAGACCCGAGGCGAACTCGATAGTGAGGGGATACTCGTGGTCGAGTCCGGGCACCGGCGCGGTGACGAAGATGTGGCGACGGAGTGGCACGATCGGGAGCGTGAGGCCGGCCAGCGCGCCGATCTTCGCACCCCAGGCACCTGCAGCGTTGACGACCGTGGGGCACACGATCCGATCGCCTGCCGCGCGCACCGCCGCGACGCGTCCGCGATCGAGTTCGATGCCGGTGACCTCCGCACCCTCGCGGAACTCGACGCCGTGCTCGCGGGCGCGGGCGACGTAGCCGTGGAGGATCGAGTTCGGGTCCGCGTAGCCATCCTTGGCGCAGAAGGTGGCGAACCGCACGTCGTCGACGCGGAGCTCGGGAAAGAGGTCGCGCGCCTCGGCCGCGGTGAGCCGCTTCGCCGGGACGTCGAGGCGGCGCCAGAGCGCGAGGGACCGCTCGAACGGCACCACGTCGCGCTCGGCGGTGATCAGAAAGAGGTAGCCGACCTGACGGAATTGCGGGTCGACCCCCATCTCGTCCTTGAACGACTCGAGTCGCGGGAGCGCACGCTGCGAGAGGCGCACGTTCACCTCGGTCGAGAACTGCAGGCGGACGCCGCCCGCGTTCTTACCCGTCGATCCCGAACCGAGGCGGTCCTTCTCGAGGACGATGACGCGGCCCGCGCCGCGCTGGCTCAGGTGATATGCGATGGACGCGCCGATGACGCCACCGCCAACAATGACGACGTCCGCGCTCGTCATTGCTCCGGCGGCACGGCGGACGGCGCGATGCGGACCATCACGAGCAGCGCCTTGTACAGCTCGAGGTAGTCCCGCGATGCGTAGGACACGGATCGCGCGCCGCTCCGGCGCGTGCCGGGAATGAGCTCGGCCATGTCGGCCATCGCCGAGGTGAGGAACGCGAGATCGATCTCGTTGCGCGCCTTCGGTTTGACGGGCTTCGCGTCGCGGGCGACCTCCATCGCCCGCGCTGCCGCGACCTGCAGCAGCTCCTGGACCCGCTGCGGGTGCAGCATCTTCGCCGAGAAGCGCCCCGTTGCGTCCTTCGTCTTGACCATGACGCACGATGGCACCAGGGCGCGCGCCTCGCGGCAGGTCGCGCCGTCACCCGCGACGAGCGTGACGCTCGTGTCGAAATAGCCGGCGAGGTACACGTTGAGGGTCGTCTCACCGACCGGCTTACCGTTGAGCTTGCACTCGTAGATCGCGCGGCTCGCGTAGGTGTGGTCGAGGACCGCGCGCGGGTGGCCGGCCATGCCGTGGTAGCCGATGAAGAAGCAGGTGTCGTAGCCGCCGTCGATTCCCTGGCCCATGCTCCACGGCTTCGCGGTGCCGACGAGGAGCTCGGCGCGCGGGTCGAACTCGTCGGCGTAGATGTTGTGCATGTTGCCGTGTGAGTCGTTCACGCAGAAGCGGGCTGCGCCGGCTGATGCGGCGCCCTCGATCGCGGCATTGACCTCGTTCGTCATCCACGTGCGCGCCCGTTCGTACTCGGGGCCGTGCATCATCACCTGGCTGTAGGTCGCGACGCCGCCGATGCCCTCCATGTCGACGGAGATCCAGACGCTCGAGGGGTCACGCTTCGGCATCGGAGAGGGATGGTAGCGAGGTCGTTGGGAGCTGTGCCGACGGCGGGACTCGAACCCGCACTCCCTTGCGGGAACCGCCTCCTGAAGACGGCGCCTAAACCAATTCGGCTACGTCGGCGAAGATGTCGATTGTACTGTGCTGCGGGGCTCGGGATGCCGCGCAATGTAGCTCTGCCAGATGCGGTACTTGCGCTCCAGGCGCGGGACCGTTGGATCGCGATACAGCAACGGAAGTAGCCGCAGTCCGTCCCGCTTGCCATAGGGCAGCGTGACGAACTCGTGGCGGCCGTTCCGAGGGGGCGTGATCCCAAGCCACCCTGATCCTCCTGCGTACGGCTGCAGCTTCACCTGGAGCCATTCGAGGTGCGCACGGCTTGCGGAGTTGAATCCGACGACGATGCGCTCATAGCGATAGTCTGGGTACGTCTTCTTTGTCGCCGCGTGGACGAAGTTCGTGATCCCACCGTCACCGTCCAACGATCCACGTGCGCACTCGAGCAGAAGCTCATCAGGGACCGCGAGCGAGCCGAGCGTAAGGCTCTTTCGTGGCGTGATGCCGATCGTCAGGAGCCACCGGCAGGACGCGACGTTGCCGATCTGGGTCCGATAGACGATGCCGCCCGTCCTCGTTGGCATCGGGGCGATCCTGTTCGTCTTGCCGAGACACCGGAGCAGGATCTCCACGAGCTCGCGGTCGGCGCTCGGGAACGCGAGATGACGCCCGTCGGTCTGGCAACCGTCGGTGGCGAGGAGACCGACGGCGTACGCGAGCGACGGCGTCCATTCGGTCGAGGCGGGGGCGGAGCGGCGACGTCGATCTTGAGATGGCGGGATGTGGGATTCGTACGTCTTGCCACGGTGCGCCGCCGCGTTCTTGGCAATACGCGGATCGTTCGTTGCCTTCCGGCCCTTCGGCCAGGCCTTGCCTTCGCCTACAGCCACAGGGCCTATATGCACCGCCCGGCGAGGCCGTGTCCATAGGACTTCGTGGCTATCCGGCTACTGCTTGATCGCCGTCTTCACGTACCAGTCTTCGACATTCCAGAAGCGCTGCGTCGGATCGTTCACCGGAGCGACGCGGAAGCCCTTGAGCGTCTTCGACTGTGCATACAGGTAGTCGCTGTAGTAGAGGAACACCACCGGCAGGTCGGTCGCGATCGATCTGAACACCTGACCGAGCAGGTCGCGCCGCTTCGACTGATCCACGGTCCTTCGGGCCTGCTCGAGCAGACGGTCCGTCGCGAGCGTCGAGTAACCAGAGAAGTTGTCGCCGGGGTCGCCGACCTGGCTCGAGTGGAAGAACGGGTATGGGTCGGGATCGTTGCCGACAGTGATCCCGACGAGCAGCGCGTCGAAGTCCCGCTGGCGAGCGACCCGATCCACAAGCTCACCGAATGGCACGGGCCGCACCTCCACGGCGATCCCGATGGCCCTGAGATCGTCGGCGATCTGGCCCGCGGCCGCGAGCCGGGCCGGCTCATCGGATGTTGCGATCGAGAACCGGAGCACCACCCCACCCTTATCGCGGATCCCGTCGCCGTCGTGGTCGATCCAGTCAGCCGCATCGAGCATCGTCCTCGCGTCCGCTGCCGAGGTGATGATCCGCGGCACGTCCTTCACGAACGCCCAGGAGCTCGAGGGCACGAACTCGTCGGCGACGCTGCCCCTTCCGTCAGCTGCGACCTGCAGCACGCGCCCGCGATCGATCGCCGTGGCGATCGCTTGCCGCACGACGCGATCCCGGAACACCGGCCGCGTCGGTCGAACGTTCAGGAACAGCGCGGTGAAGTCGTTCGTCGGCAGGCTCAGCAGGTCGACCGTCTTCAGCGTCCGGGCGCGGCTCGCATCCTGGGGCGAGAGACCACCGGTCCCGTCGATCTCGCCGCGTGCCAACGCCGCCAGAGCGTCGCCGCTGTCGCGGAAGAACCGCAGCACGATCTTGTCGAGATACGCCCGCGAGCGGGCGGGCTTCGTACGGTAGAAGTCGTCGGTGCGCGTGAGTGTCACCTGACGCCCATCCACCTCGGTCAGCTTGAACGGTCCCGTCCCGACCGGCCGCGTATTGAACGGTTGGCGGGTGAGCTCCGTGAACGGCACGCCCTTCAGCAGGTGGGCCGGCAGCAGTGGCACGGTCGTGCTGCCTGCGAACGGCGCGTACGCATCGGGCAGCGTGAACCGGACGGTGGTCGCCGTGATGGCCGCGACCTGCACGCCGCGGAACGAGTCCGCGAACGGACCGCCATACGCGCGATCCTGCAGCAGGCTCACCGTATAGATGACGTCGTCGGCCGTGACCGGCGCTCCGTCATGCCACGTCGCATCGGTGCGGATGAAGAACGTCCAGACCTTGCCGGTCGTGTCGACCTGGAACGTCGCGAGGTCGGGGATGATCGTACCGTCGCGACCGAAGCGCGTGAGGCCGCTGAACACCAGGCGCGAAACGTCCTGGTCGACGTTCGTCGCCGCGACGATGGGGTTCAGGTACTGCACGACGCCCGCGACACCCTCGACGTATGTGCCGCCGAACGCCGGGTCGGTGGACACATCGGTGCGGTCGGTGGCGATCGCGACGGCGCTCGTGACGACGAGCAGGCCGACGAGTGCCAGGACGATGAGCTTGTCGCGGGCGGTCAAGGCTTGGGGGTCCCGCCGGCGGCGGGGGCTAGGCCGCCGGCGACGTCGTGCGCGCGCCCACGAGCGATATCAGGATGAACACGACCACCAGCACGACGGTCAAGCGGAACAGCGTCCGCTCGATACCGCGCCGGCTGCGGTAGGCCGTGGACTCGCCGCCGAACGTGGACGACAGGCCGGTCCCCCGCGCCTGCAGGAGGATCGACGTGGCGACCGCGACCGCGATGAGCAATTGGGACACCTGAAGGAGATCCACCGGAGACCGGAGTGTACCTGTTCAGCGCGGCCGGTAGACGAAGAGGCCTCCGGGCAGGCGCGTCTCCAGCCGATACCGCACCTCGATGGCCTGGACGAGCGACGGCGCCCATCGTGACCGCTCGTATGCGGCGGCGTCCGCGAGCTTCCCGAGCTCGGCCTCGGTCACGATCGCCGTGAAGCGCGCGCCCCGAACCTCTATGAGCAGCGGGAGCGGATCGATCGTGCCCTGCGCGACGAGCCTGCTCCAGAGGAACAGGTCGTCGACGACGACACGATGTCCGGTCGCGATGAGGAGCCCACTGTCTTCGGCGAGGACGGTCTCGTCGCCGGAGAGCGCCCTCTCGGCCGACGCGATCCGAACCGGATCCCCCCATGCGCCCGTCGTCGCGCTCCGGCCGGGCACGACGCCGAGCGGATCGAGGATGGCGATCGCGAGGAGCAGGTTAAGGAGGGCGATGACGGGATACGGCGCGGCCCGGCGGATCGCCGGAGCGACGGCGGCGAGCGCGAGGCTCGCCGCGACCGACAGGTCGAGCAGGTAGTTGATCGTCGCGCCCTCGCGCCCGCCCAGCACGACGATGACGGCGCCGGCGACGCAGTATGCCGCGATCGGTCCGGGGACGGAGCGCGTGACGATGACGGTCCCGACGAGGGCCGCGAGGATGACGACACCGAGGAACACGAGCAGCGCGGCCTGATCGATCGTCCAGGGCAGCGCATTCCAGACGACCACGTGACGCCATAGTCCGTCGTAACCGAATGGCACGAGCGCGATCGCCGCGAGCACGACGCCGGAAAGCGCCGTCGTCAGCCACGCGCGCACCAGCGGACGGTCACGGAGCACAAGCCAGGCGAGCAGCGCGATCGCGACGATGACGGCCGTCGGCTTCGTGAGCACCGCGAGGACGACGAGCGCGGCGGAGAGCTGCGCGTTGCGACGCTCCAGAGCGATCACCGAGCCGGCGGTCAGCGCGAGCGCCACGAGGTCGGGTTTGAGGGCGGGACCCCAGATCGCGACCGGCGCGAGTGCGAGCCAGCCGAGGGCGAGCGCAGCTGCAACGAGACGGCCACCGGACCGCGCGCGCCAGGCGATGAGGCCCGCGACGCTGAGCGTCGCCGCGATGCTGAGCAGCCGTCCGGTCACGAAGGGTTCACCGGCGGCCGCGCCGACGAAGAACAGCGGCGGGTAGTTCGCTGCCGTGAACGACGCGCCGCCCGCCGCATCGCGGTACGTGTCGAGGGTCGACATGAGCTGCATTGCGTGTGCGACCGCGCCCTCGCCGTACAGCATCGGACCGGCAGCGAGCAGAGCGCGGCCCCATGACAGGAGCGCCAGGAGCGCCATAAGACCGGCGACCGTGCCGTACGCGACCCACGCGATGGCCGGTCCGCGGCCGCGGCTCATCTCCTGCGGATCAGCGGGCGTCCGGTCATCCTGTCCGGCGCCGGCACACCGAGCAGCTCGAGGATCGTCGGTGCGACGTCCACGAGGCCGCCGTCACGCAGCGCCCAGGCACCCGGCTCGCCGGTGATGAACGCGATCGGTACGGGATTCGTGCTGTGTTGCGTGTTCAGGCCGCCATCGGGAAAGGCCATCTCTTCGACGTTGCCGTGATCCGCGGTGAGCAGGACGCAGCCCCCGGCTGCGAGGACCGCGTCGACCACGACACCGACCGCGTCGTCGGTGGCCTTCATCGCGCGCAGGGCGGCGTCGAACACACCGGTGTGGCCGACCATGTCGGGATTCGCGAAGTTCACGATCGCGAAGTCGTACCTGCCCGCGCGCACCGCGGCCGCCAGCCGCTCTGCCACGGGCATCGCGCTCATTTCAGGAGCCGTGTCGTAGGTGCCGACCTTCGGGGATGGCACGAGCTCGCGGTCCTCGCCCGGGAAGGGCTCCTCCCTCCCTCCGTTGAAGAAGTATGTAACGTGCGCGTACTTCTCGGTCTCGGCAATGTGGAACTGCCGCAGCCCGGCGCGCGCGAGCAACTCGGCGACGGAGAGCACATCCTGCTTCGGGAATGCGACCCGAACGTCCGGAAGGTCGACGTTGTAGTCGGTCATGGTCACGTAGGTAAGCCGATGCGGCACACGCGCACGATGAAATCCGTCAAAGACCTGCTGCATGAAGGCCCAGGTCAGCTCGCGCGCACGGTCCGGACGGAAATTAAAGAACACGACGGCGTCGCCATCCTCGACGCGACGGCCGTCGCCCACGACGTGCGGCTCGAGCAGCTCGTCGCGGCAGTCCAGGGTCGCGTAGCACGCGCGAAGCGCGTCCTCGGCCGTCGCGACCCGCGGCCCCCTCCCGTCGACGATCGCGTCATACGACCGCTCAGTCCGACCCCAGCGCTTGTCGCGGTCCATCGCGTAGAAGCGGCCATGCACCGTCGCGATCGGCGCGCCGACCTCCGCAAGCAGCGCCATGGCGCTCCGCGGCGGCATGTCGCGGCCATCGAGGAAGGCGTGCACGAACACGCTGCGGACATCCTCGCGGGCCGCGAGCTCGATGAGCGCGGCCAGGTGCTTCATGTCGGCGTGCACCCCTCCGGTGGACAGGAGGCCCATCAGATGGAGCGTGCCTCCGGCGCGTGCGGCGGCGCACGCCGCGCGGAGCGCGGGATTCGCGTAGAACGAGCCGTCCGCGATGGAGCGGTCGATCAGCTCGAGCGCCTGCGGATCGGCGTACCCCGCGCCCATCGTGAGATGCCCGACCTCGCTATTACCCATGACGCCCGACGGAAGGCCGACCGCGGTCCCGCTCGCCTCAAGCGTCGCGTGCAGCTGGTCGCGCAGGATCGCGTCGAGGCGGGGCGTGTCCGCGCGGGTCGCGGCGTTCGCGGGCGAGTCCGGCGCGATCCCCCACCCGTCGAGCACGCAGAGGACGACCGGTCGGAACGCCGCCGTCACCCGGTGAACGCCGCGATGATCGCCGCGAATTCGTCCGCCTTCAGCGACGCACCGCCGACCAGCACTCCGTCGATCCCGGCAGCCGCCGCGAACTCGGTCGCGGTCGCCGCGGTGACGCTTCCGCCATAGATGATCCGGATGTCGTCCGCGGGCGCACCCGTTTTCGCGAGCGCAGCCCGGATCGTCCGCGCGGCCGCGCTCGCGTTGGCGCCCGTCGCCGGCCTGCCGGTCCCGATCGCCCAGATGGGTTCGTACGCGACAACGAACCTGCCGGGGGCGAGCGCCGCCACCTGGGACACGTCGCGCTCGATCTGCACCTCGAGCACGGCAGCGGTCCGGCCGGCCGCGAACTCCGCCTCGCTCTCTCCGACGCAGAGGATCGCCGTGAGTCCGGCATCGAGCACGCGCGCGAGCTTGCGGGCGACGCGCGCGTCGTCATCGCCTTGGTCGCGTCGCACCTCGGAATGCCCGACGATCGCTCCGTTCGCAAGGCCGCGCAGCATCGAGACGCTCAGCTGCCCCGTGTATGCGCCCTTGTCCTCCCAATGCACGTCTTGCGCGTACAAGCCGGCGTCGGATCCGCGAATAGCCTCGGCAACGGAGACGAGCGCGATGGCCGGTGGAGCGATGCCCATGTCGGTCCGGCCGTGCGGCGTGGCAGCGACCGTGCGAGCGAGCGCGACGGCATCGCCGACGGTCGCGGGGTTCATCTTCCAATTGCCCACAACGAGTCGACCGCGTGTCACTCCGCCGCTTCCTCCACGAGCCGCCGCAGGCGCGACCGGACGACCCACTTGGTCGTGTCGAGCCGCTCGGCCAGATCGCTCAGGGTCGCGGTCGGCGCGCGAAGGCGTGCGCGCGCGATCTGCCGCAGCGGCGCCGAGAGCGGCGCGAGCCGGCCGGCACGGGCGAGCGCGCGGATCGCCTCCGTCTGCGCCCGGGCAGAGACGATCGCGCGTGCGAGGTTCGCGGCCTCCGCGTTCACGAGAGCATTCGTCCGACCGCGCACCTCACGTGACACGCGCTTGGCCTCGAAGCGCAGCAGCGTCTCGCTCGCGCCCGCCGCCCGAAGGTACGCCGCGATCATTTCCGCGTCGCGGATCGTGAAGACCAGTTGGCCGCGGCGCGAGCGGACCGCAGGCCCGAAACCTTCGCGACCCAGGACAGACGCCGAACGACGGACCTCGCCGCGCGGTGGCCGCAGTTCGAGCAAGTAGCCGGACGCGCCCGCCGAAAGCGAACCGCCGGCCAGGATGAGCCCGCGCAGGTACGTTCGCCTGCAACACGCGGTGCGGAAGACGGAGCCCGTCGGCGCGTCCCCAGTTGGGTCGGTACGGTGCACGAGGCGTCGGGCGGGGACACCGAGATGCGTCGCGCGCGGCAGCAGTGCCGCGAGCACTCGTGCGTCGCAGGCCTTGAGCGGAAGGCGCGACAGCTCCGCCTTCACCTCGTCGGAGAGCGGTGAGCGCACGCGTCCAGCGACCCCACGGGTCATGTGCGCACGTCCGGCCGGTCGCGATCGCGATGCTCGACGATCACCTCGCCTTTCCAGGACTCGCGCAGGCGCCGGGCGACCTCGTCGGCGATCGCGACGGAGCGATGCCGTCCGCCGGTGCAGCCGAAGGCAATGCCGACACGGGCCTTCTTCTCCTCTTCGTATCGCGGCAGCGCGAACTCGACGAGCGGCATGAGCCGTTCGAGGAATGCCTTCGTCGCGGGATGACCAAGCACGAAGTCACGGACGGGCGCATCGCTCCCGGACAGCGGCCGCAGCTCGTCGATGTAGAAGGGGTTCTCCATGAACCGGACGTCGAGGACCAGATCGGCGCTCTGCGGCAGGCCGTACTTGTACCCGAAGCTCACGAGCTGCACGAGCATCCCCGAAAGGCCCTCGCCGTACAAGGAGTGCAGCGTGTCGCGCAGGTCCTTCACCGATAGGTAGGTCGTATCGATCACCTTGTCGGCCCGCGCGCGCAGGTCGACCAGGAGCCGGCGCTCGCCCTCGATGGACGGCTGTACCCCGCCGGTCCCCTCGAGCGGATGGCGGTGTCGGGTCTCGCTGTAGCGGCGGAGCAGGACCTCATCCGAGGCGTCGAAGAAGAGAACGTGGGGGCGGTTACCGGCAGCCTCGAGCAGATCGAGCTGCGCCGCGGCGTCAGCGAAGAGCGCGCCGCTGCGGGCGTCGATGACCATGGCCACGCGCGAGTGGCCGCCCGTGCGCGCGACCTCGAGGGTGGTGCCCATGATCGCCGGCGGAAGGTTGTCGAGGATGTAGTAGCCGAGGTCCTCGAAGACCTTCACCGCCTGCGACTTCCCGGCGCCGGAGAGCCCGGTCACGACGACGAAGTCGGGGCGCGAGCTCACCGTCTAGTGCGGGATGATCCGCGAGGCGACGAACCCGACCAACCCGATGATGATCGCGCCGATGATCGCGGTCAGGAAGTTGTCCACCTGAAAGCCGAGGAGCGGGATCGCCGAGACGAGGAGCAGCATCAGGCCGGCGATCACCACCTGGAACAGACCGAGGGTGAGGCACGTGATCGGCATCGCGATGAGCGAGATGATCGGCTTGACGAACGCGTTCACGACACCGAGCACGAGCGCCGTGAGGAGCAGCGAGATCCAGGGATCGGCGGAACCGGCGCCATAGCTCGTGTGGCCGTAGGAGATGCCCGGCAGGAAGTACGCCGTGACGGCGATGGCCACCGCATTGATGAGGGTGCGCCCGATCAATCCCATCGCCCTGATACTAGGCGGCTAGTACTGGTTGATGGTGCCGAGCCGCCGGATACGCCGATCGGCGGCACGGAAGGCCCACAGGCCGATCGGCAGCGCGATGATCGTGGTGGCGAGAAGCGCCGCGTACTCGGTCACGGGGTCCAGCAATAGGCGGGTCCCGAGGGCCTGGTTCCGGAGGATGTCCATCGCGTAGGTCGTCGGCAGCGCGAACGCGATCGGCTGCAGGACGCCCGGCAGCAGGACCACCGGGAATGCCGCGCCGGACGCCGTCGCGAACAGGAAGTTCGTGGAATCGATGAACAGAGTGGCGTCACGGATGGACAGGACGATCGCCGCCAGAAGGTACGCGACACCGACGAGCGCCACGGTGGCGATCGCGAGCGCCGGTAGCGCATAGACCGCCTCGAGGCGGAACCGCAGACCGAAAAAGACGGCGCCGATCGCGAGGATGGCGATCTGACCGAACCCGAACCAGAACATCCCGCCGAGCGCCCGCCCGAGCACAAGCGTCTCGCGCGCCGTCGGCGTCAGCCAGGTCGGTTCGAGCGTCCCCGTCTCCATCTCGTTGCGGAAGCTCATCGCCATCGCCCAGAACGCCGTCGCGACGAGGCCGCTCACCACGCCACCCAGGAAGATGAATCCCGCGAGATCGGCGGTACCGATGGTCTTCTCCAGACCCACGACCTTCCCGCCGACCGCGAACGACGCTCCGAAGAGCAGCGCGGGCAGAACGCCCTGGTACAGCGGCGTGAAGATGGACGCCGCGACGGAGAACCGGTAGCGCGACACGTTGCGGATGTCCTTCTGTGCGATGGCCAGGGCGGCTCGGAGCTCGTCCATCAGTACCGGCCCAGCATGCCGCTGCGCCGGGCACTCGCTTCGAGGATGCGGAAGACAACGACGGCGAACGCGCCGAATACGAGGGCGAGGCCGAGGAGGATGCCGACGGTGGGCACGAGGTCAAGCGGCGTCGCGCCTTTCAACAGCACGCCGCGGATGCCGGCGACCACATAGGTCGGGGGCATGGCAGCGGACACCCCCTGCGCCCAACCGGGGAGCATCACGATCGGGAACGTGATCCCGCACAACAGGGACAGCGCGCCGCGCACGAACTGCACCGCCGGACCGACCTCGCCGAATCGAAGGACGGCCGCACCGAATAGCGAGCCCATCGCGTACATCGCCGGCAAGCCGGCCAGAGTGACGAGCAAGGTCAGCAGGATCCCCTCGAGGGGAAGCACGACGCCGAACATGAGCCATACGGCGAGGCCCATCACGACAAGCTGGAACAGGACCCACACGACATTCGTGAGCGTCGGCCCGAAGAGTGGCACGAGGCGCGAGACCGGGGTAAGGAACACGGCCTCGAGCGACCCACGGAGTTGCTCGACGCGCAGGGAGGTGCCGGGTCCCCACAACAGCGTGCTGAGCCACATGTACATCGCGTAGCCGACGAAGACGAAGAGCGTCACACCCGTCGTGCCGGATCGCGTCGCGAACGCATCGAGCGCCTGCGCATCGCCACCACCCGAGTAGGCCTGGCCCATGAGCACCCAGACGGCGGGCAGCAGGACCGGCCAGAAGATCTGGCCGATGAAGTTCGCGGGGTACCGCCGCAGTTGGCGCAGTGACATCTGCCCGGCGGCGCCGAGCGCCCGCAGGTCAGCGGTCACGAGTTCCGCATTCACTCCCGCAGCGCGCGTCCGGTGAGCGAGATGAAGACGTCCTCGAGCGAGACGGGCACGACCTCGACATGGCGGATGGTCGCGCCCTCGCCGCGCGCGGCGTCGAACGCCGCGGGCACGAAGTCACGCGCCGACGTGCAATGCGCCGTGACCGTGAGCGTGCCATTGCTGCGCTCGCTGCGCGCGATCACCGCTGCGGTCGCAAGGCGCGCGAGCAGCGGCCCCCATTCGGGGCCGGGTGCCCCAACCCCCGCCTCTCCCGCCATCCCGATCTCCAGACTGACGACCTCCTCGGCGCGGATCAGCCGCTTCAGTGCAGCGGGAGTGTCGAGGGCGACGATCTCGCCGTGGTCGATGATCGCGATGCGATCGCAGAGCTGGTCCGCCTCCTCCATGTAATGCGTCGTCAGCAGCACGGTCCGGCCCTGGCGCTTCAGCTCGCGAATACGGTCGCGCAGGTCGCGCGCGGACTGCGGGTCGAGGCCGACCGTGGGCTCGTCGAGGATCACGAGTGGCGGATCGGGTAGGAGCGCCCGCGCGAGTGCGAGCCGCTGCCGCATGCCGGTCGAGTACCGCTCGACGTAGTCGTCGGCGCGATCCATGAGCTTCACGGCGACGAGCGCGGCGTCGATGCGTGCGCGCTGCTCCTGCGGGGGCACGTGATACAACGCCGCGAAGTACTCGAGGTTCTCGCGCGCGGTGAGCTTCCAGTACAAGCTGCGCTCGCCTGACAGCATCGCGCCGAGCCTGCGGCGGACGTCGCGCGGTCGCTGCCGCACATCGATGCCGAGCACGCGGATCTCGCCGCCGGTCGGCTCGAGGAGGGTCGCGAGCATGCGCAGAGTCGTCGTCTTCCCCGCCCCGTTCGGGCCGAGGACGCCGAAGATCTCACCGCGCTCGACTCTGAGGTCGATGCTGTTCACGGCGACGAAACGCTCTCGCTGGTCGGGCTGGCGGGTGCTGCGCTGCCAGATGGTGCGACGGCCCTTCTCGAACACCTTAGTGAGTCCGCGTACCTCTACCGCGGGTGAGCTGCGGTCGTCCTCACTCGACATCGATCATGACGCGATCGTCACCGTCCGAGACGTCGACGATCGTCCCTGAGTGCGCGATGTGCCGGAGCACATCGTCGAGGTCGATGCCGAACTTCGCGAGCTGCTCGCGGACGAGGCCGCTCGCCGCGATCTTGGTCTTGCCCATTCGTGCGATCCCGAGCGGGATCGCGATGTTCACCTTCGCCTTGCCCGCCGACATGACCCTGATCCGCAGTGTGCGGCGGCCGAGGCCCGGCGGGATCGGCGCGTCGGGCGGGAACAGCGGACGGTCCGGCCCGGCGGGCGCGTGCGGTGGGAAGGGTGCCTGCGGCGTCGATGGCGTGCGGGGGGCCGCGCGGTCCGAGACGTCGCCGATCGCCTTCAACAGCCGGTAGGCCTGGTCGGGATCGATCTTCCCCTCCGCGAGGAGCTTCAGGACCTGCTTGCCCTCTTCGCTCGGCATCAGCGTTCGCGGCGGGCGTCGAGCTCCGCGGCAGCCGCGTCGACGTCGACCTCGCCGCGGGCGACGCGCTCGAGCAGGTCGCGAACGTCGACCTGCGGCTCGGTCAGGTGCGGCTCCATCGGCTCGGTGCGCTCGGCGTCGGTGGCCGCGTCCGCGGGGCGCTCGGCCATCGAGGCGGCGGTGGACTCGGGAGCCGTGCCGTCGGACACACGGAGCTCGAGGTCGCCGCTCATCGTCTTGACGCTGACCTTCGCCTCGGCCTTGCCGATGACGATCCGCTTGGCGCGCTTGCCTTCGGTGCTGATGACTCCGTCCATCTCGTTGTCGAGATCGCCGCTCATGCTGCTGAAGCTCACGTCGTACGACCCACCCGTCAGGTGCAGATCGATGTCCCCACTGATCGTCTTGATGCGGTGCTCGCGGTCCTTGTCGAGCTCACCGTCGATCTCCACGTCGCCGCTCACGGTCACGGTGTCCGAGCCGTGGAGCCGAACGCGCCTGAACGTGAGGTCGCCGCTCACCGTATTGGCGACAAGCTGACCCGCGTACTCCGTGACGTCTCCATCGCCGCTCACGGTCTTGAGGCGCAGCGGTCCCTGGAGATCGTCCGCGGTAATGTCGCCGGAGACGCTCTGCAGATCCATCGTGCCGCGCGTCCCGGCGAGATGAACGTCGCCACTCACGGTGTGCGCCTCGAGCCGAAGCTCCTTCGGCACGGTGATCTCGAAGTCAACGGCGACCCTTCCGCCACGGAACAGGTCGGCCCAGCCGCGGTCCTGCTCGTAGAGGTGCGGCTTGATCAGGACGTCGTCGCCCTCCTGCTCCATGCGGACCTCGACGTTCTCGAGCAGGCGCTTCGCTCGCTCCTCGCTCGTGCCGCGGACACGCTTGCGCGCGGTGACGTGGATCTTGCCGTCCTCGGCGACGGTGATCTTCGTGTCGCCGGAGACATTGCGGACGTGCAGCCCCGGCATCGAGCCGACGACGAAGTCACGCTCGACGGTCTCGGCGTATTCCTCTCCGCCGAAGCCCATGTCGCCGAGATCGATGTTGAAGCTCATCGAATCCTTGATCGTCTTGCCGATGTGCTTACCGAGATCGTGCCCGAGCCCCTCGCTCACCGAGCGGCGGATCTCGTCACCCCAGACGCGCCGGGTCTCGCGGCTCTGGTCGCGCTCCGTGCGGCGCGCGTCGCGCTCGCGATGGCGCTCCTGCAGGTGCAGCTCCCGCTCCTGCTGGCGGAGCTGGTGGTAGCGCTCGCGCGCTTCTTCGAATTCCTCGCGTGCCGATTTGCGACGGCCCGCATCTTCGCCACTCATCGATCAGCCTCCAAAAGCGTCGCCGCGTCATCCGGCGCGATCTTGCCTTCCGCGAGCTCCCGCAGGATCTCCTTGCGCCGCTCCGCCTCGCGGTCCGGCTCGACCTGTGATGGGAATCCGAGTGCGCGGATCACGGCGTCGAGCCGCGAGCGGACGGTCGGATACGAGATCCCAAGCTCGCGCTCGACGTCCTTGAAGTTGCCGCGCGCGCGGATGAACGTCTCGAGGAACTCGAGCTGCTCCGCGGTCAGTGCATGGAACCGGCCCAGGGTGAAGTTCCCCTCAAGACGCGTCCCGCAGGCCTCGCAGTCGAGGCGAACGACGCGCAGCGACTCCTGACAGATGGGGCAGCGGCCGATGACCGGATTCGCCATGGGCTGACTGTGCGAGTTCCGGCGGCTGATTGTCAACGAAAACTCATCGTTATGTATCCGAATATGCGGATCATTGAGGTCGACATTGACGAGTCAGTCGATCGCTTGCTTGATCCGCTCCGCAAGGGCGGCCCCTACTCCGGACACGGCAGCCAGCTCGGACTCGGCCGCTTCCCGCATCCCGCGCACGGAGCCGAATCTCTTCAGCAATGCGCGCTTCTTGGCCGGTCCAACGCCCTGGATCTCGTCCAGGACCGACCGCGTCGCCTGCTTCGCCCGCACCTGCTGGTGGTAGGTCACGGCGAAGCGATGCGCCTCGTCCCGGATGCGCTGGACCATGAACAGGCCCTGGGAGCGCGCCGGGAGGATGACCGGCTCGGGCCGGCCGGGGAGGAAGAGCTCCTCCCGCTCCTTCGCGAGCGCGGCGATGGGGATCTGGAGCAGCCCGGCGTCGGACAGCGCCGCGATGCCGGCGGACAGCTGTCCCTTCCCACCGTCCAAGATGACGAGATCCGGTACCGGCCAACCGTCGCTCTCACCGGCGGCGCTGCGAGCAAACCGTCTCCGCAAGGTGTCGCGCATGTTCGCGAAGTCGTCGTTGCGGTCGCCGAGCTTTGTCCTGAAGCGTCGGTACGCCTGCTTCGCCGGACGGCCGTCTTCGAACACGACCATCGAGCTCACGACGTTGGTGCCCTGCACGTGGCTGACGTCGAAGCACTCGATGCGCTTCGGCGGACCCTCGAGGCCCAGCGCCTTCTGCAGCTCGCCGAGCGCCGTGTCGGTCTTGCCGCGATCGGCGAGCCAGCGCACGCGCTCCTGCTCGAGGGCGTCCTGCGCATTGCGCACCGCGAGCTCGATGAGGCGGCGCTTCTTCCCGCGCTGCGGCACGTGGAGCTCGACGTGCGTGCCGCGCTTCTCTTCCGCGAACGCGACGAACGTCGCGGCATCGGGGATCACCTCGGGGACGACGATCTCCGGCGGGAACGTCGTGGCCGCGGCGTAATGCTGCCGGATGAACGAGCCGAGCACCTCCGCGGGCGTCGCACCCTCGCTTCCCTCGAGAAAGAACTGGTCGCGGCCCACGACCGTGCCGTCACGCACGCGCAGCAGCTGCACCGCCGCGTCGCCTTCCGCGATCGCCGCGCCGAGCGCGTCGAAGTCGTCGCCTTTGTACGCGTGGACCTCCTGCCGGTCGGTGGTCCGGTCGATCGCCTGGATCCGGTCGCGCAGCAGGCCCGCGCGCTCGTAGTCCAGTGCCTCCGCGGCGAGGTGCATCTCGCGGCGGAGGTCGCGGGCGAGCGCCTCGTAGCGACCCTCAAGGAACTGCACGCTCCGTTCGATCGTCGCGCGGTACTCGTCCTTCGTGGCCGCGCCAACGCACGGCGCGGTGCAGCGCTTCAGGTGATAGAGGAGGCACGGCCGGCCGCCGGGGAGCGCCGACGGAGGGACGGTGCGCCCGCGACCGTCCTCGGCCGCGACGATCGTGAGCTTGCAGGTGCGATACGGGAAGAGCTTCTGCAGCAGGTCAAGCGATTCATCGACCGATTTCGCGTTCGCGTAGGGGCCAAAATAGCGAGCGGCGCGATCACCCAGGGTCCGAGTGCGCAGGATCCGCGGGAAGTCCTCGCCGAGCGTGACCTTTACATAGGGATAGGACTTGTCGTCCTTGAGCCGGATGTTGTAGCGGGGCCGGTGCTGCTTGATGAGATTCGCCTCGAGGAGGTACGCCTCGGACACGCTGCCG
>JBBQHN010000012.1:0-27553 GCA_038324015.1 Candidatus Limnocylindria bacterium | reverse complement strand
GACAAGGCCCCCCAGACCGTCGCGAACTTCGTCGCAAAGGCGGCGGCCGGCTTCTACGACGGCAAGACCTTCCATCGCGTCGAGGACTGGGTCGTCCAGGGCGGCGACCCCGATGGCACCGGGCGCGGTGGCGGCAAGATGCCGAGCGAGCTGAACGATCTGCCATTCTCGAAGGGCGCCGCCGGCATCGCGCGCGGGCCGGATATCAAGGTGAACAACGACTCACAGTGGTTCGTCTGCAAGACCGACGCGTCCTGGCTGAACAACCAGTACTCGAACTTCGGGCAGGTGACGAGCGGCCAGGACGTCGTGAACGGGATCACGGTCGGCGACAAGATCAAGAAAGTCACCGTCGCCTGATGACGAAGTGGCTCGCCCTCGGCACCGCGGTCCTGATCGTCGCGTCCGCCTGCGGGAGCACCGCCGCCGCGCCGAGCGCGGCCGCGACCCGGATCCCGACCGCGCCGGTGATCCGCACGTCGTCGCCGGCACCGGCTGCTGCGTGCGTCGTGAAGCCGGTGACCTTTGTGAAGGCGCCCTCGAGGGCGACCATCACGCTGCAGAAGGGCGGCACCATCGTCATGACGCTGCGCCCGGACAAGGCACCGAACACCGTCACCAACTTCGCGAACGTCGCGATGTCCGGCTGCTACGACGGGCTCACGTTCCACCGGGTCGTTACGAACTTCGTCGCGCAGGGCGGCGATCCGCTGGGCACGGGGACCGGTGGGGGCAACCAGCCCACGGAGCTGAGCGATCTGCCGTTCATCAAGGGGGCACTTGGTGTGGCGCGCGGCGGAGACATCAAGGTCAGTAACGACCGCCAGTTCTACATCTGCACCGGCGAATGCCGGCACCTCGACGGCCAGTACACGAACTTCGGCCAGGTGATCAGCGGTCAGGACGTCGCAGACAACATCCTCGTGGGCGACAAGATCAAGACGATCATCGTCGAGTGACGACCCGCGGCTCGCTCGCGTTCGTCGGTGCGTTCACCGCGTACTGGCTGGTCGCACTGCCGCTCGATAGCGCGAGCAGCGCGGGTCAGCAGCTCCTGCTCTCGGTCTCGGCGTGGCTGTTTCTCGGGATCGCGCTCCGGATGCAAAGTCCCGCCGTCCGCATCCAGGTCATCACGCTCGTCTGCGTCGCGACGGTGCTCGAGATCATCGGCTCGATCCTGTGGGGCGCCTACACCTACCGGCTGGGCAATCTGCCGCTGTTCGTGCCGGCGGGGCACGGTCTGTTCTACCTCGCGGCACTGCGATCGGCGTCGCTCCCGTTCCTCGTGCGGCACGGCCGCCGCATCGTGTTCGCGGTCACGATCCTGGCCACCCTGTACATGCTGTGGGGCCTCATCCGTCCGCCGCTTCCCGATCTTCTGGGATTCGTCACCTGGGCGGTGTTCATCCGCTTCATCGTCCGCGGCCGCTACCCGCTCCTCTACGCGGTGAGCTTCGTGCTGACGATGGGGCTCGAGCTCTATGGCACCGGCTGGGGCATCTGGCGTTGGGCACCGGTCCTGCCGGGTCTCCTGCTCCCCGCGGGGAATCCGCCGACCGGCATCGGCGCCGGCTACGCGGCGATGGACGGGCTGACCAGGCGCATCGTCGGACGGATCGGGAGGCGCGGATCGCTCGCGCCCACGACATCGGAGGCGACGGCGTAGGCGCGCGCGCAGACCTGCGTGGCGGATGGGTCATCGATCTGCGGGCGTCGTTCGAGCGGCAGCCGCTCTGCTAGGCGAGCGGGTCGTTGTCCGAAGGCTTGGACCCGCGGGCAACGTGGAAGTATTCGGTCGAGAGCATCTTCATCCGCTGCTCTTCGGACAGGTGCACCTGCCACTCGGCGACCTGCGTCGCGTGCGCGGCGACCGCCGTCCTCTTCGGGACCGCGAACGCCTCGACATCAGCACGAATGTCCACCTCTTCGTCGGGTACGCCGAAGTCACCGGGCGGGCCGCCCTGGACCCCCGCGGCACGCAGCTGCTCGCCGATGATCCGCGCGACGCTCTTGGGTAACGCGGTGTACAGGAGGCGCGCGCCGGGCGCAGCCGCGCGATCGAACGCGGCCGTCGCGTGGCGATAGATCGCCTTGTGATCCGGATGGCCATAGATCCCGGACTGGTCGAACGTGAACACGACCGCCGGCGGATCCTCGCGGAAGAGCGCCGCCAGCGTACCAACGACCTCGTCGTCCGGAGCGTTCACGTACGCCCGCGCGTCCTTGTTCTCCGGCGTGCCGTCCATGCCCGAGTCGCGGTAGCCGAGAAAGCGGACGTCGGTCACGCCGAGCGCCGCGCAGGCTGCCCGTAGCTCCTGCTCCCGCACCGCACCGAGGGTCTGTGGTGTCGCGTTCGTGCCGGGTGCGATCTCACCGACCTCGCCACGGGTCGCACAGATCGCCGTGACGCTCCAGCCGAGACTGACCGCGCGCGCGAGCGTGCCGCCGACCGAGAACGTCTCGTCGTCCGGGTGCGCGAACGCGGCGATGGCGCGCTTCGCTATTGCGGCCGCGCCCGTCGCAGGGTCAGCCAGGCGAGCACGAGCGCGAGCACGACCATCCCGCTCCCGATCGCGACCCACTCCGGCCGGTCGTTCATGACGCTCCTGACGCTGCGGGTGAGTCCGAGACCCTGGGCGGTGAAGATGAGGCCGGCGAGACCCAGCACGAGCTCACCCGCGATCGCGGCGGCGCGGGTCACTGGACGCCGCCCCTGGTCATGGGCAGCGGATCGAGCACCCGCTTGAGGTCAGCCTCAGGCATCGCCCGCTCCTCGAGCGCGATGTCGAACAGCGGCCGCTTTTCGGCCAGCGCGCGCTTCACGAGCGTCGCTGCCTTCGCGTACCCGATGTGCGGAGCGAGCGCGGTGACGATGAGCGACGGGCTCGAGTCCAGGAGCTCCTTCACGCGCTGCTCGTCGACCTTCATGCCGTCGATCGCGCGCAGGCGGAACACGCGCGTCGCGTTCGCCAGGATCGTGGCGGACATGCACAGCGCGAAGTTCATACCGGGCATCATCACGTTGAGCTCGAGCTGGCCGGCCTGGGCGCCGAGCATCACGGTCGTGTCGTTGCCGATCACCTGGTAGCAGACCTGGTCGAGCATCTCAGCGACGGACGGGTTCACCTTGCCCGGCATGATCGACGAGCCCGGCTGGACCGCGGGCAGGATGAGCTCGCCGAACCCGGTGCGCGGGCCGGACACCATGAGCCGGACGTCGTTCGCGATGCTCGAGAGCTCGATCGCCGCCGTCCGCATCCCGCTCGAGACCCGCACGAACACAGCGGTCGACTGCATCGCGGCGAAGAGGTCGGGTGCCGGGACGATCGGGTCACCGGTCCATTCGGCAAGGTGACGGCAAACGCGGTGGCGATACTCGGGATCGGCGTTGAGCCCGGTCCCGGCTGCGGTCCCGCCGATGCCAAGCTCACAGAGCTCCACCCGCGCCGCCACGAGCCGAGCGGCCGCACTCTTCATGCGAACGGCCCAACCCCCGAATTCCTGGCCGAACGTGATCGGCACGGCGTCCTGCAGGTGGGTACGGCCGGGCTTGACGGTGTTCGCGTACTCCTTCGCCTTCGCCACGAACGACGCACCCAGCACGTCGAGCTCAGCGATGACCGGCGTGGTCAGATCGAGGAGCGCAAGACGGATCGCAGTGGGTGTCACATCGTTGGTCGACTGCGCCATGTTCACGTGGTCGTTCGGGTGGACCTTCGCGTACTCGCCCCGCTTGCCCGCTCCCAGGATCTCGTTCGCGCGGTTGGCGATGACCTCGTTCGCGTTCATGTTGTGTGACGTTCCGGCCCCCGCCTGGAAGACGTCGACGACGAACTGGTCGAGGTGCCCGCCGGCGAGGATCTCGTCGCAGGCCGCGACGATCGCCCTGCAGAGCTCCGGCGCGAGCCGGCCGGACTCCTCGTTCGCGAGGGCGGCGGCCTTCTTGACCAGAACGGTCGCCCGGATGAATGCGGGGAATGGCTTGAAGCCGGAGATCGGGAAGTTATCGACGGCCCGGGCGGTCTGGGCCCCGTAGAGCGCATCGTCGGGGACCTCGACCTCGCCGAGCGTGTCTCGCTCACGACGTGTCATGCGAGAAGTTAGGATAAGACTTCCCAGTGCAGAAGAATCGACTTTCCTGGATGATCGGTGGCCCCCAGGGAAGCGGCATCAATGCCTCCGCCGAGGTCTTCGCGAAAGCCTGCAGCCGTGCGGGACTTCGGGTGTTCGCCAACATCGAGTACCACTCGAACATCATGGGCAAGCACAGCTTCTATCGCGTGCGTGTGGACGAGGATCCGATCCATTCGTACCGCGACAAAGCCGACATCCTCGTCGCGCTCGACCACGAGACGCTCGCCGGCGACGGCGACCATCGCCGCTGGCCGACGCATTACGGCCACATCGGCGACATGATCGAAGGCGGCGGCGTCATCTACGACAGCGCCATCGACTACGACCCGGCGACGGCCGGCCGTCCGGATCTCAAGTTCTACCCGGTGCCGTTCATGGACATCATCAAGCAGGCGCTCGACGAGATCGGCAAGGGTGAGCAGGCCCGCCGCTACGAGGTCATGAAGAACACCGTCGGCCTCGGTGCGTCGCTCGCGCTCTGCGATTATCCGATCGCGCTCGTCGCCGACGTCATCCTCGGCCAGTTCAAGGGCAAGCGGAGCGAGATCGGCAACCTGAACGTGCGCGCCGCGACCCTTGCGATGGAGTATGTGAAGGCGAACCTCAAAGAGCCGTTCCCATACACCCTCAAGCCGCACAGCAAGCCGACGACGCGGCTGATGGCGAAGGGCTACGAGATCCACGCGATCGCCAAGCTCAAGGCGGGCTGCCATTTCCAGACCTACTACCCGATCTCACCGGCGACCGACGAGTCCGTGTACCTCGAGAAGAACCAGCGCGAATTCAACCTCCTGGTCGTGCAGTGCGAGGATGAGATCAGCTCCATCAACATGGCCATCGGCGCGGCCCACATGGGCGTTCGCAGCGCCACCGCGACGAGCGGCCCCGGGTTCTCGCTGATGGTCGAGGGCATCGGCTTCGCCTCCATGACCGAGGCGCCGGGCCCGGTCCTCATCATGTACCAGCGCGGCGGACCGTCGACCGGTCTCCCGACGCGGCAGGAGCAGGGTGACCTGCAGTTCGTGCTGCATCCGACGCAGGGCGACTTCCCGCATGTCGTGATCGCTCCCGGTGACCTGAACGACGCCTACCAGGACACGTTCTCGGCCTTCAACTGGGCCGAGCGCTACCAGATGCCGGTGATCGTCCTCTCCGACAAGAAGCTGGCGGCCGCGTATGTCACGCTCGACGAGCTGGAGCTCCAGTACCCGGAGATCGACCGCGGCAAGACGTTCACCGGCAGCGAGTGGACGCCCGCCGCCACGAACGGCGAGGGTCTCGTGCGGACCCACGCGAACGGACACGACGAGAACGGCCACGGCGACGCGAAGGAATACCTCCGGTACGCGCTCGCCGAGGACGGCATCTCGCCGCGCTCGCGCCCCGGCCTCAAGGGTGGGCGCTTCTGGAGCACGAGCGACGAGCACGACCCGGACGGGCACATCACCGAGGGCGTCGAGATGCGCATGGCGATGATGGAAAAGCGGATGGGCAAGCTCGACCTGCTGCTGCAGGCCATTCCGGCCGACCAGCGCTGCAAGCTCTGGGGCCCGGCCGACGCGGATCTCACGGTCGTGGGCTGGGGCTCGACGAAGGGCACCATCCAGGACGCGATAGCCGTCCTCGCCGAGCAGGGCATGAAGGTCAACTACCTCCAAGTCCGGCTGATGAAGCCGTTCCCGGTGGCTGACGTGACGAAATACGTCACGCAAGCGAAGGAGCTCGTCCTTGTCGAGGAGAACTACTCCGGTCAGCTCGGACAGGTGATCCGCGAGCACACCGGGGTGAAGATCGAGCAGCGCATCCTGAAATTCGATGGGCGGCCTCTCAGCGAGGACGAGCTCGTTCGCGAGCTCGGCAAGGTCCTCGCTGGCGGGACCGCGGAACCGGTGGTGACGCATGTCCGTTGAGACTCCGGCGCAGCCGGTCAAGTTCACGCTGAAGGACTACAAGTCCGACCTGCACAATGATTGGTGCCCGGGCTGCGGGGATTTCGGGATCCTCACCGGCGTCCAGATGGCACTCGCATCGCTGAACCTCGACCCCGACAAGGTCGCCTGCTTCTCCGGCATCGGCTGCTCGGGCAAGACCCCGCACTACATCAAGGCCTATGGGTTCCACACCCTCCACGGTCGCGTGCTCCCGGTCGCGACCGGCGGCCGTCTTGTGAACAGCTCGGTGACCGTCCTCGCGATGGGCGGCGACGGCGATGGCTATGGCATCGGCGCGGGTTATTTCGTGAACTCTGGCCGCCGCAACCTCAACTTCACGTACATCGTCCACAACAACAACGTCTACGGCCTCACGAAGGGTCAGGCCTCACCAACCCTGTCCCGCGGCAAGAAAACGAAGTCGATGCCCGAGTCGGCGATCCAGGACGGCATCAACCCGATCGCCATGGCGGTCGCCGCGGGCTACACGTTCATCGCCCGCGCCTACGCCCTCGAACCGAAGTACCTCGCCGGCATCATCGCGAAGGCGATCGAGCACAAGGGCTCGGCCCTCGTCGACGTGCTGCAGACCTGCCCGACGTACAACGACCTCTATACGAAGGAGTGGTATGAGGGCGCCGACCTTCCGGAGAAGAAGTCACGCCTCTACAAGCTCGAAGAGCAGGGCTTCGACGGCAAGGTGAAGGACGTCACCGATACGTCGGAGATCATCATGAAGAAGGCGGCGGCCGTGGCTCGGAGCTACGAGACCGAGCCGATCCCGATCGGCATCTACTACCAGGCCGAGCTGCCGACGTACGAGGATGGCGTGAACGCGCGCATCCCCGAGCTCGCCGAGAAGCCGCTGGTCGACGTCGACACGTTCCATCGCGACGTGACGCCACTCCTGGACGCGATGCGCTAGCGATCCACCACTGCGACGATCGTCGCGCCCTGCCCGAGCTCGGTCATCGTTTCCAGCATCCCGCTCTGGATCTCCACGTGGCGGACGCTGCCGCCCGACGTGAAGTACGCGAACGGGTAGAGCGCGAGGATCCCGAACTGCGGCGCGCCGCTCGACCGGCCGGCGAGGCGCAGCGACTCCCGCGGCGCCACGACATTCGTCGCCAGGACCCGCAGCCATGAGCCGTCGGTGTCCGTTTGGGCGATCACGAGGCTATCGACGCCGCCAGTCAGGGCGATCCCGTCGGGGAGCACGGTCCCGCTCCAGGCTGTGGGCCACTGCCGACGTCGGGCGTTGATCGCGGCAGCCGGGACGGCGACGAGGTCCCGCTCTGCGGTCGCCGCCCAGATCGTCCCGTCTGGTGCCATGGCCACGCCGGCGAGGCCCGGCATCGTTCCCGCGACGAGGTCGGTCCCGGCGCCGCGAAGCGCGTCGACGGCCATCTCCCCGGTGGCAAGGCACACGATCGCGAGGCGTGCCTGGCTCGCGAGCAGCCGGTCGCCGCAGCCCGGCTTCTCCATGATCATGCCAAGGGATCTCAGCGTGAGCCGCTCGTATGCGTCGATCCAGGAGTGCCGCGCGTCGGCCTTGAGGACGAGGACCCGGCCGTCGCCGACCGATGCCATCGCGCGCGTCGTCGATGCGACCGTACCGATGTCCGCGCGGCTCGCGCGCTCGATGCCGGTGGCGAGGTCGAACGTACGAAGCCGGAGCGGTCCGGTCTCGACGCCGTCGAGCACGTAGAGCCAGGTGATCGGGCTCGAGACCGATCCATCGACCGCCACCTGCGCCTTCCCACGGGTCGGGATCGCGTATCGCGTGAAGTGATTCAGCAGAGTGATGGCGCTGACTTTGTCGAGGTCCGCTACGAACACCGTCTGCTGCGCGTAGAGGCCCATCATGTCGTCGACGTTGATCGTCTGCGTTGGCGAGGCGACGGCCGCGGTACGAGGTGCCGGCGATGCGGGTCCGGTCCGCTGGGTGCCGGCGCCACTGCCGCACGCGACCAATGCGATCGCGGCGGCGGCAGCGACGAGAAGGGAACGCATCAGGCGACCTGCGCCATGCTGCGGCGTGGGCGCCGGATGAGGACGATGGCGACCATGGACCAGAAGGCCACCGCAGCCGCTCCGAGGAGCGGAAGCTGCGCACCGCTCAGGGAGCTCAGAGGCGCCGCGCTCGTGTCGATCTTCTCGGCAGCTGGCAGGTCACCGGCCGGAGCGGCACCGGCGACGAGCTTGTTCACGTCGAACGTGAGATCCGAGACGTCGTTGCCGACGCTCAGCTTGCCGTCGTAGCGCGCGGCGCGGAACGGGAAGAACAGGCCCGCGTACAGCGCCGTCGAGCCATCGCTCGAGACGAGCTTCAGCGGGACGTCGAGGCACTTGGTGCGATCGCCGTCGGTCTGCATGACGACCGCGGCGGCGCTGGCCGGCATCGCGAGACCTTCCGCGTGGCGCGTCACGTGGACGACGAGGGTCACCGGCTTACCGTTCTCCCACGGTTGACCGTCGCGCGTCTGTAGTGAGACGTTGTCGGCGCAGAGTCCGCAATCGGCGGTGGCGCCCGAAGCGGAGCCCCCGACCGACGCGAGGATCAATAGGAGCGCGAGCCCGATACGGAGCACTGGAGCACCTCCTCGGCCCTATTCGGCCGTGTCAGCCCCCATACAACGGGGCTGATCGGGAGGTTCCCGACGGTTCTAGGGGTGGCGAGAGCGATCCCGGGCGCTGCGCGCGTCGTCCGGCAGATCGAAGTCGACCTTCGGTGGTCCCCCGAGGTACCAGGGAAGGATCCGGAGCGGATGCGTGCCGCGCTTCAGCGCCCGCCGTTGGCCGGCCCGCGCCACGAATGCGATGACCAGGACCATGAGGACGAGCCACCCGATGAGCACGAGCACGCCGAGGCCGCCGAAGATCGTCATGGGCTAGGGCATCGCCGCCACGGTGCGGATCTCGACCAGCAGGCCCTCCCGTGGCAGCACCGCCTGCACCGTCGTGCGCGCCGGCCCGGATGCGTCCCAGTGCTTCGCATAGACGGCATTGAACGCGGCGAAATCACGACGCACGTCCGATAGGAAGCACACGTTCTCGATCGCGTTCCCGAGCGATGTACCGGCGGCGTCGAGGATGCCGGCGATCCGAGCGATGACCGCCTCGGTCTGCGCCGTGATGTCGCCGTCCATCGCCTTCCCATCGACGAGCGCGACCTGGCCGGCGACGAACACCAGATCACCGACGCGCACGGCCTGCGCGTACGGCAGGCCCGTCGACGGGATCTTGTCGCTCGTAATGACCTGTCGCTTGCTCATTGGATCCTCCCCCGCGCCGCGATCGGCCACACGGCCTCGACGACGCCCTTTCGCACGCAGACGTACTCCTCGTACAGATTGACCGTTGTGTCGCAGTGGCTCGGCACGAGCTCGATGCGCGTCCCTGGCACGAGGAATACGCCACGGACGCCACCGTGCTCGTCACCCTTGGGCGCATAGACGAGCTCCGGCCGGCCCTTCACCTCCGGCATGCCACTGTCGGTGCTGAGCGCCTTCCAGCCAGCGTCCACGATCGCCAGGTCGGCGTGCACGCGGCTCACGACCGAGCTGAGCACGGTCAGCGACGTCTCGTACTCCAGTCCTTCGACCTTCGCGTAGTCGCAATCCATGAACGGGTACGACCCCGCTTGCACCTCGGTGACTTCGGGCAGCTCCGCCGCGAACGCGCACGTGCCGGTCCCCGCGGTGCTGACGATCTCCGTGGCCAGGCCCTTCTCCCGGATCGTCTCGAGCGCTTTCAGTATCCGGCGTGCGCACACCCGCCACTGATCGCGACGCTCCTGCTCGCCGTAGACGTGCTGCAGATGGCCCTCGTAGGCCTGGATCCCGCGGAAGCGCAGACCGGGCAGTGACGCAACGCCGGCCGCGAGCTCACCCGCGAGCGGCGGCGGGACGCCGGTGCGCTCCTGCCCCACGTTCACGTCGACCAGAACGTCGAGCATGAGGCCGGCCGCGCGCATCGCCTCGGAGAGAGCGCGCGCCGCGTCCATGTCGTCGACCGCCGCCATCACCTCGGCGCGCTTCTGCAGTGCGACGAGGCGGGAGACCTTCGGCTCTCCGGCGATCTCCGTCGTGATGTGCAGCGGCCCGATACCCGCATCCGCGAAGACCTCGGCCTCGCCGAGCTTCGCGCAGCAGAATCCGATCGCGCCGCGCTGCAGCTGCAGCCGCGCGACGATCGGCGACTTGTGCGTCTTCGCGTGCGGCCGGACCGCCTTCCCCGTCCGCTCTACGAACGCGGCCATACGGTCCAGATTGCGGTCGAGCGCGTCGAGGTCGATGACGAGCGCCGGCGTGTCGACACGCTCGAGCGGTGTGCCGATCTCAGGCGATCGCAGCGGTCGTCCCCAGGCAATTGGCGACGAAGTTGATCTCCATCGCCACCTGCTTGACCTGCTCGTCGACGACGAGTGACCCGTGGCCGGCGTCGTAGCGGTACTCCTCGTACGGGATGCCAAGCTCCGTGAGCCGTGCGGTGTACACGTCGACGCTGCGCGCGGGGCAGCGGGGATCGTTCTGCCCGACGGTGATCAGCACCGGCACGCGCACCTTGTCGGCATAGGTGATCGGGTTGGCGACCCGGTACGCCTCCGGCGCGCTATCGGGCGTGCCACCGAAGAGCGCCTCGTCGTACCGCTTGAGCCCTTCCATCTCGTCTTCGAACGCCGCGACGTAGTCGCCGACCGGCACGATGGCCACCCCGGCGGTCCAGCGCTCCGGCTGCGTGCCGAGACCGAGCAGCGTGAGGTAGCCACCCCACGAGCCACCGGACAGGACCGCGCGTTTCGGATCGGCGATGCCATCGCGGATGAGCCGGTCATGGATGGCGGCGATGTCCGCGAGCTCGGTGTGTCCAGGCCCGGCCTTGATCGCGTCGCGCCACTGCCGGCCGTAGCCCGTGGACCCCCGGTAGTTCACCATCACGACCGCAAATCCGTGATCGACCCAGGCCTGCACGGTCGCCGAGAACGCGTCGTCGTCGTGCGCCTCGGGGCCGCCATGGACGTTGAAGAAGGTCGGGTGCGGTCCCTTCCCCTCGGGAACGGCCACGAACCCGTGGACCTCGCCGGCGACCACATCCCGATACGGACGGCCAGCGGGGATCTCGATGTGGGCGCGGGGCAGGATGCGCGTGCGGTCGAGCGTCACGACCTGTCGCGGCGACATCGACGTCGTGAGCGCGAACCAGACCGCGCCGTCCGGACGAACGGCCGCCCAGTCGATGCTTCCCTTCGGAGTGTCGAGCCGCTCGAGCGTCGTACTCGCGAGGTCGTAGCGGTACAGCTCGGCGCGGCCCCGATGCTCGTGCCGCAGCAGCAACGCACTCGCATCCGGGTACCACGATGCCTCGGCCTCACCGGGGAGGTCGATGTCCAGAACGTGCTCGGTGCCGCTCAGGGCGTCGAGGATGAGCGGCAGCCACCGGCCCTCACGCTCGTGCCCGACGAGCACCCGCTGGTCGCCCGCGACCGGGCTCCACTTCAGTGCCTTGAGCCCGTGCCCTGGACCGTCCCACAGTTCGGCGACCGACGTGCCCGCGCGATCGAGGATCCGGATCGAGCGGTTACGCGCGTCACCGTGCTCGCTGTGCACGAGGGTGAACAGCTGCTCGTCCGTCGAGAGCCAACCGACGCTCGCGGCCTGGCGATGCGTATAGAGCCGGCGCGAGCCGCCCTCCGCAGAAAGATCGAGTGTCGTGCCCTCGTTCGCGGACCGGCCGACGAGCGCGAAGCCCGTGCCGAGCGCGGCGTTGGCCGAATACGCGGGGCCGAGATCGGTCGCCGCGCGGTCCGCGCCGCCCTCGAACGGCTGGACGCGCCAGACGCCGAGCTCGCTGCCCTTGTCGTCGTCCCACCACCAGATCTCGTGGCCCTGCGGATCGATGCGCGGCGGCACGCGGTAGCCGGTACCTTCCTTCCTTGACGTGGCGCGCCGCTCGATGCCGGTCGACAGGTCGAGCGCGTACACCTCGAAGGTGCCCTCGTGGTCGGACGCGTAGATCACGCGTTCAGGCGCCTCACGCGCCCATTGCGGATACGTGAACCGCGGCGCGCGGTAGCGCTGTTTCCATGACGCGCCCGTCAGTCCAGCCGAGCGACCCGCTTGATCCACGCGCCAAGCGTATCCGTGTAGCGCGGGAGCACGCTCGCGGCATCGGTGCCGCCCGGTGATGTCGGCGCATGGCCCGTGTTCGGGATGCGCGCGATCATGAGGTCGCGTGTGCCGGCGCGCTCCCATGCGGCGACGCTCGCGTCGGTCGGCTGCCACTCGTCGTCCTCGCCATAGAAGATGAGGGTCGGGACCTTCACCGCGGCGATGACCGGTGCCGGATCGAAGTCCATGTCCGGCCAGAACCCCCGTCCCTCAGGTAGCGCCGGGCGCACGTGCGCCACCTCGAACCACGGCTCGCTCTTCGCTCGATCGACGAGCGCCTGGACCTCGGCTCGTGGGCGCGATCCGCGCGCGAAGCCCTCGAACGCGGCGCGCAGCGCGAGGAGCGCGGCCACATCCGTCTCGGTGTGCGCCGCCGCGCGTGCCTGCCTCGCGGTCCCGTATCGCATCTGTTCCACCGGACTCACGCCGGTGGCCGCGACGAGGATCAGGAATGCGACCCGGGGCGAACGCGAGGCGACGAGCGGGGCGACCCACGCTCCCTGGCTGAAGCCCCAAAGGCCGAGGCGCGTGGCGTCGATGTCTGGCCGGGCGGCGAGCGCATCGAGGACGGCCTCCGCGTCGCGGGCCTGATCGAGGAACGGCACGTCGTTCCCACGGCGCTCGAAGCGCGCGACGGCGACGCCGAGCGGCGGCAACAGGGTCTCCAAATGGAGGAACAGAAAGTGATCACGGGTGGCGTCACTCGCAGGATGGAGGCACACCAGCGCCGGGAACGGGCCCGCGCCTTTCGGCAGCGTGAGCTTTGCGATGAACTCCCGGTCGGCGCTGGCCGCGGCGAGCTTCTCGGACCTCACCGGCCGTCGCGGGAGACGGTGAACACGTCGCGCACCGCCTCGAGCTTCGCCAGCACGCGCGACAGCTGCTCCACGCTCGTCACCTGGAGCGTCGCGTTCACGGTGGCAGTCTTGTCGGCGACGTTCGACGAGAGGCTCACCATCTGCACGCCGTTCTCGCTGATCACGGCGGCAACATCGCGGATGAAACCGACCCGGTCCCACCCGGCGACGCGAATGGCAACGGGATACGTTCGGGCGAGCGTGCCCTCCCACTCGACCTCGACGATGCGTTCGGCCTCGGCGCTGCCGCGGACATTGGCACAATCGGTGCGGTGGACCGTGACACCGCGGCCGCGCGTGATGTACCCACTCACCGGATCGCCGGGAACCGGGCTGCAGCACACACCGAAGCGCACGAGCAGATCGCCGACGCCCTTCACGCGGACACCGCCGCGAGCGGTCGGGGGCGGCTGCGGCGGCGCGACCTCGGGAATGGCGAGCTGGTGGTCGTCAACGATGCCGAGCCGGGTGACGACCTGCGCGGCGGTGAGCGCGCCGTATCCGAGCGACGCGAACAGCGTGTCGATGTCGTGCATATTCAGCAGTTCGGTCACCCGCTGGAGGTCGGGCTCGCCGATGTCGGAGAGCGGCCGCTGCGCGATCCGCTTGAGCTCGCGGTCGAGCAGCTCGCGGCCATGTGCGACGTTCTCCTCGCGGTGCTGGCGCTTGAACCACTGGCGGATCTTCTCGCGCGCGCCGGGCGTCCGGACCATCGAGATCCAGTCACGCGAGGGCCCGCGGGCTGCCTTGCTGGTGACGATCTCGACGATGTCGCCAGACTGCAGCTTGTGGTCGAGCGGAACGATCCTGCCATTGATCTTCGCGCCGATCGTGCGGTGTCCGATGTCGGTGTGGATGCGGTACGCGAAATCGATCGGTGTCGCGCCGCTGGGCAGGTCCTTCACCTCGCCCTTCGGCGTGAACACGAAGACCTGGTCCTGGAAGACATCGACCTTCAGTGACTCGACGAACTCCGTCGCATCGGCGACGTCGTGCTGCCACTCCATGAGCTGCCGCACCCAGGCGAGCTTCGACTCGTAGTTCGCGTCGCCCTTCCCGCCCTCCTTGTAGCGCCAGTGAGCGGCGATGCCGTACTCCGCGAGGGTGTGCATGTCGTGCGTGCGGACCTGGATCTCGATCGGCTGGCCGTCGGGACCCATGACGGCGGTGTGCAGCGACTGGTACATGTTGTTCTTTGGCACCGCGATGTAGTCGTCGAACTGCCCGGGGATCGGCGGCCACAGCGTGTGCGCGACGCCGAGGACCGCGTAGCACGTTGGCACATCGGCGACGATCACCCGGATCGCGAGGAGGTCGTAGACCTGATCCATGCCGACGTGTTTGCGCTTCATCTTCTCGGCGATGGACCAGAGGTGCTTCGGTCGCCCGGACAGCTCGGCCTTCACACCGGCCTTCTCGAGCTCGGCCGCGAGGATCTTCATGGTCCGGTCGATGTAGCGTTCGCGCACGGCACGCCGTGACGCGAGGAGCTCGGCGAGCTCGCGATAGCGGTCCGGCTCGATGTATTTGAACGACAGGTCCTCGAGCTCCCACTTGATCTGCCAGATCCCGAGGCGGTGCGCGAGCGGCGCATAGATCTCCATCGTCTGCTTGGCAATACGGTGCTGTTTCTCGATCGGCATCGCGCCGAGCGTCCGCATGTTGTGGAGCCGGTCGGCAAGCTTGATCACGACGACTCGGAGGTCGTCGGCCATCGCGAGGAACATCTTCCTGATGTTCTCGGCCTGATGCTCGTCCGACGACTTACCGGAGAACTGCGACAGCTTCGTGACGCCCTCGACCAGACGTGCGATCTCGTCACCGAACTCGCGGCGGATGTCGTCGCTCGTCCGACTCGTGTCTTCGGGGACATCGTGCAACATCGCCGCCGCGATCGTCGCGGGGTCCATGCCCAGCTGCGCGAGCAGCAATGCGACCGCGGCCGGATGTTCGATGTACGGACCGCCCGACACGCGACGCTGGCCCTCGTGGGCCTCGGCGGCATACGTGTACGCGCGGCGGACGAGCTCCGCGTCGCCCTCCGGGTAGTGGCGAAGCATCTCCTCGATCGCCGGCTCGGCGTCCATCTGCTTCCGCTGCGGCCGCAGACGGTCGGCGACACCGACGATCCGGGCCGCGAACCCCGCGTGGTCGGACGCCGTGTCTTGTGCCATTAGGCGACCACCAGATCGTCGGCGAACGTGGCCGCCGTGCCGACCGGACCGAAGTCGCGGAGCTCGAGCTCGACGAAACCGGTCCGGCCGGCGCCAACGGTCACCACCGCGTCGACCCGACCGGCGTCGGTCATCGCGTCGGCCCGGTCGCCACGGCGGAAGGCCATGGCGTCGAAGGTGAACTTCCCGACCGTGATCTTGCAGCGCAGATGATCGGAGTCCGCCCCGACCTGCCGGATCCCGTACACGCGGACGTTGCGGAGGAGCAGGTGCGGCCTCGGGTTCAGCGCTCCGCACGGCTCGAGCATCGCGAGCTCCAGCGCGAGGCGTGGCGTGAGGGCTTCCGGATCAATGGCCGCGTCGACATTCAGCGTTGCGACGGGCCGTACGCCGCCGAGCATCTCGCGCACCACGCCATCGAGACATTCACGGAAGGCATCGATGTCGCCCGCCTTGATCGAGAAGCCTGCAGCCATCGCGTGGCCACCGTGCTTGATGAGCAGGTCGTCACAGCGGTCCAGCGCCTCGGCGATATGCACCGACGAGATGCTCCGGCACGAACCCTTGCCCTCGTCACCATCGATCGCGATCACGATGGCTGGGCGCCCGCGATCCTCGACGAGGCGCGATGCGGCGAGGCCGACGATGCCCGCCTGCCACTCCGGCGCCGCGACGACCGTGACCCATCCGTCGGGGTACGTCCCGGCGGCTTCTCGCGCGCCCCGCACGACATCGTTCGTGAGCCGCTGGCGCTCGAGGTTGCGCTCCTCGAGCTTGTCGGCGAAGGCATTCGCCTCGGGCTGGTCCTCGGTGAGCAGGAGGCGGAGCGCGTCCTCGGCGTCGTTGATCCGGCCGGCGGCGTTCAACCGCGGCCCCAGGCCGAACCCGATGTCCGACGAGTTGATCTTGCCGAGCTTGAGCCCCGCTCGCTCCACGAGCGCCCGCACGCCGGTGATCGGCGCCTTGTTCAGCGCGACGAGGCCCGCCGTCACGATCGCGCGGTTCGCGCCGCGGAGCGGGACGACGTCCGCCACGGTGGCGAGCGCGCACAGCTGCAGAAGCTCATCCTCTTTCACCGCGTACGCCAGGTCACCGAGCAGGGCGCGGGCGAGCCGAAGCGCGACGCCCGCACCAGCGAGCTCCTTGTCGGGCGACAGGTCGCCCGGACGGCGCGGATTCACCAGCGCGTACGCGTCCGGGAGCACCGCCGGCGGATGGTGGTGATCGGTGATGATCAGATCGATGCCCAGCTCGCGCGCGAGCGCGGCCTCCGCAACTGCGGTCACGCCGCAGTCGACCGTGACGACCACCGTTGCGCCGTCGGCCGCGAGCTGCCGCAGGGCCGCCGAGTTGAGGCCGTAGCCCTCCTCGTACCGGTTCGGGATGTACGCCATGACCGCCACGCCGAACTGACGGAAGGCGCGGACGAGGATCGCCGACCCCGCGATGCCGTCCACGTCGTAGTCGCCATAGACGACGATGCGCTCGCGAGCAGCGAGCGCACGGCGCAACCGGTCGACCGCCCGATCGAGGTCGAGCATCGGCGGACCGTCGTTGGCGAGCTTTGGCGTGAGGAACGCCGGCATGTCCGAGTCTGCGAATCCGCGCGCCCGGAGGATCTGGGCAACCAGGCTCGGGATACCATCGGGCGCATCCCCACCCACTGCCTGCGGAATGATCCAACGACGCTGCGGAGCGAGGCTCATGACCTCTAAGTATCGGCCATGGGTGTTCGCGCTGGCAGCCCTGATGGCTGCGTGTGCGCCGCAGACGGTCGTCCCGAGCGCCAGCCCGACCCCGGTGCGGACCAGCGTGTTCGCGTCGCCGACCCTCGGTCTCCCGGCGGCGATCCGAGCAAGCCTCGTGCTCGACCGCCATTGGCACACGATCCCGGACGGGTTCGATAGCTCGCCGTTGCATGTCACCGTGACGTTCGATGCGGATCCAAGCGCCGGCGCGCCGTTCATCCAAATCTCGGGACCCAACACGGCCGCAGCGGCAAACCCCCGAGTGCCGCTCGTCCGCACGACCGGCAACGTCTGGTCGGCAGACGTGCCGCTGCAGGGCCTGACTCCGGGCTTCCAGGCCGTGCGTGTCATAGAGCGAATCGATCCGACTTCCAGCCAAACCGTTGCGTCTGATGGCTTCCTGCTATCGCAACCCGAATACGTCGTCTGGACGCTCGACTTCGAGGGTGACGCGTCGGGTGACGCTGAGCTCGCGAACACGGCGTCGATCGCCGACGGGCTCAAGATCCCGATGGCCGTCTTCTGGAATCCGCGGGTCTGGACCACCGGCCAGGTCTCGAGCGAACGGCAGGCGGCGATGCTGAAGTGGACGATGGACCGTCAGGCGAAGGGCGACGAGGTCGCGCTGCATCTGCATATGTGGACCGACTATGTGCGCGCCGCGGGCATCGCTCCGCTGACCGCCCCGAGCTGGGCTGGCCGTGGCGACGGCTACGACGTCCCGATCAACGCCTACGCGGATGGCGCCCAGCAGACGCTGATCAAGTACGGGGTGCAGCTGATGCTCGACCACGGTTTCGCGAAGCCCACCTCGTTCCGCGCCGGGGGGGACATGGCGGACGCGGCGACCCTGCGCGCGGCGGCGTCATCCGGCTTCGACCTCGACTGCACCGCGGTCGCGAAGGACTACCCCTCGATCGGCCGGATCCCCTACCCGTGGAACCTCCCGGTCGGTGCCCAGCCGTACTACCCGGACCCAAACAACGCGAACGTTCCCGGCAGCCTGCCACTCCTCGAGGCGCCCACGATCGGCGGCAACACCTATGCGTTCACGGTGAACAGCATCCAGCCGCAGATCCGCGCGAACCTCGCTCTGTTTGCCCCGACCGGCAAGGTGGCCACCGAGCGCAAGGCGATCACGGTCGTGAGCCATCCGGGCACGATCGTCCCCGCGGAACGCGCTGCGATCGAAGCGCTGCTCGGGGCTTTCGACGCGCTTCGCTACGACAAGGACGCCGGGCCGGTGCGTTTCGTCACAGCCGCCCAGCTCGCGAAGGCGTATCGCTAGGCGGTCGCGCGGGCTCCGCTTTGGCCGCGGCCGCCGCGGTGGCGGATGCGGTCCTCGATCTCCTGCCACAGCGAGACGATCTGGCTGGCGTTGAAGATCGAGGAGTACGTTCCCGAGATGATGCCGACGATGAGCGCGAGCGCGAACGTACGCATCGAATAGCCGCCGAACAGATACAGGGCGAGCAAGGTCAGGACGACCGTCAGGGACGTGATGACGCTCCGCGCGAGGGTCTGCATGATCGAGAAGTTGATGACCGGGTTCAGCGCTTCGCCGCGGTTCAGATGGAGGTTCTCGCGGATCCGGTCGAACACGACGATGGTGTCGTGGACCGAGAAGCCGATGATCGTCAGGACTGCTGTCACGAACAGGCTGTCCACCTCGACGTTGAAGAAGTAGCCGAGGATCGCGAACAGCCCGAGGACGAGAAGCGCGTCATGCAGGAGCGCGATGATCGCGGCGATCCCGTAGCGGAACGCCCCAAAGCCGAACTCCCTGAACGCGAACGCGATGAGCAGCACGATCAGGATCGACGCCGCGACGATCGAGCGGATCGCGTTCGTGACGAGCTCCGCGCTGAAGGACGGGCTCACCGATGACGCGTTGTCGTCGATGAACGTCGGGTACTTCGCCTTGAGCGTCTGATCGGTCTTCGTGACCTCGGTGGTGTCCAGCGTCAGCGTGCGAACCTCCATCCGGCCGCCCTCGGCGCCCTGAATGACGGCTTCGGGATGGCCGAGCCCGGCGAACACGTCGTGCAGCTCGGCCACCGCCGGCGGGTTGGCGAACCGCAGATCGAGGAGCGTCCCCCCCTTGAACTCGATGCCGAGCTTCAGTCCGCCGATCGCCAGGAAGAACACGCCCGGGACGATAAGGACGGCCGAAAGCAGGAAGTACCAGAACTTGCGCTCGACGAAACGGAACAGCATCAGGCTGTCGCTCCGGCGGCGGTGCGGCCGTCACCGCGGCCGTCCGTCGGCTTTTCTTCGACGCCCCAGAGGCGGCGGCGGCGCAGGGAGGGGTACTCGATGGCACCGTGCAGCAGCATCTGGGTGACGAACACCGCGGTGAAGAAGGACACGATCACACCGAGCATCAGCGTGAGCGCGAAGCCCTTCACCGTGCCCGTGCCGAAGTAGAAGAGGATCAGTGCGGTCAGGATCGTCGCCGCGTTCGAATAGAAGATCGAGGGGAACGCGCGGCGACGGCCCTCGTCCAAGGCGACGCGCAGGGTCTTGCCGGCGCGCAGCTCTTCCTTCACCCGTTCGAACGTGAGCACGTTCGCGTCGACGGCCATACCGATCGACAGGATGAACCCGGCGATACCGGCGAGCGTGAGCGTCACCGGAATGAGTCGGAAGATCGCGTACGTGAGCGCGGTGTAGAAGAAGAGCGCCAGCACGGCGATCACGCCGGGCAGCCGGTAGTAGGCGATCATGAAGAGCGCGACGAGGAGCAGACCGATCGCGCCGGCGACGAGGCTCCGATGCACCGAATCAAGGCCGAGCGTCGGCTCGACGCGGCTCGACTGGACGATCTCGAGCGGCACCGGAAGGGCACCAGAGTTCAGCAGTGTGCTCAGGTCCTTCGCCGAAGCGGCCGTGAAGTTGCCGGAGATGACGCCGATGCCGCTCGTGAAGACTTGTTGGATGACCGGCGCCGAGATCTGTTGGCCATCGAGGGTGATCTGCACTGGCTTCTGCAAGAAGTCCTTCGACAGCTGGACCCAGCGCGCGTCGTCCGGCGAACCGAATTCGAAGCGCACGACGGGCGCGTTGTTGGAGCCCTGGAACTCGACGAACGTGGGCTTGAGGTTCGCACCCGTGAGCGGAGGGTTAAGCGATACGTATTGGCCGGACACGACCTGGCCGCTCGCGTCGAGCGCCGGCACCTTGATCTCGAGGAATGCCTGCTGCGTCGCGATCTTCCGCGCCTGATCGAGATCGGAGACGCCCGGGAGCTGAAGGAGGATCTTGTCAGCGCCCAGCGCCTCGATCACCGGCTCGCTCACACCGAGCGAGTTGATGCGCCGGTCGATGACGATGCGGGTCTGCTGGTTCAGCGTGTCGATGTTGGTAGTGGTCCCGCCGGGGATCTTCTCGGGGTGGAGCTGCAGGACGAGCTGCGTGCCACCCTGCAGGTCGAGGCCGAGGTGGGTCTTGATCTCGATGGACGTCGACTGCCCGCCGAGGCGATAGCAGATGCCCGGGCAGTCGAACGGGAACGAGAACTGATGCTTCGGGATGTCGATCCACACCGCCAGGACGGCGATGACGACGACGACCCAGGCCCAACCGCGATTCATGAAAAGGCTGATCCTCCAGCTCGGATGAAGAAAGAGCGCCACCCCTGCGGGGCGCGCTCGTGCAGAGAAAGTATAGGCGGGGTCAGCCCCAGCGGTCGGAGGTGCCTGCCTCGTCCGTCGGTGTCTTCCAGCCCTCGGCGTTCGCCTGCTCAGCGCGCGCGGGATCACGCAAGCGCTCGCGCGCATCGCGGGCCTCACGGTCGAACGTGGTCTCGTCCGGTTCCGTCGGCGCAGGGGGCTCCGCGGCCGCGGTGCCCTGGGCGGCCGATGCCTCAGGCGCGGCCGGCGTCACCGCAGCGCTGGCCGGCGTGGCCGGCGGGGACTCGAGGTACTTGTCCGCATTGAGGAATTCACCGCGCAGCTCGTCACTCGTCTTCCGGAACTCGGCGACCGCACGACCAAGATCGCGGGCAAGCTTGGGCATCCGCTCCGGACCGAGCACGATGAGCGCGACGATCAGGAGCAGCAGCAGCTCCCCCGTTCCGATGCCGAACATCAGCGGGCCACCCCGGCCGCACGCGCGTTGTTCGCTTGCTTCTTGAGCGCAACCGCTGCTGCTGCTGCCGCGGTGTCGAATCCCTCGCCAGATCCCGCGAACAGGATCGAGCGCGACGCGGACGGCAATACCCCACCGCCGTGCTCGTCGAGCGCCGCGGTGATCGCGCTCACCTCACCGCCCTGCGAACCCACCCCCGGCATGAGGAACAGCCGGTCGGGTGCGAGTGCGCGCAGCCGCTTCGCCTCGGCGGGCCAGGTGGAGCCGACGACGAAGCCACACTGATCTGCCGTGAAGGTCCCGAGGCAGCGTTCGACCACGTGTTCCCACAGCGGCCGTCCGTCCACCTGCAGGTCCTGGAAGTCACCCGCGCCGGGGTTGCTCGTCCGCGCGAGGACGAGGGCGTACCCCTTGGCCGTGAACGGCGCGATCGAGTCCATCCCGATGTACGGCGCGACCGTCGTGGCATCGGCGTGGAGCCGGTCGAAGACCGCTTCGGCATACGCAGCTGAGGTGTTGGGCACGTCGCCGCGTTTCGCGTCGATGATCACCGGAATGTCGTCCGGGATCGCCTGGAGCGTCAGCCCGAGGATGTCCATCCCCGCAGAGCCGTACCGCTCGTAGAACGCGAGGTTGGGCTTGTAGCAGGCAGCGTGATCACTGGTCGCGTTGACGATCTTGCGGAGGAACCGGATCGCCGCCTGGGCGCCACGCCCGAGATGCTCGGGGATGCGGTCAGGCTCGGGGTCGAGGCCGATACATATGACGCTGTCTCGCGCTCGCGAAGCGGCGGCCAGCTTGGTCAAAAATGTCATCTGCGCACCGTATGATACCTGCGCTTCCATCATGAAGGAGGGACGCATGCTCCGCAGTACACGCGGCCAGCTCGGGTGGGTATTGGTCGCGATCCTTCTCATCACCGCCTGTAGCGGCGGTACCAGCACGTCTGGCGGCAACACCGCCGCGCCGTCCAAGACGCTTCGGGTCGGCTCGTTCGACCGGCCGATCGTCTTCGCGTTCACACCGTCGCAGGACATCGCGCGCATCACCGCGAGCGGTAACGCGATGGCGTCGGCGCTCGCGACGGCGACCGGCCTCAAGTTCAAGGTGACGATCCCGTCGAGCTACGCCGCGCAGATCGAATCGGTGTGCGCCGGCCAGACCGACATGGCGGCCATCGCGCCGCTCCAGATGACGCTGCTGCTCGATAAAGGCTGCGGCACGCCGATCCTCAGTGCTCTCCGCAAGGACGAGAAGGGCAACCTCGCCACGACCTACAACGCACAGATCCTCGTCTCGACCGCGAGCGGTATCACCGACCTCGCGGGCCTCAAGGGCAAGAAGTTCGCGTTCGTCGACCCGATCTCGGCGTCCGGCTACCTCTTCCCGACCCTGCTCGTGAAGAACAAGACCGGTCAGGACCCCAAGACCTTCTTCAGCTCGACCATCTTCGCCGGTGGCCACGACAAGGCGGCGCTCGCCGTGTACAGCGGCCAGGTCGACGGTGCTGCGACCTTCAATGACGTCCGCACGAACGCGGGCATGCCGGCCGACATCATGACGAAGACCAAGGTCATCGACTCCGCAGGCCCGATCCCGAACGACGGCATCGCCATCGCCAAGAACTTCCCGGCGGACGTGCAGGCGACAGTCGCGAAGGCACTCATCGCGTACTGCGCCGACGCCGGCAAGGCGACCTGCAAGAGCCTCTTCAACTGGGACGGTCTGCAGGAAGTGAAAGCCGACTTCTACAACCCGATCCGTGACGCGGCGAAGCTCGCAGGGATCGACGTGGCCTCCGAGGCCGCGAAGACCCCGCCGCCGCCGCCGACACCGAGCCCGACCAAGGCTCCGTAGCGCTCACGCGGACCTGAGGTAACACGCCCGCCGGACGTTCCGGCGGGCGTGTTCATTTAGAGTCGACCGCGGTGGCGGCGCTCGTCTCGGTGAAGGACCTCGTGAAGACCTATCCGAGCGGGACGCGTGCCCTCGATGGAATCACGCTCGACATCCAGCGGGGCGAGTTCGTCGTCCTGATCGGCCTTTCCGGCTCCGGCAAGTCGACGCTCCTGCGTTGCATCAACCGCCTCATCGATCCCTCGTCCGGCACCGTGACCTTCGACGGCCTCGACGTCACGCACGCGTCCGGCGCCGACCTCCGCCGGATCCGCCGGCGCATTGGAATGATCTTCCAGCAATTCAACCTCGTGAAGCGCACCTCGGTCTTCGGGAATGCGCTCGCCGGACGACTCGGCTACCGCAGCACCTGGCGGACGATCGCGTCCCGGCCGAGCCGCGACGACGTGGCCCGTGCGTTCGAGAATCTCGGCCGCGTCGGGATCGCGGAGAAGGCGTTCGGCAGGGCTGACGCGCTGTCAGGAGGCCAGCAGCAACGGGTCGGGATCGCACGCGCCCTGATGCAGCAGCCCGAGCTCATGCTCGCCGACGAGCCGGTCGCCAGCCTCGACCCCGCGACGAGCCACTCGGTCATGAAGTACCTCGAGGAGATCAACAAGACGGACGGCATCACGGTCATCTGCTCGCTGCACTTCCTGTCGCTCGCGCGCCGGTACGGCACACGCGTGGTCGCGCTCAAGGACGGCAAGGTCGCGTACGACGGTCTCCCGGCGAACATCGATGAGGCCCGCTTCAGGGACATCTACGGCGAGGACGCGGTCGAGGTCGAGATCGGGATCGGGCGGGACTCCTAATGGCCGAGTACTTCACCTCGCGCGGGCTCCCCGTGCCGGCCGAGCTCAAGCGCAGCCCCTTGACCGACTGGCGACGCATCGTGTCGGTCCTCGCGGTGCTCGTCGTGCTCTACATCGGGTTCCAGATCACGGACATCGACACGAGGCGGGCGAATCTTCCCTATGCCCTCGAGGTCATCGGCAAGCTGCTCCACTTCGATTTCCTGCCGCCGAACGACCCGGCGCAGTCGGTGCTCTTCCCGCAGAACGAGTTCGAAACCTTCTGGGACGGCGCGTTCGGACTGATGATCGTGACGATCTTCCTCGGGATCATGGGCACGGCCTTCGCGATGGTGGTCGCAGTCCCGCTCGCGTTCCTGGGAGCCCGGAACATCATGGCCGGGCACCCGGTGACGAACGCGATCTACGTCGTCGTCCGCCTGCTCTTCACCATCATTCGTTCGATCGATGTGCTCATCGTGGTCATCGTCATGGTCATCGTGTTCGGGCTCGGCAACGCCGCAGGCGTCTTCGGCCTCGCCTTCCACAACATCGGGGTCATGGGCAAGCTCTACTCGGAAGCGATCGAGGGCATCGAAGCCGGGCCGCTGGAGGCGATCACCGCGACCGGCGCGAACCGCTTCCAGGTGGTCTGGACCGCGGTGCTCCCGCAGCTCTTCAACCCGTTCGTCAGCCTGTCGATCTACCGGCTCGACACGAACGTGCGGCTCGCTCCGATCATTGGCTTCGTCGGCGGTGGCGGCATCGGCCAGGTCCTGTTCCAGAACATCCAGCTGCTTCGCTACCCGCAGGCCGGGACGATCATCCTGCTCATCGTGATCACGGTCGCAGTGATGGACTTCGCCTCCGCGCAGATCCGCAGACGATTGGCTTAGCGGCTCCAGCTCGGACGGTCCGCTCCGTCCACGCCCTCGCCATTCGTGATCTTCATCGCAGCCTTCGGCGCGCCACCGGTCGTGAGCGCGGAGCCGAGATCCAGCACCCAGAGATCGATGGTGAACGCCTGCGCCCGCAGGAACGCCAGCTGCGTGCCGTCGGGTGAGAACGTCGGGTTCCAGCTCTGCCCGTCGCTCGTGAGCGCGATATCGCGCTTTGTCGCGAGCTCGACGATGTGCAGGTCGTTCTTCCCGTTCTGCCGGAGCGTGTAGGCGATCCATTTGCCGTCGGGCGAGTATGTGGCGCGGTATGGCTCGCCCTCGGGCAGCCCGGTGATCCGGGTGGAGCGAGTGACGCCGTCGACCGGCTTGAGGAGCAGCTCCGGCGATCCGCTCACGGTGTCGTACGCGGTCACCACGATGGTCTTGCCGTCGGGCGACCACGCCGGATCGGTCCAGTCCGCGCCGTTCGACAGGATGACCGGTGGCTTCTTCGTCGTGAGGTCGAGCAGCAGGAGGTCAGACGAGCCGTCCTGGTCGGCCTCGATGACCGCCAGCTTCTTCCCGTCCGGTGACGGCGCTGGCGACAGGTACCAGTGCACGGCGTGGAACCCGTTCGCGGACTTTGTGAGCCCGTTGAACAGGATCTGCTCGGTGCCGCCCGCGACCGGCTTCGCGATCACGTTGCTGAATCCGAGCCGCGCCGGAACGGTCTGGCCGTCGACGACGCTCTTTCCGTCGATCGACTCGATGCGCGAGAAGTAGAGCGTCTGACCATCGGGACTGAGCGCCGGTGTCTGCGAGCGTCCTTCATCCGTGCGCGACGCGTAGTGGCCGTCTGTGAGCACGAAGACGTCGCCGCGAAGGATGAACGCGATCTGTCCGTTGATCGCCGGCGCCGGGACCTTACCAGTCGGCCGAGCGGGGGTGGGCGTGCTCGCCGCGGCCGGAAGGAGCAGCGGCGCGATGCGCTGCCCGAGCACGATGTACCCGACCAGGAGGATCACGGCGAGGACGGCGAAGATCAGGTCGCGGATGCGCATCGCTGCTCCACTTCGCCAGCGATCCGCTCGATCGCTGGTCCAACATCGCCATCGTTCACGAGCTCGAGGTGGCCTTCGGCCGGCGGCTCGAACGGCCGGTCTCGCATCCGCTGGTACACGCGCTCATCCGCGTCGGAGTGGTCGTCCGCGGCGCGCGCGGTCCGCCGCAGTGCGAGGCGTTCGCGGATCGCGGCCTCAGCGGCGGTCACCCGAACGAAGACGAGGGGCGCGCCGGTCCGCCCTGCGGCGCCGACGCTGGCCTCGCGGTAGCGCGTCACCAGATTCGTCGCATCGACGATGACCCGATGACCCTCGCGCAACATCCCCTCCACCAGCGCATCGACGCACCTGAAGATGGTCGCATTCTCGTCGTCCGTGTAGGTCGGCGCGATGAAGAGCCGGCTGCGCAGCTGGTCGCTGGCAACGTGAGCCGCGCCGAGCCTGGCCGCCAGGAGACGCGCGCAGTGCGACTTGCCGACGCCGGGATAGCCCATGAGCACGACCAGGGCCGGACTTCCAGCGGGTTTCGCCGGCGCCCCGATCTCCTGGCGAAGCTGGGCCACCAGCTCGTCGACCCGCTCCGCGTAGACCCTCGTCTGGGCCTTCACGGCGGCGGCAGATGATCCGAGCCGCGACCTGCTCACGCCACGAACCCGCGCTCGCGCAGTGCCGCCCGCACAGCGCCGGCCTCGTCCCAGGGGAGCTTGTCCTCGCCGACGATGATCGAGCCCTCGTGGCCCTTGCCCGCGAGCAGCACTGTGTCTCCCGCTGCTGCATCGGCGATGGCAGCGTTGATCGCTTCGGTGCGGTCGTCGATGACCCGGTAGTCCGCGCCACGCGTCTTCCCTGCCTCAATGGCACCAGCCTCGATCTCGGCGAGGATCGTCGCCGGATCCTCCAGGCGCGGATCCTCCTGCGTGATCACGAAGTGATCGGCGTACTTCGCGGCAGCGGCCGCGAGCTTCGGCCGCTTCGTGCGATCGCGTTCGCCCGCGCTGCCGAAGACCGCGATGAGGCGGCCGGTGGTGAGCGGGCGCAACAGCGCAAGCACTTTCTCGAGCGACTCGGGTGTGTGGGCATAGTCGACGATGACCGTGAATGGCTGGCCGGCATCGATCCGATCCATCCGCCCGCGCACCGGCTTCGCGCGCGCGAGCGCATCGCGTGCTTGCGCGAGCGTCGCTCCGGCGGCCAGTCCAGCACCGGTGGCAGCGAGCGCGTTGTGGACGTTGAACCGGCCGACGAGCGGGAGCCGCAGATCGACGGATTCTCCGAACGCGCTGATCGTGAGCCTTGATCCGTTCGCGTCGGCCGACACGACCGTCGCCTGCACGTCGGCGAGCGCGTCGATGCCGTAGGTGATGACGCGCGCGCCCGCGGCGCGGTCCGCGAGGTACCGCCAGTGCGGATCGTCGGCATTTAGGACGGCCGTCTTGACTACACCCTTGTCCGATCCGCCAGGAAGCATCCCGAACAGGATGCCCTTCGCCTCGAGATAGGCCTGCACCGTGCCATGGAAGTCGAGGTGCTCGGGGCTGAGATTCGTGAAGACCGCAACATCAAGATCGATCCCGCGCATCTTGCGCAGCGCGAGCGAGTGCGACGTCGCCTCCAGCACGCCCCACGTGCCGCCGGCCACGAGGAGCTCGGCGCAGAACTCCTGCAGCTCCACCGCCTCCGGCGTGCTCTGGCGCGTCTCGTTCTGCCACTCGTGATCGGCCAGCTTGAAGTCGACGGTCGTCGCGTACCCGGTGCGCAGGCCGGCGGACTCCAGGACATCGGACACGAGATGCACTGTGGTCGTCTTGCCGTCCGTGCCGG
>JBBQHN010000011.1:0-29212 GCA_038324015.1 Candidatus Limnocylindria bacterium | reverse complement strand
ACGATGACCGTGAATGCGGCGATGAGCAGCACCGTCCGCCAACGGTTCTGGGCCTGCGCGTCGTACATCGAGACGCGGGGAACGAAGCTCGGGCCGCCAGGCTGCGTCATGCCGCTAGTTGAACTTCACCTGCGGAACGTCACGGTCGGCCTGGTCGGCGAGCTCGAAGTACTGCTCGGGCTTGAAGCCGAACATCCCCGCCATGGTGTTGGTCGGGAACGTCTGAAGTGCGGTGTTGTAGTCGCGCACGTTGCCGTTGTAGAAGCGGCGCGCGAACGCGATCTTGTCCTCGGTCGCCGTCAAGTTCTCGGATAGGTCCTTGAACTCCTGGACCGCCTGAAGCTGCGGGTAGGCCTCGGCGACAGCGAACAGCGACCGCAGGGCGCCGGTCAGGACGTTCTCCGCCTGGGCCATCTGCTGCGGTGAGCCCGACGCGCCGGCCGCGACGGCGTTCGCCCGAGCCTGGGTGACCGCCTGGAACGTGCCGGATTCATGCGCGGCGTAGCCCTTCACCGTCTCGACGAGGTTCGGGATCAGGTCGTGGCGCCGCTTGAGCTGGATGTCGATGTCGGACCACGCCTCTTTGACCCGCTGGCGCAGCGTGACCAGGCGGTTGTAGGTCGTGATGAAGAACAACGCGAGGATGACGACGATCGCGATGAGAACGATCGAGATGTCCATGGGGCCTCCCCTTCGCGACCTCTAATGATGCCAGACCGGTCGGTGATCGCCCGAGGCGTCTGCTCCCAGTGTCGGCTAGCCCTCGAGGTCCAGTACCGCAGCCACGATGTGTGCGGCATCGATGCCTGCCGCAGCGAGCAGCTCGGCCGGCTTGCCCGACCCGGGCATCTCGCGCGGCGCGAGGTGGACGAAGTGAATGAGCTCGTCCAGGACGCCCGCCTCGGCGAGGCCGGCGAGCACTGCGTCACCGATCCCGCCTTCCGGCCAGTGATCCTCGACGACGATGATCGCGCCGCCGGTCGTCTGGACGGCGTCGACCAGGGCGTCCTGATCGATCGGCTTCACCGAGTAGAGATCGATCACGCGGACCTTGACCTGGTCCTTCAGCTGATCCGCTGCCTTCACCGCTTCGTGCAGGGTGATGCCTGCGGCGATCACGGCCACCGCGTCGTCGGCTCCACCGCCGCGCACGATGCGCGAGCCACCGATACGAAAGTCGTCGAGCCGGTCCGAATAGAGGATCGGGGTCTTCTCGCGCGTGGTCCGGATGTAGCTGATGCCTGGGAGGTCCGCCATGAGCGCGACGAGCCGCGCGGTCTGGTTCGCGTCGGACGGATAGAGGACAGTGCTGCCGTGGACCGCGCGCATCATCGCGAGGTCTTCGAGCGCCATCTGCGACGGACCGTCCTCGCCGATCGACACGCCGGCGTGCGACCCGGAGAGGCGGATGTTCGCCTGCGAGATCGCGCCCATCCGGATGAAGTCGTACGCCCGGGTGAAGAACGCGGCGAACGTCGAGGCGAACGGCACGAGGCCGAGCACCTGCATCCCGATGGCTGACGCGACCAGCTGCTGCTCGGCGATGTACATCTCAAAGAAACGGTCGGGCGCGGTCTGCTTGAAGTCTTCGGCGTGCGTGGAGTTGCTGACCTCGGCATCCAGCACGACGACGTCACCGCGCGCGGCACCGAGCGACGCGAGCGCCTCGCCGTAGGCCTTCCGCGTCGCGAGCGGCTCGGTGTACGTCTTGAGCTCCGGTTTCTTCGGTGCGGGCATCGCCTTTGGCATCCAGGGATCCGGCTTCAGCGTCGCAAAGGTCTTGGATGGCACGGCGCCGAGCTCCGCGAGCGCGGCCTTCGCCTGCTCGGCGTCGAGCGTCTTCCCGTGCCAACCCTCCTTGTCCTCAAGGAAGGAGACACCGGCGCCCTTCTTCGTCTTCGCCACGATCACCGTCGGGCGGTCGGCGCTCCGCGCGCGGCCGAACGCGTCGTCGATGGCCGCGAGGTCATGGCCGTCGATGACGATCGGCTCGCAGCCGAACGCCTTCACCCGCGCCGCATACGCGTCCACGTTCCACTCGAGCTCAGTGGGACCGCGCTGCCCGAGCCGGTTGATGTCGAAGATCGCCGTGAACTTCGAGAGGCCTTCGTGTCCGGCATGGTCGAGGCCCTCCCAGATCGAGCCTTCCGCGAGCTCGCTGTCGCCGGTGAGGGTCCAGACGTGGAACGGCGCGGCCCATAGTCGTTTTGCGCCAAGCGCCTCGCCGACGGCGATCGGTAGGCCCTGGCCAAGCGAACCCGTCGCCACATCGACCCAGGGGAGGACCGGCGTCGGGTGGCCCTGCAGCCGGCTTTCCAGCTTTCGGAAGGTCATCAGCTCGGCGTCGTCGATGGCACCCGCCGCGCGAAGGAGCGCGTAGTACAGCGGCGAGGCGTGGCCCTTGCTGAAGATGAGGTGATCGTTCGCGGGCTGCTTCGGCTGGGTCCAGTCGTACCGGAGGTGACCCAGGAGCAGCACCGCCATGAGGTCGGCCGCCGACATCGAGGATGTGGGATGGCCCGAGCCCGCGGCCGTCGAGCAGCGGATGGAATCGGCTCGCAGCTGCCGCGCGAGCTCGCGGTACAGATCGATCTTCGCGGGCGTCGGAGTGGCGGTCGCCATGGAATTACCCTACGCCTGAGCCGCCTGAATTGGGGGAGGACCACATGGAGATCGGCATCTACGGGCTCGGCCGCATGGGCGGCAACATGGCGACCCGGCTGGCACAAGGCGGGCACCGCGTCGTCGCGTCGAACCGCAGCCGCGGTCCCGTTGATGAGGCCGTCCAGCACGGCGCCGTCGCCGCCTACTCGATCGAGGAGCTGGTCTCGAAGCTCACCGTACCGCGGGTCCTCTGGTCGATGGTGCCCTCAGGCGACGTCACCGACGAAGCGCTCGAAGAGTTCGCGCAGCACGCGAGCAAAGGCGACATCTTCATCGACGGCGGCAATTCGAACTTCCACGATTCCCAGCGCCGGTCCGCGAAGTACACCGCGCTCGGCTTCCACTACCTCGACATCGGCGTCTCCGGCGGCGTGTGGGGCCTCAAGGTCGGCTACTGCATGATGGTCGGGGGCGAGCCCGAGGCCGTTGCGACCGTGAAGCCGCTGCTCGATACGCTGGCGCCGCCGAACGGCTGGGCTCACTTCGGCAAGAGCGGCGCAGGCCACTTCACGAAAATGGTCCACAACGGCATCGAGTACGGGATGATGCAGGCATACGGCGAGGGCTTCGAGCTACTCCACGCAAGTGAGTTCAAGATCGACATGCAACAGGTCGCGCAGGTCTGGAACCAGGGAAGTGTCGTCCGGTCCTGGCTGCTCGAGCTCGCCGAGCGGGCGTTCGCGGCCGAAGGCAGCGACCTCGCCAAGATCAAGGGCTACGTCGCCGACTCCGGCGAGGGTCGCTGGACGATCCAGGAAGCGATCGCGCACGACGTGCCGATGACCGCGCTCGCCCACTCCCTCTTCGCGCGGTTCACCTCGCGACAGGAGGACAGCTACGCGATGAAGGTCGCCGCCGCCCTCCGCAACCAATTCGGCGGCCATGAAGTGAAGACGGAGTGACGATGTCTCCGCCGCTCGCGAACCCGCTGCGCGCGGGGCCGCGGATCGCGCGGACGCCGCAGCCCTGCGCGCTCGTCATCTTCGGCGCCACCGGAGACCTCACCGCGCGCAAGATCGTCCCCGCGCTCTACAACCTCGCGCTCCAGCGCCTGCTGCCCGCGGCGTTCGCGGTGATCGGCGCGGCACGCGCGACGTTGACGTCTGAGCAGTTCCGCGAGCAGCTCCACGCGGAGCTCGTGCGGTTTTCCCGAACGAAGCCCATCAACGAGGACGTCTGGCGGAGCTTCGCCGAGAGCGTGCAGTACGTGTCGACGAAGGATGGCGAGGGCTACGAGACCCTCCGGCACACGCTCGCGGATCTCGACGTCCGTGCCGGTACCAACGGAAACCGGCTCTTCTACCTCGCGACCCCGCCGTCCGCGTACGGGCCGATCATCGACCAACTTAAGGAGCACCGGCTCACCGAGAACGTGAATGCGCGGGTCGTCATCGAGAAGCCGTTCGGCCGCGACCTCGCGAGCGCCCTGGCGCTCTCGGAGAAGCTGCAGGGCGCATTCACCGAGGACGAGATCTTCCGCATCGACCACTACCTCGGTAAGGAGACGGTGCAGAACATCCTTGTGTTGCGGTTCGCGAACGGCATCTTCGAGCCGATCTGGAACCGGCAGTACGTAGATCACATCCAGATCACGGTGGCCGAGTCGCTCGGCATCGAGGAGCGCGGCGCCTACTACGAGCAGGCCGGCGGGTTGCGGGACATCGTGCAGAACCATTTGCTCCAGCTGCTGGCGCTCGTCACGATGGAGCCGCCGGTCGCGTTCGACTCGAAAGCCGTGCGCGACGAGAAGCTCAAGGTCCTACGGGCGGTCCGCCCCATCGCCGAGGAGGACGTCGAGTCGCACGTCGTGCGCGGCCAGTACGGCCCTGGCTTCATCGAAGGCGCACCGGTGCGTGGGTACCGGGACGAGGACAACGTCGCGAAGGATTCGAAGACCGACACCTTCGTCGCCATTCGCGCGTTCATCGACAACTGGCGCTGGGAGGGCACGCCGTTCTACCTGCGAACCGGCAAGCGCCTCCCGAAGCGCACGACCGAGATCGCCATTCAGTTCCGCGCCGCGCCGCACCAGGTGTTCTCGCACGAGGCTGCCGAGGGCATGGAGCCGAATGCGCTCGTCCTGCGGATCCAGCCCGACGAGGGCATCTCGCTCAAATTCGGGGCGAAGGTGCCGGTGCAGGGCATCCGGATCCGCTCGGTGAACATGGACTTCGTGTACGGCGCGTCGTTCATGGTCGATGCACCGGACGCATACGAGACGCTCATCCTCGACGCGCTGCGAGGCGATGCCACGCTCTTCACGCGCCAAGACGAGGTCGAGCAGCAGTGGCGGTTCGTCGATCCGATCGCGAAGGCCTGGGCGCTCGGGCAGAGCGATCTGCCGATCTATGCGGCTGGGACCTGGGGCCCGACCGAGGCGGACCTCCTCATCGCGCGGGACGGCCGCGCGTGGCGCAAGCCATGACGGTCATGACGACGATCGACGAAACGGTCTGGGGCACGCGCGCCGACGGGGTGTCCGCGCTGGAGCGCGAGCTCGCGCGGCTCCGACGGTCGATGGGCGCCCACGCGAAGGAGCACGGTGTCCCGGTCGCGCGCGCATCGGTCCTCAACCTCGTCATCTTCGCGACGCGTGAGATCCACGCGAAGCGCGCTGCTGCCACGATCGATGACCTTGCGGCGCGCCATCCATCGCGCGCGATCGTCGTCGTGACCGACCGCCAGCGCGTCGGTGGCCCCGCCGAGCTCGAGATGCACTGCCACCTGCCGCTGCCGGGCGACGCGCAGCAGGTGAGCTACGAACAGATCCTGATACGCGCCCGCGGGAATGCCGACGACCGCCTGGTGAGCGCGGTGATCCCGCTGCTCCTACCCGATCTCCCGGTGTTCCTCTGGTGGACCGAGACGCCACCGCTCGACGCGCCGAACTTCGACGAGCTGCTCGGTCTCGCGAACCGGCTCATCGTCGATTCCGCGGACTTCGCCCGGCCGGACACGACCCTCCCCCGGCTCCACGCGGTCGCGCGTGCGGGTCACGGACGGTACGGCGTAACGGACTTCAACTGGACGCGCATCACGCCCTGGCGGGAGCTCACCTCACAGTTCTTCGACGTGCCGGCGTGGCGCCCGTTCCTCGACGGCATCACCGGCATCCGCGTGGGGTTCGCCGTCGAAGCGGACGGCCGCGAGATCCATCCCTCGCAGGCGCTCCTGTTCATCGGCTGGCTCGCATCGCGACTCGGCTGGATGGCGCTCGAGCGGCTCGCTCCATCGGAGGCGGGTGGCCTCCTGTTCGCGATGCGTCGCGGCGACGGCGCGGAGGTCCAGGTCCGGGTGCGGCCACGGTTCATGCGCGGACTCGAGGAGGGCGACCTTTCCGGTCTGCGGATCCAGGCCGAGGCCGGCGGGCAACACGCCGAGTTCGTCGTGAAGCGCGCCGAGCACGGCGCGCACGCGACGACCCTCGTGACCATCGGCGGCCGCGGCGTCGCGGAGCGCAACGTGCCGCTCGGCAGGCCCGGCGTGAGCGACCTTCTCGGCGAGGAGCTCACCATCGCGCGCAGCGACGCGATCTACGAGGACGCCCTCGCGGCCCTCGTGGCCCTCACCTAGGCGGCGGCACCGGAGTTGCCCTGCTCTCCGCGGTGACGAAGGAGCAGGGAGCCGACCCCGAGCTGACCGGCCGCCTCATCGTGGGTCGCTACCGGCTGGTCGAGCGCATCGACCGCGGTGGCACGGCTGACGTCTGGCGCGCGCGCGACGAGCGGCTCGACCGCGACGTCGCAATGAAGATCCTCGGCGCGGCGGCGGATCCGGCGTTCCGCGAACGCTTCACGACCGAGGCGCGGCGCGCGGCTGCGGTCAGCCATCCGAATATCGTCACGATCTTCGACGAGGGCCAGGACGGGGACCTGGCGTTCATCGTCATGGAAGAGGTCCGCGGCCGGACGTTGCGCGACCTCATCGCGGAGCGGGGCGCGATCCCCGTCGGCGAGTCCGTCGCGCTGATCCGGCAGATCGCCGACGCCCTGGACGCGACGCATCGCGCCGGGCTCGTCCACCTCGACGTGAAACCCGCGAACGTCATCGTCGACCGTTCGGGCAACGCGAAGCTGACGGACTTCGGGATCGCGCGCGCCGCACGCGACAACGAAGAGCGCGAGCTCGTCGGCACCGCGCGCTACATCGCGCCGGAGCGCGTCCTGGGAATGCCCGCCACACCGCGGAGCGACGTGTACGGTCTGGCGCTCGTCGCCTACGAGCTGCTCACCGGTCAGCCCGCGTTCGCCGGCGCGAAAAATGAGGATCTCCTGCGCGACCGCATCGCCGGTGCGGCGCCGCACCTTCGGGCGGTGGACCGTTCGCTGTCGGAGACCGCGGACCTCGTCGTCGCAAAGGGTCTGGCCCGCGAGCCGGCGCGCCGGTACCCGACCGCGGGTTCGTTCGGGCTGGCGCTCTCCGCTGCGACGAGCGATCCGGTGACGCGCGTGCTGGGGCCGACGCTCGCATCGCCGTCGCGGCACAGGCCGCGTTTCGACAGCCTGCTCACGCTCGTGATCGTGCTCGCGTTGCTCGTGGGCGTCGTCCTGTTGTTCGCGAAGTTCCCGACGACCACCCTCGGTACCGCGGCCGGCACCGGCGCACCGAACGCGACCGGCATACCGCGGGTCACTGCACTGAAGCTCGATGAAGCCCTCCGCTCGCTGCAGGGCGCCGGGTTCAATGCCCGATGGGACGCAGCACCCGCGACCGTCCAGGGACCATCATGCTCGGTCGTCAGCCAGGATCCGCCGGCTGGGACCAACGCCGGTCGAGGCACGTACGTCGATCTCCGGTACGTCCCAGGCAAAGACTGCGTGAAGAAGAGTGACTGACGTCGCGGCCCGGTCGGACCCGGGGCTCGTGCGGGAGCGCAACGAGGATCGCTGGCTTGTCCGCGACTATCCCGGGACCATGCTGCTCGCGGTCGCGGACGGTGTCGGTGGCGAAGAGGGCGGTGAGATCGCGAGCACCGCGGCCATCGAGGCCCTTGGTTCGGCCTTCGTCGCACCGTCCTACTTCGAGGTCGCCCGGTCGTCACTGTCGGTCGCGGTCCAGGCCGCCAACCGGGCCGTGCTCGACGCAGCGAAGTCGGAGCGCGTCCCGAACGCCGCGACCACGATCGTCGCGGCGGCGGTGCGCGGCCGGCAGGTCGCCATCGCCAACCTCGGTGACTCGCGCGCCTACCTCGTCCGCGGCGGTGCGATCCGGCAGATCACGACGGATCACAGCGGCGATCGCGCGAGCAGCATCACCAGATTCGTCGGCGACCCTCGGGGCGTGCAGCCAGACATCTTCGTGGAGACGCTCGAACCGAACGATCGCATCATCCTCTGCTCGGACGGACTGACCCGCCATGTTGCCGACGCTGAGATCGGCGCGGCGGTCGCAGGGGCCTCGGCGAAGGCGGTCGACGCGCTCATCGCGCTCGCGCGGAGCCGCGGTGGCGAGGACAACGTGACGGTGGTCGTCTACGCCGCCGGCCGGCCCGTCCGGCGCGCACTCATCGGCACGCTCATCCTCGCGCTGCTCCTGGTGGTCGGGATCGCCGGGACGATCGGCGTGCTGCTGACGACGCCCATTCCCCCGCCACCGCCGAGCGCGAGCCCGACGCCATCGGCTACGGGAGACCGGTCGCCGTCACCGACCGCGAGCCCCGCTCCCACGACCACGCCCTAGGACAGTGCGCACGAGCGCCAGCGCGGCACGCGGCGAACGGAACGCCGCGAACGCCCCTGCGGCGATCGCCGCGAGCATCAACCCCACGCCGACGCGCTGGACGATCGCGCCGAGCGGCAGATCCGACGGGACATTGATCGGGCAGACGAACGATGGATAGAACTGGCAGTCGTACTGCCAGGTCGGCAGGATGAAGAACATCGCGGCCTGCGATCCGGGCACCGGCAGCGCCGACACGAACGGGTAGAAGTAGATGAAGGCGGCCGCCACGACGGTCAGATACGAGCTGACGCGGCCCGTGCGGCCCGTGTGCCACAGGTAGGCGAGCCCGCACGCGAGCGCCAGCAGGTAGAACGGCAGCGCCGTGAAGAAGTGATAGAAGAACAGGACTCGCGAGATCGGGATCCAGGCGACGTACTGCACGAGCACCGCGAAGACGACGAAGCCGAGCGCGACCGACCGGGCACGGATCGCCGAGATCGCGCACCACACGGTCGCGGGGAGCGCGGCCCAGAACAGCGCGATGTTGCCCGCGTCGTAGATATACGCGTTGTTCCCGTTGTCCGACTGGCCGAAATACCAGTACACCGGCTTCAGCACGAGCGGCCAGCTCCACCACGGTGACGCCGCAGGATGCGGCGAGGTGAGGCTCGAGTGATACCAGTACATCTGCTGGGTGAGCTCCCACAAGCTCCAGCCGTACGGCGCGGTATTGCCGCCGAACCAGTGGATGTAGCTCGCGAGATAGATGCCGAGCGGAATGATCGCGAACGAGAGAAATAAGAATGCGGCATTGAGGCCCCGCTTGGCGAAGAGGTCGAGCGGTCCACCGGACCCGGCGCGACCCTGCTGGTAGGCGTACACGGTGACCGCGAGCGAGGCGACGAGCACCCCGGCGAGCGTATAGAACGCGGCCCACTTCGAGGCCGCGCCGAGGCCGAGCAGCACGCCCGCGATCAGCAGGTCGGCCCGCGACGAGAGCCGTGGCTTGTGCGCGGCGACAATGAAATACCAGCCGGCGACGATGAAGAGCGCGACGTAGACGTCGTTCATCCCGATGCGCGCCTGCGCGAACATCGAGCCGTCGAGGACGATCGCGATCCCGACGATCAGTGGGATCACGCGCGACCGGAACAGCCGGCTCGCGAGAAGAACGACCATGAACGCGAGCAGCGAGCCGGCGATCACGCCCGGAAGGCGCCACGCCAGAGCGAGCCGGCCGGTGTCGATGCGCTCCGCGATACCGGCGCCCTGGGCCACAAGGGTGTCCCCCGTCCCATCGACACCGAGATGCGCGGCCGCGGTCGGGATCGCGGCGAACGGCGCGAGACCGTGAACGTCGATCACGACGACGCGTCCGTCGGCGAGCGCATAGAGGAAGTCAGTGCGCGGCACGACGACCATCGTCGTGACGCCGCTCGCGAACGTGCCGGTGCGCGCGTTCGCGAGGCTCACGCTGTCCCTGTGGCCATCGTTGATGTCGATCGAGTCGAGGACCGGCTCGTCGGTCCGGGCGAGCACGATCGCGCCCGGACCCTGCGCGAACGCGATCGCGTGCTCCTTCGCGACGCTGGGATATGTCTTCGTCTCTGTCCAGGTCGCGGTGTTCACGACATGAACGGAGCCGCTGGCGTCGAGCAGGTACAGCTCGCTGCCGTCGTTCTTGGCGGCAATGCCGATGGCGCCGGTCGCGATGACGGTCGGCGTCGCGTCCAACTGCGTATACACACGGGTGGTCGTCACGTCCGCGACGATGAGCTGGCCGGACATGAGCGCCGACGCCGTGGGCAACGCCGCAAGCGGCAGCGTGTGATCGAAGTGCTGCCTGGTCAGCGACAGATCGGCGAGCTCGCCATCTGCGGTGACGTAGAGATGATCGCCGTCGACCGCGACGGAGCGTGGTGTGGATCCGACCTTGCCGATGACCCGTGCGCCCTCGCCGTCGCGGCCGCGCACCTCGATCGTCCCGTCCGCGCGACCGTAGATCCGTGTCCCGCCATTCGTGATGGCGAACGCGGTCACGTCGCTCGGCGCGGTCTCGGTCCCATCGACCCGCGTGTCGCCGAACGTGAGGATGCCGAGGGCCATGATCTCCTTCGCAAGATGTGGATGTGTCCACTCATATGGATCGCGCTGCGCAAGGAGCTCGAACGCGGTGCGCGCGTGATAGACCTCGTCGAAGTACATGTCGCGTGGCCAGTCGAGCCGGAACCCGCGCGAGCCGAGCACGACCAGCGCGATCATCAGGGCGAGCAGGATGTCCTTCCGCGAAGCTGGGCCGCCGATGGCGAATGGCGGCGGCAGCGACCACCGTGCCCGCGCCGTCTCGGCTGGCGGTGGCAGCGGCAGCGATGCGCTGGGGACCACGAGCGTCGGCTCCAGGCGTGCTTCGCCCGCGACGAGGAGGCCGAGGATGACGACGACCGAGCCGATCATCACCCAGGCCAGCCAGATGTAGACGTCGTGCCCGAGGATGTTCGCGTCGAGCCACGGCGGGGCCGCGAGGCCGTTCTGGGGATACCGGGTGAACGCGTAGTAGAGGGTCAGGAAGAACGCACCCGCGAGGACGAGGTACGGCGTGAGCAGGCGCTTGCGGGTGACGGCGAGCGGCAACAGCAGCGCGAGTGCAGGGAACAGGTAGCGCTCGTGCGCCCGCGTCGGCAGGAAGTAGAAGCACATCACCGCCGCGGCGCCGACCGCGAGGAGCGTGGCGGTGTCGCGCCGCCACCAGAGCGGGATGACCGACACGAGCAGCCCGGTCGCGAGCAGGACGCCGCCGATGAGGAACCACTGCGTGTCGTCCTGCCAAAAGCCGAGCGTGATCGCCCAGCCGTTGAACGCGTAGAGGGATGAATACGGGTAGGTCTCCGACGCGCTGCGGACGAGCGCGACGAATGCGCCGGGAGTCAGGCCGAACGGCACCGCGAGCGCGGCCATCGTGGCGAGGGCCGCGACGGCCGCTCGGGCCAGCGGGCGCCAGTCGCGCAGCCGGATGAGCTCGAAGAGCGCCGCAGCGATCACGACCCCGAGCACCAGACCGAACTGGGGCTTCGTCATCGTCGCGACGCCGGCGAGCACGCCCGCGAGGACCCAGCGGCGCGAGCCTGCGGCGATCAGCGCCGCGAGGAACGGCAGTGTCCCGACGGCGTCGACCTGGCCCCAGTACGGGCCGGCGAAAATCGGTGCCGGCTGCAGCATCCAGAGCCCGGCGGCGAGCACCGCCGCCAACTCGCCGGCCTTCCGGCGCAGGAGCGGCACGAGGAGGAGGACGATCCCGATGTCGGCCGGGATGCTGATGACCTTCACCGCGAAGCGGAGCGCATCACCGTCGAGGAGTGCGCCGAGCAGCCACAGCACGTACAGGAACCCGGGCGGGTAGTCGCTGAAGTAGCCAGGCTCATAGAAGCGTCCGGGCCCGACGGCTGCGAGCTTCTCCGCCCAGGCCATGAACGTCCCGACATCCGAGGGGAAGCCCTGCGAACGCGCGACCAGGAGCCGCATGGCGACGCCCAGGATGATGAGGATCGCGACCGCGATGTTGGCGCGCCGCCGCGCTGCCACGGCGTTCGTGTCGATCACTGCCACCAGCCGAACCGGATGATCGCGATGGTCGCGTAGATGTTGAAGGCGATCGCGATCGCGGTAGCGACAAGGAACAGCACCGACGGTCGCGACTTCCAGGCCGCGCCACCCCGTGCCGCATCGCCGCCGACGGCGAGCGCGATGAGGAACGGCTGCGCGTCGATGCTGAAGCGGTACCCGAATTGGGCGAAGCCAACGGTCCCGTGGGTCAGGTCAGGCGCCAGGGCGAGTGCGGCGGCCAGGGCCGTCGCAGCGACAGCGACCGAGCGCCGCGCATCCTGCAGTCCGGCGAAGATGAAGAGCAGCGCGGGTGTCGTCAGAAAGAGACTCATGCCGACGAACCGCGGTCGGAGGAAGTACCAGACGTTCGGCACAAAGTCGGGCGGCTCGATGAAGATGGCGTAGAGGTGCCGCGGGATGTACGAGAGCGAGAAGAGCCCGTGATCGAAGAAGAAGTCGCCCTCGGTGAGCCGGGCGTAGCCCGCGTCCGTGATGCTGCCCCAGCGCAGCAGGTTGTAGCCGGCGTAGATGACCAGAAGCGGCAGCCCGCCGGCGACGATCCGGCCCAAGGTCCGTGGGAACGACGCCCCACTGCGACGTGCTGCGAGCAACCCGAGCGCCGGTACGGCGGCCGCAACGGGCAGTCGCGCGAGCGCGGCGAGGCCGATGGCCGCGCCGATCCACCACGCGCGCCCACCGCGCGCCGCGATGAGGAAGGCGATCGTGGTGAAGAGCATCGCGACGGCGTGTGCTGCGAACCACGAGCGGCCGTCGGCGCTCGTGAAGAACAGCGTCGTGCCGAAGGCTGAAAGGAGCGCGCCGGTCACGGCCACCCAGCGCGGCGCGCCGTACGCGCGAAGCGCAAGGTAGAGGACGCTCGCCGATGCGCCGCCGCAGACCTGAGACACGATGTCCTGCGCGGTGGCCGTGCCGAGGAAGAGCAGCGGGATCGAGAGGATCGCGGGCAAAGGCGGGTACGCGACGCACCACTTCCCGTCGCCGCACGCGAGCAGCTCGTTCAGCCAGGGCGGATCGACCGTGAGCCAGTACCGGCCGTGGACGAACGCGTCGGCCAGGCGGCCGTAGTAGTCGTAGACGGTCGGCGCGGCCCAGCCGGCGGCCACGTAGGCCACGACCGCGAAGATCCCGATCCCGACCGCGACCCACCGGTCACTTCTCACCGCGGTCTCCGGCTGCGTCCCGCCGCGGGCCTCGGGATCCGTCCGCATCACTCCCAGAACGCTAGCGTTAACGGGTCATGACCGAACGACTTCCAGGTCTCTCGTTCTTTTTCCCTGCCCGCGACGAGGAGCTCAACATCGAGCCGATGGTGTCGCAGGCCCTTGCTGCACTGCCCGCGTACGCCGACCGTGTCGAGGTGACGGTGGTGGACGACGGCTCTCACGACCACACCGGTGAGATCGCCGACGGGCTCGCGTCGTCAGACCCAAGGGTCACGGTGGTCCACAACCGGCCGGGCCGCGGCTACGGTGGCGCGGTGCGCGCGGGCTTCATGAGCGCGACGCAACCCTTCATCTTCTTCACTGACGGCGATCTGCAGTTCGATGTCGCGGACTTCGGCCGCCTCGCAGCGGCGCTGGGTCCGGATGTCGATGCCGTCATCGGCTACCGCATCAAGCGCGCCGACCCGTGGCGCCGCCTGCTCGTGTCGGGCGTTTACAACCGCCTCATCACGGTGTTGTTCGCCGGTGGCTGGCGCGACGTCGATTGCGCATTCAAGCTCTTCCGCGCCGACGTGTTCACTCGTGTGCCGCTGTCGAGCGTCAAGTCGAACGGCGCCTTCTTCTCTCCCGAGCTGCTCATCACGCTTCGGGCCCACGGGATCCGGATGCGCGAGGTCGGCATCCCCCATCACCCGCGCGTGCACCACGAGCCGAAGGGCGCGCCGCCGAGGGTGATCCTCAAGGCGATGCGCGACCTCTTCCTGCTGCGCGTCGCGATGTGGCTCGACCCCAGGCGTTAGGGACTCGCCACCGCTTCAGTTCTTTCGAACTAGCGCTCGAGGCGCCAGATGTCAGCGTGGGTCTCGCGCGTGCGGATCACCCGGACGCGGCCGTTCTCAATGAGCGCGACTGCGGGACGCGGGTGATGGTTGTAGTTGGATGCCATCGAGACGCTGTAGGCGCCGGCCGCCGGCAGCGCGAGGACCTCGCCTGGCTCGGCGGTGGGGAGCGCGACGTCGCGGATGAGCAGGTCGCCGCTCTCGCAGTACTTCCCGGCGATCGCAACGTGCTCCGCCGGTGCGGACAGCGGCCGGTCAGCGAGCAGGGCGGTGTACTCGGCGCCGTAGAGCGCCGGACGGATGTTGTCCCCCATGCCGCCGTCGACCGACACGAATGTGCGGACCCCGGCGACACGCTTTGTGCCAACGACGTGATACAGGGCGACACCGGCGCGCCCGACAAGTGACCGGCCGGGCTCGAGATAGATCGTCGCCTTCTCGAGGGTCTCGTCCGCCCGGATGGGCGCGCTGATCTCGCGCGCGTAGGCCTCGAGGTCGAGGGTGGGATCGCCGGTGCGTAGCGCGATCGCGAGACCACCGCCGAGGGCGATCTCGCGCATCGCGATCCCGGTCGCGGAGCGGATGTCGTGGGCGAGCGAGGCGAGCGCCTCGGCGAGCTCGCGATAGCGCTCCGCTTGATGCAGTTGGGTCCCCAGATGCGCGTGGATGCCAAGGAGCGTCAGGTTCTTCGTCGCCGCGATCGCGCGGCACTGCGCGAGGGCGTCGCCACCTGCGATCGGCGCGCCGAACTTGCTGTCGAGGATCCCGGTCCGCAGGTGCGGGTGGGTGTCCGCGCCGATGCCGGGCGATACGCGCAGCCACACCGCCTGCGGCCGCGTACGCCGCGCAACGAGGCGGCCGAGCCGCTCGATCTCGTCGGCGCCGTCGATGACGATGCGGCCGACACCGAGGCGCAGCGCGGCGCGCAGCTCATCGTCGGTCTTCGCGTTGCCGTGCAGCTGCGTGCGGGCCATCGCGAATCCGGCCCGCTTTGCCGCGAGCAGCTCACCGAGCGACGAGGCGCTCGCATCAGCTCCCGCGCGTGCGACCAGCGCGGCGACGCCACGGAGCGCGCAGGCCTTGATCGCATAGGAGACCCTCACCGGGCGGGCGCCGCGGAACGCGCGCAGGTAGCGGCGATACGCGTCCTGGATGGTCGCCGCGTCGTACAGGTACAGCGGCGTGCCGAGGCGTTCCGCGAGCGCTGTGACATCAGCACCACCCACGCGCAGGTGTCCGGCCCGATCCACGCTCGTCCCGAGCGGCCAGATCGCCGGGTCGATCACGCTGTGCTGCTGCTCAGCCGTTCGTCGATCCGCCGGATCCCGCGTCGGATCCGCCGGGGCCCGAGCCACCTTCGTCGGGGAGGCTCTCGATGAACTGCCGGAACACCCCGAGCCCGCCAATGTCCTGCTCCTCGCCAGTGGACGCGATCGACGAGCGGTCGATGACGGTGCCGGCGACGAGGATCCGCGCGTCGCAGCGGACCGCGAGCGCGATCGCGTCGGACGCGCGCGAGTCGATCTCGACCTCACGCCGGCCGACCTGCAGGAACACGCTGCCGTGGAACACGCTGCCACTGCCGGTGGAGTCCGTGACGAGATCCTTCACGACCACGCGCGTGATCTCCACGTTGCTCGCGGCGAGCATCGACATCATCAGGTCATGCGTGAGCGGGCGATCGCTCGGGATCCCCGCGATGCGGGTGGCGATGCTGTGCGCCTGGTCGGCGCCGATCCAGATCGGCACCAGACGGTCGGAGTCCTGCGGCTGCAGAAGCACGACGTGCTGGCCGGTCAGAACATGCACGCGGACCGATTCGACCGCGCAGAGAATGAGGTCCGGCGTTGGCTCGCCCACGGGAAAATGCTACCCGTACCGGCTGCGCTGACTGCGCTGGGTGCGGTCGCGCAGGATGAAGATCAGCACGAGGCCGGCGGCGAAGCCGAAGAGGTGCGCGAAGTACGCGACCTGGTCACTCGCCGCGTGACCGGCGATGCGCAGCAAGCCGACGGCGTCGATCAACTGGATCACGATGAAGAATCCGATGACGATCACCGCCGGCAACTGCAGGACCGTGATGAAGATGCCGAGGAAGATAAGTGTCCGGACGCGCGCCCGAGGGAACAGGATGAGGTACGCGCCCAGGACACCGGCGATCGCGCCGGATGCGCCAAGCATCGGACCGGGAGACACGAGGCCCTGGCCGATCGCGGCGGCGATCCCGCACAGCAGGTAGAAGAGGAGGTATGTCGGGCTGCCGAGCCGATCTTCGACGTTATCGCCGAACACCCACAGGTAGAGCATGTTGCCGATGATGTGCAGCCAACCGCCGTGCAGGAACATATGGGTGAAGAGCGGCACGAACGTCGACAGCGACCATGCGCCGCTCGAAAGGTCCGCCGTGAATCGCGACCAGTCGAACGCGTAGCGGTCGTAGAACGCCTCGAGCGCACCCGGTGTGCGCTGCAAGCTGACGATGTACAGCCAGACGACGATGTTCGTGAACAGGAGCAGCCGGTTGATGATCGCCGGACCGCGGGTCGGGTTCGCATCGGAGAACGGGATCATCGGCTGAGATCGGTCGCGGCGATCTTCGACCCGTGCGCGGTGTACGCGATGCGCAGGCCCTCGGAGACGAAAAATGACGTCGGTGGCGGCAGGTCGCGCGGGAGCGCGAATCGCGCGACCTCGCGGCCATCGCGCGTGAGCTGGACCACCAGGCGGCCCGGCGCATCAAGGATGTAGATGCTGCGCTGCGAATCGATGGCCTGGATCGCCGTGGCCTTCGCGGGCTCGCCCAGCCACTTGATCGTGAAGTCGGCCTTCGTCGCCGTCGTCGCGAGACCCACACGCTTGAAGAGTCCGACGTCGCCGGCCGTCGTCGCGATCCAGATACTGCCATCGACGGCGGCTGAGACGATGCTGTTCGGCGCGAAAGCCTGGGCCAGGACCGGATCGGCGGCGAGGAACGTGTCCTTGTCGCCCTCGTGCCGCCAGATCTGTCCCGAGCCCGCGTCGACGATGTACAGGTTGCCGGTGAAGCTGACCAGGCCGACGACGGTCTTCCATTTGTCGCTGCCCGGCAGCGCCGTCTCGACGACCGTGTTGCCCTCCGCCTTCCACACCGTGCCTGCATCGTCGAGCGTGTAGAGCGTGTTGTCGATCGCCGTGACCAGGCGCGGCGTGCCGACACCGGCCTTCCCTTGTTGCAGCACGGCGCCTGCGACGGTCGTTCCGGGCGGCTGCTCGTACACGCGCCACAGCCGGCCACTGCCCGGATCGGTCACGTAGAGACCGAATTGCGTTTGGGTGAATGCCCTGGCCTTCGCGCCCGGTGCCTGGGCGACAAGGTCGATGAGGACGTTGCTCGCGCGGTCCGCGAGCGAGGTCAGGCGCGCGGTGAGGGCCGCGATCTGCTTTGGGTCGGCACTGGGCGCCTTGGCCGCCTCGTCGATATGCGTGTGTGCTGTATCGATCCTCTGGCGCGCCCGGTCGAGGTCGGGGGTCGGCTTGCGATCGAGGAACGCCTGAGCTGAATCGAGGTCCGACTGGGCCGAGAGCACCGCGAGGTTGTAGCTCGCGACGACGTTGTTCGACTGGAAGTCGCGGACGACGACCAGGCCGATGATCCCGGACACGAGCAGGAGCGCGACCGCGAGCAGACTGACCAGCCGCTGCTGCTGGCGTCCACGCTCGCGCGCGGTCTGCATCGGACCGCCGAGTTGGGGTGACCGGTGTGGCATGAGCTCGAGCCCGATCGCCACACCCTTTGTCACAGCACCCGCGGCGGGTGCGGTGACCGCTCCCACGACCCGTCCCAGCCGCGGCCGTCTCCTCCAGATCGCGTCGATGCCCGAACGGATCGTTTCGGCAGCGAGCACCTCGTCTGGCGGGCGGTTGGGCTCCGGCGCCGACGCGATGCGCGGCGCGGTCGTCGCGGCCAGCGATATCTCGATCAGGACGATGCTGTCGCTGCCGGTGCCGCCCTGCGCGACGAACTTCTCGTGCAGGTGCTCGGCAGCGGCGCGCGGATGCAACGTGACCGCGGCGTTGAGCAGCGCGTCCGCGCCGAGCGAGGAGATGGCCTCACCGCCGGCGAGGATGACCGTATCGCCCGGCTCGATGGCCTGCTTCCATACCGACGGCAGAAGGTCGGGGTCGCTTCCGAGCGACGCCGCCCGGCGGCTCGTCGTGCGATGGACGAAGTCCGCGAGCTCGTTCGGGTCGTCGCCGGGAAGGAACAGGCGCGCGCGGCGCACCAGGAATATCTGGGCCTGGCCGATGTGCGCCGCGTACAGCTCGTTGTTCACGATCACGGCGCAGGCGACATGGAGCGAGACCTTGCCACGCTGGTCGCGAAGCTTCAGGGCTGCGCGGCGGTTGGCATCGCGGAGCGCCTTGCGGATCGCGACCTCGATGCCCGCAGAGAGATCGTACTCGTACTGCTGTCGCGTGAGGTCCGCGACCTCGCGCGCGATATCTGAACCGACCTTGCTCTGTGGCAGGACCTCGCAGAGGAAGTAGAAGCGGCCCTTCGTACGGAGCGTCGCGCCAAGCGTCGGCTCGCTGACAACGACCACATCCGATGCCGACCGGATGTCGGTCGTCGATCCGACCTTCGTGGAGAAGCCGGTCTGCCTCACGTGCGCGGAAGTCTAGGAGGGCGGCAGGAGGGCGGCTGGCGTTGTCTGGTCAGTCAGGAGTCGCTCGGCCGCTTCCGGTCGTCGTACCCGGGCACGGGCCTGATCCGATCGAGATCGTTGCCCGGCGCGATCCGGCTGATCGCTGCGAGGAGTTCACCTTCGCGGAGCCGGATCTCGCCCGACCATGCCGTGTCGGGCACGCGGACCACGAGGGTCCGTCCGTGCAGGCCGACTGCATTCGTCGTGGACGCATCGGTACCGAGGATCTCGCGTGCCGCCGCTGGCCACGCGTCGACCGCGGTGACGCGCGCGACATCGCGATCGATGCCGAGTTTCCGCAGCGCGCGGTCGATCGCACCGCCGATCGGCCTCACGCGATCACGCTGTCCGCGACACGGAGGATCTGCGCTCGGTCGACAAGCTGCTCCGGCACGCCGGCCTCGAATGCCGCGGTGAGGAGAGCCTGCGCGCCTTCGGGTAGCGCGTCGACCAGGGCATCGCGGCGGTCCGCATCAAGCTCGCTCAGCACGTCGTCAAGGAGGAACACTGGCAGCTCACCGATACGTTCGCGGATCCACGATGCCTCGGCAAGTTTGAGCGACAGCACCGCGCTGCGCTGCTCGCCGCGCGACGCGAACGTTGGGAGAGTGCGCCCGAGCGCGCTCACCGCGAGGTCTTCACGGTGCGGCCCGACCAGCGTCGTCCCCTGCCAGAGCTCGCGCTCCCGCTTTTGGGCGAGCAGTGCGCGATACGCTGCCGTGCGCTCCTCGATCGTGTCGCCCTCGACCTGGGAGGCGTACGCGAGCGAGAGTGTGTCGGCGCCACTGAACCGGGTGGCCGCGGCACGGAACGGCGCCACGAGCTCGCGCACCGCTTCGAGCCGTCGCAGCGATATCGCTGCAGCGAGCCGTACGAGCTCGCTATCCCAGAACGCAAGCTCCGTTGATTCGCGTTCGGCGGACGCCGGCAAAGCCGGACTCGGCCGAACGTCAGTACGAAATGAGCGCAACAACGAATTCCGCTGCTCGAGCACGCGCTGGTATTCGCGTATCTCCGCGCGGTGACGGCGATGGACCTGGCCGACCATCGCGTCGAGGTAGCGGCGCCGGGCACTCGGGGCCTCCGCGAGCAGCTGCACGTCCTCGGGAAAGAACGACACGACCGCGAGCTCCCCGATCGCTTCGTCCGACCGCTTCCCGGCCCCATCGAGCTGGTACCGGCGGGGCCGGCGCCGCTCGCCGTCAGGTGGTGAGAACAGCATCACGTCAACGGTCCGAGCGTCGTCGACGCGTTCGACCTGCGCCGAGACCCGAGCCATGGTGGCTCCCCAGCGGACGAGCTCGGAATCATCGTGGGCGCGCGGCGTATCCCCGCGGGCGATGAGATGGACCGCCTCGAGGATGTTCGTCTTGCCCGCGCCGTTGCGGCCGATGAATGCCGTGACGCCAGGGGAGAGGACGAGCTCGGTCCTCGCATAGCTCCGGAAATCCTCGAGGAGCAGCTTCGCGACGCGCATGGATCTAACTGGGAATGCGGAGCGGCATCACCACATGAAGGTAGCTGTCGTCACCGACGATGCGGACCACACCTGGCGCGAGCGGACCACCGAGCTCGAGTGCGATCTCGGAGGCGGTCAGGCTGCCCAGCGCATCAGCGACGAACCGCGAGTTGAACGCGATCGCGGTCGCGACTCCCTCGACCGACGCGTCGACCCGAGAGGTGTTGTCGCCGACCTCGGCTGCCGTCGCGCTGATGGTCAGCGGGACCTCATTCGCCGGATCGACCTGGAACCGGACGATGTTGGCCGCATCGCGCGCGAAGTATGAAGCGAGCTTGGTTGCCTTCAGAAGGTCGTTACGGTTCACCGTGACCTTTGTCGCGTGGCTGGTCGGGATGACCTGGCGGTAGTTCGGGAACTGACCCTCGATGATCCGGGAGACGAGATCCGCCTCCTCGGTGTGGAAGATGACTTGGCTGCCGTTCGGCGTGACGAGGATGTCGACCGGCGAGTCTGAGTCATCGACGATGCGCGCGACCTCAAAGAGGCTGCGCGCCGGCACGATGATCTCGACCTTTGGATCGACCTTGGCAAGCAGCGGTGCACGCCGGACCGACAGCCGGTACGGATCCGCAGCAGCCATCGTCACTTCATTCGCCTCGAACGTCGTGAGTACACCGGTGAGCACCGGTCGAGAATCGTCGGTCGCCGCGACGAAGGCGACCTCGTTGATCATCCGCCGCAGGACACCCTGCGACATGCGTGTCGTGGGCTTGTCCGGGATCGCCGGGATGATCGGGAACTCCTCTGCATCCAGGCCCTTCATATTCGCCTCTGTCGTCGCGCTCTTGAGGTGCACGGTCTTGGTCCGTACGTTGAGCGCGATCTCGATCGGCCCTGGCGGCAGTGAGTTCACGAAATCGGTAAAGAGCTTGGCCGGGACGGTGATCGCGCCCTCGTCCTCGATCTTCGCGGGCACCCAGCAGTTCACGCCGATCTCGAGATTCGTTGCTGTGAGCTTCAGTCGGCCGCCGTCCGTCTTGAGCAGGACGTTGCCCAGGATGGGGAGCGTTCCTCTCGTTGAGACCCCGCGACCCACGATCGAAAGACCGCGCGCGAGGTTCTCTTGTAAACAGCTGACCTTCACCCGGTCCCCCTCCGCATCCTCGTACCTGAAAGAATGATTAGAACGCCAGTCGTCGTAGTAGTGGTGTGGACTATGACCCTTTCGGCTCCAGCGCTGTGCTGCGATTGATCGGGATCGCCGTCGCTCCGGTGGACGGCGCGGGGATGGCCTGCGGACGGTCCGGGACAGCGTCCCCGCGCGTGTCATGAAATGCTACAGGGAACTCGTCCAGTGACACCTTAAACGGTGGGTTGTCCACGAAGGGAGGCCCTTATCCACAAGGCGTGGAGCCTTATCCACACCGCCGGCACGCCATCAGTCCGCGTACAGCGACTCGCGAAGGGCGTTGATGTCCCGCCGGAAATCGTCGTTGTCGCCCATTTCCCGCTCGATCTTGTCGCAGCCATGGAGGATGGTCGAATGGTCGCGGCCGCCGAGCGCCTCGCCGATCCGGAGAAGTGGCGCCTCGGTCTCTTCGCGCATGAGATACATGGCGATCTGCCGCGGGAGCACGATCTGCTTGTCACGCGCCTTGCCGCGGAGCTGGTCGGACGGAACGCCGTAGTACTTCGCGACGGTCTCGACGATCCGCTCCGGCGAGAGTGACTGCTTGCGTGGGTTGTAGAGGATGTTCTGCAGCATCGTCTGCGCGAGCTCGGTCGTGACTGTGACCGCGTTCAGCGTGGCGTACGCGACGATGCGCGTGAGCGCCCCCTCGAGCTCGCGGATGTTCGACACGATGCGCTGCGCCAGGAAGTCGATGACCAACGGTGGCACCGCGACGTTCGCGGCCTCGGCCTTCGCCCGAAGGATCGCGGTGCGCGTCTCGAGGTCAGGCGCCGAGATGTCGGCGATCAGGCCCCACTCGAACCGCGAGCGGAGACGGTCCTCAAGCTGCGGGATGGCCTTCGGGGGCCGGTCGCTCGACATGATGATCTGCTTGCCCTCCTCGTGGATGGCATTGAACGTGTGGAAGAACTCTTCCTGCGTCCCCTCCTTGCCGGCGATGAACTGGATATCGTCGATGAGAAGGACGTCGATCCGGCGGTAGCGCTCGCGGAACTCTTCGCTCTTCTGGCCACGGATCGAGTTGATGAACTCATTGGTGAACTTCTCGCTCGTCGCGTACGCGACACGCTTCTTCGGGTGGCGCGACAGGACCGCGTGACCGATCGCGTGCATGAGGTGCGTCTTGCCAAGACCACTGCCGCCATAGACAAACAGCGGGTTGTATGAGTGGCCTGGACGCTCGGCGACGGAGAGCGCCGCGGCGTGCGCGAGCCGGTTGTTCGAACCGACCACGAACGTCGCGAACGTGTAGCGCGGGTTGAGGATCGCCGTGACCGGAGCCTGCTCGGACCGGCGCTCGGACGGCGGCGCGACGGGGGTCACGCTCTCGCCCGGATTGGCGCTGGAACGGACGGTTTCCGGCGAATTCGAGCCCCGCTGTGCGCCGGATCCACCGGATTGCGCACCACCCGGAACGGTGATGAAACGCACGTCGACGGTGCGTCCGACGAGCCGCTGGAGCGACGCGCGGACCTGGGCGCGGTACTTATTCTCGAGCCACTCGCGCGCGAACGCGTTGGGGACACCGATGCAGAAGACATCATCCTCTTCACTGACGACATATGTCTCTTTGAACCACGTGTCGTAGTTCGCCTTTGGCATCGCGAGCTGCAGGTCGCCAAGGGCGGCCTTCCATAGCTCTTTGAAATTGGGACGAGGCTCTGCTCCCAGCCGCGGGTCAGACGTCACGATCGCTCCCCATGTAGTCGCCCTGTGTGTTACTCGATGATGGACCCTGCCGCTCGCGTCGCAAGCACCAAAAGCTCTTTGCGGTGATCGGCTCCCTTGGAAGCCCGCGAACTATACCCCGCTGCCGGAACACGGGGCAAGGAAAGGATCGGGATCAGGTCGGACTGCTAGACTTCACCGCACACATCCGACGAGATCAGCATCAGCATTTTCGAGAGGGGACTCGATCGTGAAGCGTACCTATCAGCCAAAGACCCGTCGCCGTGCGCGCGTCCATGGTTTCCGCGCGCGCATGAAGACGACGGGGGGACGCAAGGTCCTGGCGACGCGCCGGGCGCGCGGCCGCAAGCGTCTCACTGTCGTCTAGCCGCGCCGTGATGCACGCCGCGAGACTGCGGCGAGGGGAAGACATCGCGCGTGTCCGGGCGGAAGGTATTGCGCGCAACGACAAATCGTTCTCCCTCCGTGCGCTCAGCAACGACAAGTCGGCCGTGCGGGTGGCTGTGTCCGCGTCGCGGGCCGTCGGCAACGCCGTGAAGCGCAATCGGGCCCGGCGCCGCGTCCGCGAGGCGGTTCGCACCGTGCTCCGCGACCAGCGCATCGCGAGCGTCCCAACGGGGCCAATGGGTATGGATCTCGTGCTGCTGGCGCGGCCCGCCGCACTTGAGGCGGACAGTGCAGCCCTCCGGGGCGCGATCGAGCGCGAGCTCACGCGGGTGCTCCAGTGAAGCGCGTGCTCCTCTCGGCGCTCCGGTTCTACAAGGCTCAGGTCAGCCCTGCGCTGCCGCCGGCCTGCCGGTACTCGCCGACGTGCTCCGAATATGCGATCGAGGCCGTCGAGCGCTATGGCGCGTGGCGCGGCACGATCATGGCGCTCCGGCGCGTGATCTCGTGTAACCCGTTCGCGCGCGGCGGCTACGACCCGGTCCCACAGAAGCCCCAGCCACTCCCGCCGCAGGCGGCTCGCTAGATGAACATCACGACCCTCTGGAACTTCCTGCTCGTCCACCCGCTCGTCTCGCTGCTCGTCGCGGCCTTCGATGTGGTCCACGACTTCGGTCTCGCCGTGGTCGCGGTCACCATCGCGATCCGGCTGCTCCTCTACCCGCTCTTCGTCATCCAGATCAAGAACCAGCGGGCGATGCAGGAGCTCGCGCCGGCCATCGCGGAGCTCAAGACGAAGTACGGCACCGACAAGGCGCGCATGAGCCAAGAGCAGATGAAGCTGTATTCCGAACGCGGCTACAACCCCGCGATGGGCTGCCTGCCGCTGCTGCTCCAGATGCCGCTCCTCCTCGCGATGTACTCGGCCTTCCAGTTCTTCGTGCGGACGCCGTCGCCCGATGGCGTGGAGCTCGGCAACGCGATCTGGCCGTTCCTGCACAACCCGCTCGTTGCCGGACAGACGCTCGATCTGACCGTCCGCTGGCTGCCGTGGCTCGAGAGCCTCGGCCACAAGGATGCGTTCTACGTGCTCCCGGTCCTCGCGGGTGTCACGCAGCTCATCTCGTCCGTGATGTTCCAGCCGGCGATCAGGCCAAAGAACGTCGACCCGCAGCAAAAGATGATGCAGACGATGCAGTACTACTTCCCGCTCATCACGGTCTTCATCGCCTCAGGGCTGCCGTCCGGTCTCGCGCTCTACTGGGTGACGACGACGATCTTCGGCATCGTTCAGCAGTATTTCGTGAGCGGCTGGGGCCAACTGCCGCGATTCCTGCCATTCTTGCGTAGCATTCCGTCGCCTGCGGACCGCACGCTCGCGGCCCGCCAGCAGGCGGCGCTCGAGGAAGAGCGCCGCGACATGGGGGCCAAGGCCGCGATCGTCTCGGATGGCCGCAGTGGTCCTGGCGATCGGGGCGCCGAGCGTTCGCGCGAGGCGCGCCGTCAGAAGAAGAGGAAGTAGGGGTCAAGGGGGGAACCGATGCCGCTGCGTGGTGAGGAGTTCACCGGTCGCACCGTCGAGGAGGCGATCGAGCGAGGCCTGCTGGATCTTGGGCGCAAGCGCTCCGAGGTCGACATCGAGATCCTGGAGCGCGGGAAGCCCGCGAACATGCTCGGTATGGGCGGAGTCGACGCGCGAGTCCTGCTGTCATTCACCGAAGAGGAGCACGCCCTAGTACCCGAACCGGTCATCGACGAGGCTGAGGTCCCACGCCGGCCCGACGCGATCCGCGCTTCCGCCGAGCGCGCCGCAGATCGCGCGGCGGACGAGGCCGAGCAGGCCGCGCCGCTCCTCGCCGAGGATCTGGTCGCCGGTCTAGGTGTCCTGAAGGCGCTCCTTGAGAAGATGGACGTCGAAGCCGAGGTCACGCTCGACGGTCGGCCGGGCATGGAAAGCCTCGACATCGAAGGCGCGGAGCTCGGCGCACTGATCGGTCGCGGCGGCGAGAACCTGGTCGCGCTGCAGCAGATCGTCTCGGCGATCACATCGAAGACCGTCGGCCACAGTGTGCACATCCCCATCGACGTCGAGGGATACCGCAAGCGACGCGAGGAACAACTCCGTGAGATCGCGCAGCGTGTCGGGGGTCGTGTGCGCACGACGAGCCAGGCCGTGACGCTGGAGCCGATGCTCGCGTACGAGCGCCGCATCGTGCACCTCGCGCTACAGGGACAGCCGGGGATCAAGACCGAGTCGGTCGGCATGGATCCGAACCGCCGAGTGGTCGTGAGCTCGACCGCGGCGGGCGCCCGCGGTCCGGCCGCTCCGAGCGGTTTCCGTCCGGCACCGGGTGGGTTCCGTGATGGACCGCGTCCGGGTGGACCTGGTGGCCCAGGCGGATTCGGCGGGCGGCGGCCCTATCCGGCACGGCCGGGCGGCGTGCGGCCGCCACGTAGCGGAGGCTTCGGCCCGCCCCGGTAGTACGAACCGCGAATTTCGGAACACGTCCGGTCAGTTGCCACCAAAATGGGGCGACGACCGGACATTTCCGCCGTTAGCCTTTTCGCATGCCCGATCGCAACTGGTCTGCCGAGCGCGTGCGCGCAAATTTCCGGATCGACGCCTTCTCCGGCGTCTGCGCAGGCGTCTATCTGGGTGTCGTCGCAGCTTTCCTGCCGGTCGTGGTCCGGCGCATGGGTGGATCCACCGAGGACGTCGCGCTCGTCGTGGCCGGACCATTCATCGGCCACCTCTTCTCGCCGGTCTTCGGCTACCTCTTGGCGAAACTCCCACCGGTGCGCGTCACCGCGTTCACCGCGACGATCTCGCGGCTGATCTTCCTCGTCGGCGTGCTCCTTGCGACGACGCCGTTCGCGCTCGCGCTCGTGTCCGTCACGACGTGGGTGATCGCGATCGCCAACCTCGCGTCGTACGCGACGCTCATGCAGGGGATCTACCCCGATAGCGAGCGGGCATCGGCAATGGGCAAGGTCCGCGTCGGTGTGTCGGTCGCGAGCATCGCGAGCGCGACCCTCGCCGGTATCTTCATCGATTCATTCCCGGCGACGATCGTGTTCGCGGTCGCGGCGGCGATCTCGCTCCCTGGCGGCATCGCGTTCGGCCGCATCCGGCACGAGATGCCGGCCCTGCCCGCGATCCGGCGCCGCCCGTCGCAGATCGCGCGCGATGTCTGGCGCGACGCGCGCTACCGCCGGCTGTTGATCTCGTTCACGATCTTCGGCTTCGGCAACCTCATGAACTACGCGCTCTACCCGATCCTGCTCGTCGACCACTTCAACGCGCCGAACAGCTTCGTCGGCTTCATGACCGCGCTGCAATCGGGTACCGCGGTGCTTGCGTATTTCGTGTGGGGCCGGTACATCGATCGTGGCTCGTCACTGCGCATCAGCGTGATCGCGACGTCGCTCGGTCTCCTCATGCCGCTCGGCTACCTGTTCGCGCCGAGCTTCTGGTTCCTCCTGCCGGTCGCCGCCGTGGCCGGGATCACGAACGCCGCCGGTGACATCACGTTCTTCACGAACATCGTGCAGATCGCTCCGCGTGACCGCGTCGGCGACTACGCCGTCGCCCAGTCGTCGCTCATGGGCCTCCGCGGCACCATCGCGCCGTTCGCCGCTTCGACGCTGCTCACCCTGTTCGCACCGCAGTCGGTGATGCTGTTCGCGATGGGGCTGATGCTCATCGGTGTCCTGGTCATGGATCGTGCCGTCCGTATCGCGCTCGCGCCGCCGAAGGCCATCCTCGAGGTCGCGCCGGCCTAGCGACTGCTTGCCAGGTCGTACCAGTCGGGTCTCCCGCGTCCTGGTCCACACACTCCGCTGCGCGATGTCGCAGCGAGGCGGACACTGGTGAACATGATCCGCAGCAGCGCGCTCGGGATCGCGGTTCTACTTGCGGCCTGCTCAGCCACACCCGCACCAACTCCGAGCGCGAGCGCGTTGCCGACACCGACCATCGCAGCCGCGAGCCCCACGCTGACGCCGCCGGTCACGCCGGCCGCCCCGTCACCCTCCCCGGTGCGAACACCTATCTCGCTCCCGAACACGGCACTGATCGACGCGCCGTCGGGGCCGACCGTCTGGGTGCTGGTGGGCCTGCAGGCACAGGGGGCGCGACTCTTCCGGTCCATCGATCGCGGCGACACCTGGGACGAGCGCGCGCTCCCAGAGATCGCTCCGATCCTGCTGTCGTTCATCGACGGACGTGAGGGCTGGGCCATGGGCGACACGCGCCTCATCCCGGCGCCCCCAGGCGCGCAGTGCGGCTCACCGGTCGCGCTCGCGCACACCAGCGATACCGGCACGTCCTGGCAGACCGTCACGACCACCGGTCTCGAACCGCCCGGTCCCTGCAAGAGTTCGTTCACATTCGCCGATGCGCAGCACGGCTTCATCGCCGCGACCGATCCGGCCGGCTCACCCCTCGTGTACCGGACCGCCGACGGAGGCCGGAGCTGGGCCGCATCCTCTCGGCTCGCCGACCCGCCTGGATTCACCAGCGGTCAGGGTCCGTATCTGGGTGTCGGCCGCATCGGTTCGTTCGGCACGACGGTCCTTCTGACCGTGTCGCCGAACAATCCGTTCACTGGAGCCTCGTTCATATACCGCTCCACCGATGGCGGCGCGACCTGGACCTACGCCAGTAAGGCACCCAACAGCGCGCAGGACATCGCGTTCGTGACCGCGACCCGCTGGCTCCAGATCTCATCGCCCGGCGACTCACGCGAGACGACCGACGGCGGCGCGACATGGCACGCGTTCGCGACGCAGTACCAGCAGGCCGCGCCGGTCGGTCCAGCGGTCGTATTCGGTGACGCGCAGGTCGGCTACGCCACCGCGCGCGGCGCGATCCAGCGGACGATCGATGGCGGCGTGACCTGGACCACGATCAAGACGCCGGGCACGTTCTAGCGGAGCGCGATCCCTGCCCTCGCGATCGCGGCGACGAACCGGTCGGCGATGAGCTTGTAGCCGTCGTCGGACGGATGGAACCCGTCGCTGGACACCGTGATCGTCGAAGTGAGCGCTGCGGATCCGGTGAAGAGGTCGACGGTCAGCACCCGGTCCTTGAACGTCGTCGCGATCGCGTCGATCGCAGCGTTGTAAGCGTTGATCCGCACGAGCAGACCGGCCAGGTCCTGACCGGCGTACGCGGGAACCGGCCGGAGATCGGGCACCGTGCCCACGAAGATCCGCGCAGCGGTCTTCTGGACCAATGGCTCGACGACGGATCGGAGCGCGACCTGGTAATCGGCGGCGCTGATGTTCCCGTTCAGGTCATTCACCGCGAGCCAGACCGTGACCAGTTGCGGCCGCAGTGACACCGCCGTCGGGATCTGATCGCGCGCGGCCTGGGACGCGATCGATCCGGAGACACCGAGGTTCACATAGCTCGCTCCGGCCGGCAGCCGGGCCGCGACGCGCGCGGGCCACGATCCGTTGCCGGGATCGCTCGCACCGACGCCGACCGTATCCGACGCGCCGATTGCGACGTAGCGGAACGCGGCCGGTCCAGGTGTGGGCGAGGTGGTCGGAGCCGTCGTCGTGATGAACAGTGTGGGCGTCGCACTCCGAAGAGGCGTCGCAGTGATCGCGACAGGAGTGGCGGGTGATGAGCAGGCCACGAGGCTCAGCGCGAGCGCGCCGCAGATCACACGCATCCCTTGACGGGAGGGGGTCTAAACTGAAATGGTTCCTGAAAGGGATCACGGGGATGCGTGGTTTCGACAGGGCAGGCGAACGTATCGCTGCGAGCCGAGGTACGCCGTTCTCCCTCGTAAATCCGAACGGCGCCAGGTAACTGGCAACACTTCTTACGCACTCGCTGCCTA
>JBBQHN010000010.1:0-29851 GCA_038324015.1 Candidatus Limnocylindria bacterium | reverse complement strand
GCAGAAGAGCTTCCTCACAAAGTACGTCGAGCAGCGGATCATCCCCGACGATCCGTTCCAGGTCATCGATCAGGGCGGCGTCGGCGAGATGATGAAGATGGGCGTCGAGCGAGGCCGCAAGACGAAGCCGGACCTCAAGATCGGCATCTGTGGCGAGCACGCCGGCGAGCCGAGCTCGGTGGCCTTCTGCCACAAGATCGGCCTGTCGTATGTGTCGCCGTCGACCTACCGGGTGCCGGTCGCCCGGCTCGCGGCCGCACAGGCCGCGATCGCCGGAGCGGAGCGCGACCGCTAGCCGGATCTGATCCGACGCTGTGCTAGCTTCGTCGCCGATGACGCTGCTGCGCCAGTTCGCGCACCATCTTGGAGCCGCGATGCTCGCCGGCATCCTGGCCGGGCTGTTCGCCGGCGGCGTCCTGGGGCGGCTGGCGATGCGCGTCGCGGGCTTCCTGTCGCGTCCGGAGCGTCAGGGTGACCTGACCAGCAACGGGAACCGCGTCGGTGACATCACGCTCAGCGGGACGATCGGGCTCGCGCTGTTCGCCGGTGTCAGCAGTGGCATCCTCGGGGGCGTGCTGTTCGCCGCTGCCGAGCCGTCGCTCCGGAGGCTTCGTCCCTGGCACGGTCTCACGTTCGGCGTCGCGATCCTCCTTGGCCTGGGCTGGACGGTCCTCGACCCGGGCAGCATCGACTTCCTCCGGTTCGGTTTCACCCCGCTCAGCCTCGTGATGTTTGCTGCGCTGTTCATCGTCTACGGCGTCGCGATCGCCTGGTCCTACGACCGCATTCGCGCAGTCATCGCGCGGGAGGGTGGGGTCGCGCGGGGGCTCGAGATCGTGGTGTTCGGAGCTGCCGCCGGCGGGCTTGCGGCCTCGGTCGCCATCCCGATCGCTGCCGGCCTCAGTGATCAACCACTCGTCGCGGCGCTGCTCGCGCTGTTGCTGCTCGGTCCGGCCTTCGCGCGCTGGCGTGGCTTCCCGCCGATCGTTGGGTACCGTGCGTTGTCCATCCCCGTGATAGCGGGGCTGTTTCGCTTCGTGCCCGCTCTCGGGGAGCTCGTTGGGGCCGCCTTTTAGTCAGCCTTCCCGGTGCGCTGGTGAGCTGGTGAATGACGTGTCGTCCGGTACCCTGTAGCCGAAATGGCTGCCGTGACCGATATCAGCGCCAAGCTCTCCCGCACGAAGTCCGTCGCCGCCCTGAGGGTCCGCGAGCGTCAAGAGGAGACCGAGCGCGCAGCGCTGGCCTCGTATGCGACAAAGAGCGCGGACGCGAAGCGCGACCATGACGAGGAGCCGTCGCCGACTCGGACCGCGTTCCAGGTAGACCGCGACCGGATCGTGCACTCCAAGGCCTTCCGCCGGACGAAGCACAAGACCCAGGTCTTCCTCGCGCCGGTGGGGGACCACTACCGGACCCGACTGACGCACATCCTCGAGGTCAATTCGATCGGTCGAGCGATCGCGACCGCGCTGCAGCTGAACGAGGACCTGCTCGAGGCGATGGCCCTCGGCCACGACATCGGGCACACCCCCTTCGGCCACGTCGGTGAGGAGCTCCTCGGGCGCTTCCTGCCTGACGGCTTCCGCCACAACCAGCAGAGCGTGCGCATCGTCGAGCGGATCGAGAAGAATGGCACGGGCCTGAACCTCACCCACGAGGTCCGCGACGGGATCCTCAAACACTCCGCCCCAACGGTCGGCGGCCTCGAGACGCCCGCCTGGGGTGTGCCGGAGACGCCGGAAGGGTGGGTCGTGCGGTTCGCCGACAAGATCGCGTACCTCCACCACGACATCGATGACGCGATGCGCGCCGGGATCATCGGCGAGGACGATCTGCCCAAGGATGTGCGGAGCGGGCTGGGCCGTGACCGCGCTGAGCGGCTCGACACGATGGTCTACGACGTCATCGTCCACTCGTTCGGCAAGCCGGAGATCGGGCTCTCGCCGGAGGTCCTGGACGCCACGAACGCCTTGCGCGACTGGATGTTCGAGAATGTGTACCTCGCGGGTCCCGCGAAGACCGAAGATGAGAAGGCCCAGGGTGTCCTGCTCGCGCTCCTCGATTACTTCGTCGCGCATCCCGACCGGATGCCGCACGAGTACCAGGAGATCGCCGCGGCCGACGGCACCAAGCGCGCCGTGGCCGACTACGTCGCCGGCATGACCGACGACTACGCGCTCTCGATGTACGAGAGCCTCTTCATCCCCGCGGCCTGGGGCCGCCGCTAGACCTGCTGTACAGAAGCCTGTACAGTTGACGACATGAAGACATTGCCGCTCACCGAAGCGCGCAAGGACCTGTCGAAGATCCTGGATGAGGTGTCGGCGATCCACGAGCATGTGACCATCACCCGTCAGGGCAAGCCGGCCGCGGTGGTCATGTCGGCCGATGAGTTCGAGAGCTGGCAGGAAACGCTGGAGATCCTCGCCGATCCGAAGGCCCTTGCCGCGATCCGGCGCGCGGAAAAAGACATTGCGGCGGGGCGCGTCCTTCCCTGGGAGGAAGTCCGGGCTCGTCTCGGGCTGTGACCGCTGGCCAAGATCGTTCTGGCGCGAGAGGCCGTGCGCGACATCGCCCGCTTGCCGGCCACGTACCGGTCCGCTGTCGGCACCTCGATCGATGACCTCGCGGTCAGGCCTTTGGATGGGAAACCCTTGCGCGGCCGCCTTGCTCACCTGCGCTCACTGCGCGTCGGCGTGTATCGCGTCCTCTACACCTTCGAGCCCCGCTCCAAGACCGTGAACGTCGAGACTGTCCGTCATCGTGGCGAGGCATACCGCGTTGCCCGGTGATTTCGATCGCGTCAAGGAACGGGTGGACATCGTCCAGCTCGTTGGCGAGCGCGTCCCGCTCAAGAAGGCCGGCCGCTCGTACAGCGGGCTCTGCCCCTTTCATTCGGAGAAGACGCCGTCGTTCAGCGTCGACCCAGATCGCCGCACGTTCCACTGCTGGGGCTGTGGCGAGAAGGGAGACTGCTTCGACTGGCTCATGAAGCTGGACGGAGTCGGTAAGGGCGAGGCCCTCAAGACCCTTGCCGAGCGCGCGGGCATCGAGCTCACCGGTGGCAAGCCACCGGCCGAGCGCGAGCGCGAGAAGCGGCTGCTTGCGGCGCACGATGTCGCGCACTTCTATTTCCGGCAGGCACTGCGCGGCACACCGAAGGGCAAGGCGGCGGCCATGTACGTCGCGGGGCGCGGGATCGACGAGAAGATGGTCGAGCAGTTCGGTGTGTCGTATGCGCCCGATCTGCCCGACGGGCTCCTCACGTACTTGCGGAAGAAGGGCCACTCGGACGAGGAGATCATCGCGTCGGGCCTGGTGGTCCAGACCGAGCGCGGGATCTTCGACCGGTTCCGCGACCGGCTCATCGTGCCGATCCGTGACGCGCGCGGACGGATCATCGCCTTCGGCGGACGCGCGATGCGCGATGACCAGCGCGGGAAGTACATCAACTCGCCGCAGACGCTCCTATTCAACAAGAGCGCCACGCTCTACGCGCTCGACGCGGCGAAGGCCGAGGCCCGGCGCCAGAGCGAGGCGGTCATCGTCGAGGGCTACTTCGACGCGATCGCCTGCCACCAGGCCGGTCTCACCAACGTCGTCGCGTCGATGGGTACCGCGCTCACGGAGGACCAGTACCGCACGCTCGAGGGCATGAACCTCGATCGCGTCGTCGTTCTGTTCGACGGGGACACGGCGGGAGAGCGGTCGGCGGAAAAGCGCGGCAAGGAGCTCATCCGCATCGCCCAGCGCATCGCGCAGCGGGCCGGAAAGAGCACCGTCGGAAAGAGCGCGCTCAGCCTCCGGGTCGGCGTCCTGCCGGAGGGCAAGGATCCCGACGACGTGGCGCGCACCGCGCCAGACGATCTCAAGGCGCGGATCGGCGCAGCGAAACCGCTTCTCGAGTTCGTGATCGACGCCATCGCCCAGCGCTTCGTTGGCCGCCTTGAAGGCCCGGATGGGCGCCGGCGGTTCCTCGCGGAAGCGCTCCCGCTGCTCAAGGACGAGCCGGACCTGCTGACCCGCGAGCTCTACCTGGGCACCCTGTCGCGGCACACCGGCCTCGACCAGGAGACCCTCCGCGGCGAGCTGACCGGCGCCGCGAGCATCCGACCGGCCCCTCCGACCGTATCTGCCCGCACAGAGAGCGCTCCAGCCGATCCCGGGGCGCCCGAACGGAAACAAACGACTTCTCTGGAGCGTTACTTAATGGCACAATTGACCAAGTTTCCCGAGGAAGCCGCGCGCCTCGACCTGGATCCCGCGGACCTGGCAGACCCCGACCACCGAGCGATCTTCGAACAGCTTCGTGGCGGGCATTCGATCGCTGACCTTCCGGCTCCACTCGCCGCCACGGCGGCCACATTGGGCGCGTATGCGCCGGAGCCAGGATCAGGGGCCGATCCGGGTCACGAGATCGAGATCGTCGCGCTCCGGCTTCGGGAAGGGAACTTGCGACGACGGTTCGTGGACGTCCGCGCGGCACTCGCGCGGCACGACGGCGATGTCGGCGGACTCGACGAGGAGGTCAGCCGCCTCGCGCGCGATCTGGAAGAGGTCCAGCGTTCGCTCCAGCGGTCGACGGTCCTTCGCAGCAGTGAGCAGGAGTAAAGATGGCCAAAGCAGCGACCAAGGAAAAAGAATCCGCGGGCAAGACCGCCACACCTGAGCGCGTCGGGATCCACCCCGAGCACCGCGAGGCGGCGGAAAAGCTCATCGCGCGCGGCAAGCAGCAGGGGTACCTCACCCAGGAGGACATCGCCCGGGGCATCCCCGACGCCGAAGCCGGCGAGATCGAGGAGCTCCTCGTCACCCTTGACGACAACAACGTCGAGATCCTCGAGGCCGACCGCGGCCCGAGCTACCACCAGGTCAAGGAAGAAGAGGAAGAGACCGAGGAAGCCCAGCGTGAGGACAGCATCTCGGCCGTCCTCGCCTCGGACCTCATCAGCGTCGACGACCCGGTCCGCATGTACCTCAAAGAGATCGGCAAGGTCCCGCTCCTCACCGCGGAGGAAGAGGTCAACCTCGCCAAGTCCATCGAGCTCGGCGAGATGTCGCTCGAGTCACCAGCGCTCTCGGTCATCCACCTCTACGAGCTTGGTGTCGAGGTCAAGAAACGCATGGCCCTCGGCCGTCCGAAGGAGTTCGTTGACGAGTCGACGCGCTTCACGAACAAGGCACTCCGTCACACGATGAACGACGCCGACGGCAGCAAGGAGCTCAAGCGCCTCGCGAACCGGTTGCTCAAGCTCCGCGAGCCGCTCGAGGCGGAGGCGAACAGCAAGGAGATCTCCGCCGAGGCGGGCATCCTCATCGGCGAGCTCGTCGCCATCATCGACAGCGCGCGCCGTGACCCGGAGCGGCTCACGATCCGGATCCTCCCGGCCTACGCGAAGATCCACGGTCCCGCCGAGGGCGCCGAGCGTCTGGGCGAGCTCGTGATGATCGGGCAGGAGATGCGGACCGTCATGGTCCGGCACCTCGACCTGCTCGCGCTGGCTGACGCCGACGAGCAGCGCGGCCTCCGCCGCCTCGCCGACGAGCTCATCCAGAAGGGGGACGACGCGCGGCACAATCTGACAGAGGCCAACCTCCGCCTCGTCGTGTCGATCGCGAAGAAGTACATCGGCCGTGGCATGAGCTTCCTGGACCTCATCCAGGAGGGCAACATCGGCCTCATCCGTGCCGTCGAGAAGTTCGACTACCGCAAGGGCTACAAGTTCTCGACCTACGCGACATGGTGGATCCGCCAGGCGATCACCCGCGCGATCGCGGACCAGGCGCGGACCATCCGCATCCCGGTCCACATGGTCGAGACCATCAACAAGCTCATCCGCGTGTCGCGCGGCCTGCTCCAAGAGCTCGGCCGCGAGCCCACCGCGGAGGAGATCGCCGAACGGATGCTGATCACGGCGGACAAGGTCCGCGAGATCGTGAAGGTCTCACAGGAGCCGGTCTCGCTCGAGACCCCGATCGGTGAGGAAGAGGACTCGCACCTCGGAGACTTCATCCCCGACAATCAGGCCCTCGCACCGTCCGACGCGGCGTCGCACAAGCTGCTCAAGGAGCAGGTGGAGAGCGTGCTCGAGGGCCTCACCGGCCGCGAGCGTCGCGTGCTGCAGCTCCGCTTTGGCCTCGAGGATGGTCGCACCCGCACCCTCGAAGAGGTGGGGCGCGAGTTCAACGTCACCCGCGAGCGCATCCGGCAGATCGAGGCGAAAGCGCTCCGCAAGCTGCGGCACCCGAGCCGTTCGCGGAAGCTCAAGGATTACCTCGAGTAGGCACTGGAACTGCGCGTTGAGACGGGGCTGCCGATGAGGCGGCCCCATTCTCGTTTCAGCCCTTCGGGTTCCCCCAGCGATCGCGGCTCACGAGCTCGGACAACAGCTTGCGGCCGCCGGCCTTCGCACCGGGTCGCGGATCTTTGACCGAGGTCGGGCGCCCGATCGCGACCACCGAGCGCGCGGTCTTGCCGGCGGGGATGCCGAGGACGCGCTTCGCTTCGGCCTGCTGCGCATCGTCGCCGAACCACGCCGTGCCCCCGCCGTAGCCCTGCAGGTGCGCGCCGATGAGCAGCCGCTCGGTGACGCGGCCCTCGTCATACGCATTGCTCGTCCCCGGGTCGTCGAGGACGATCGCGATCGCGAGCGGCACGTCGGCCAGCCAGTTGATGTTCGGCCGAAGCTGGCTGATCTTCCGGAGCGCCTCGCGGTCCCTGACGACGATGAAGTGCCAGGGTTGCGTGTTCTTGGAGCTTCCGGTCCAGCGCGCGACCTGGAGGAGTTCGTCCACGATGGCGTCCGGAACGGGCTCCTTCGCGTACTGGCGGATCTGCCGCACCGAGCGCAGCTCTTTGGTCATCGGTCGGAGCATAGGGTCGGCCATCGTGGCACCATCGCGGCGTGAGCGTCGATCAGGGTGAGCTCGAGCGTCTGGCGTCCGCGCTGCGCCTCGCGAGCTCGGCCCTGGAAGAGGCGCTCGAAGCCGCCGAGAACCTCGGCAACTTCGATCACCGCTTTGATGTGCCGCGCGCGCTTGGCGGCGCGCAGCGGCTCATCGGGAACGCGGAAGAGGCGGTCGCCGCCGCGCGCGAGGTCCGCTAGCTCGGCGTCGCCTCGACGCTGAGCTCGACGTTCCCCTTCAGCGCCTTCGAGATCGGGCAATTGTCCTTTGCATCCTCGGCCACGGCGTTCAACTTCTGGACGTCGCCGTTGGGTGCCTGTGCGCGCACCATCAGCGCGCTGGAGAGCACACCGTTGCCGCCGCCCGCTGCCGGGCCGAACGTGACCTTGGCGGTGACGTGGATCTCGGCATCGATGACGCCGGCCTTGGCCAGGCGAGCGGCGAAGGCCATCGCGAAGCAGCTCGCGTGCGCCGCGGCGAGCAGTTCCTCCGGGCTGGTCTGACTTTCCGTGCCGGTGCCCTCGATCCGCTCTTTCCAGCTGACCTTGGCTGCCTTCAGCAGGCCGCTCTTGAACGTCACGTCGCCCTTGCCGGCGGTCAGATCGCCGCGCCAGGCGGCGGTGGCTTCATGGGTCGTCGGCATCGTTGGTCCTCCCTTGGTGTTCCGTCCCGAGGCTACCGGCTCCAGCGCACCTCCGCTGGAAGGTCGTCCTCGAGCATCGGCTCCAGCACCGCGACGTAGCGCGCGAAGCGCGTGGTGACCTCGGCGCCGAACGCTGCGTCGAACGGCGCGAGCGCGACCGGCTCCCAGATCCGCGTCCAGCCACGGTCCCACGTCTCGATCCGCGCGGTCGGTAGCTTCTTCGCGATCACCTTCGACCGGGCGCGGAACGCGCCGAGGAGCTGGCGGTTCGTCAGCGGGTCACTCTCGAAGTGGAGGCCGAGCTCGATCACCTTGCGGTTTGGGTAGACGCCGAGCTCATAGTGGATGTCCTTGTTCCCGAACCAGAGCTTCACCATGTGGCCGGTCGCGCTGCTGTGTGGCGCCGCGTCGTCGCCGAGCACGGCCGCGACCGCGCGCGGCAATCCCTTACAGAAGCCGCTCGCGCTCGCCATCAGGAGCTCCGCGCGCGCAGGTAGAGGTCGACGGTGATCGCGGGCACGCAGCAGATCGGCGTATCGGCCGTCGCTTCAGGCGTCATTTCGCTGCTCATGTATCCGTTTCACGCTCTGGTTAGGTGCCCATGTTCGCATCCGGTAAACTGACCGCGACGATCCCCGATAGCTCAGCTGGTAGAGCAAGCGACTGTCGGCCAACAGTGGCAGCCTCGTGAGGAAACTCAGGAGTGAAAACCGGGTGAATTGCGGGAAACCTAAAGCGTGAGAACGCCAAGGCAATCCGCAGCCAAGCCCGAGGGCACGCCTCGGGAAGGTTCAGAGACTAAGCGCCCGGCACCTACGGACCGGCGACGGTCACGGTGATGAGATAGTCCACGTCCGAGGGAAACCTCGGGGAACGGGTAATCGCTGGGTCGGAGGTTCGAGTCCTCCTCGGGGAGCATGGATCGGCACGCAAGGGCGTGCCGATCCTTTTCCTTGTGCGTAGTTGTGTGACGTGTGGCTCGGCGTTTGCTCGGATCGAAGTGATCGGTGGTCGTCGAGTTGACCTGGCGGGTCGACAGCGTTGCCTTCGCTGTCGGCCCTTTCGACCGCTCCGCGGGCCGGGCAAACCGGTCGTCAGGACCGCGAGTTCCAAGACGTGCGAGCTGTGCGGTGGAGAGTTCCCTCGCCGCGTCGTGATCGAGGGAACTCTCCGTAACTTGAACAACCGGCGTTTCTGCTTGAAGTGTTCGCCGTTCGGGCAACACAACACGTCCTGGTCTCCCCACCCGTCGCTCTCACTTGTTGATCTCGCGGAAAGTCGGCGGAAGATGCGGAACGCCAAGACCTACCGGTACCAGAAGAGAGCGCGAACGCAGCTGCGGGCAGAGCTACTCGCGTCACGTGGTGGCCGTTGCGAGACGTGCGGCTATGCGCGCGCAGCAGCAGCACTCGAGTTCCATCACCGCGATGCCGGCACGAAAGAGTTCACGCTCAGCCGCTCGAGTACTACTCGCGAGCGGGTCTGGTCCGAGGCCGCCAAGTGCGATCTGTTGTGCGCAAACTGTCACCGGCGCCGCCACCTGGTCACGTCGGCGAACGTGAACCACGCCGTCGTGCGGAGCCGGCGCCGGATCAAGCGCCGCGCGATCGCCCTGCTTGGCGGAAGCTGCGCAGGTTGCGGCGCCGTCGTTCCGGCACCCGTATTCGAGTTCCATCACCGGGACGGACGCACCAAGGACTTCGCGATCTCTCACGACGGCATCACGCGCCGCTGGGAGAAGATCGAGGCCGAGCTCGCCAAATGCGTTCTCCTGTGCGCCAACTGCCACCGTGAGGTCCACGCCGGCGCCCGCCAGCTCAGCGAGGCGGAGGAGCCGTATCGGCTGTGTGAGAGCGGAGCGGACCCGCTACACAAGAGGTGTGCCTAACCTCGACCTCACGCCGCGCGAGCTCCGCACCCTCGGGGCGTTGAACACGCCGGTCAAGGTGCAGCGGTACCTCGACGACCTCACGTACAACAACGAGCGCGGCGGCGCGACGTGCCGTTCACCGCGCCGCGTGCTCCGCGACCAGACCGCGCAATGCGCCGAGGGCGCGATCTTCGCCGCCGCGGCGTTCCGGGTGAACGGCCGAGAGCCGCTCATCGTCGACCTCGAGTCGGAGCGCGACGATGACCACCTGCTTGCCGTATACCGCGATCGCGGCCTCTGGGGTGCAGTGGGGAAGTCGAAGTTCGCGGGCTTGCGGTACCGCGCCCCGGTCTACCGGACGGTGCGCGAGCTGGTGCTCTCGTACTTCGAGGACTACTACAACTACGCCGGTGAACGGACCCTCCGTCGTTACTCGCGGCCGGTGTCCCTTTTCCAGTTCGACCGGATCGGTTGGCTGACCAGCGAGGCCGACCTCTGGCCGGTCATCGACCACCTGGTGGAGCTGCCGCACGTCCAGCTCGTACCGTCCGGGATCGCGAAAACGCTGCCCCGTAAGGACAAACGCTCCTTCGAAGCCGGCCTGCACGGCGCCCCGCGCCACTGATAGGCTCCCGTGAGCACGTAGGGGAGGGTTGATGCTGCGGACCGTCGCGGCCTACCAGCCACGCCCCTGGGTCCTCCTCGCCTCGGTCGCGTTCGGGACGCTGTTATTCGGTTTCGTCACCCAGGCCGCCGGCAGCCTCTATCTGCGGTGGACCGCCGACCCGATCACCCTCAACTACCGGACCACCCTCTCGTACACCTCGGCCATCGTCGGCGACGCGTTCCTCCTCCCGATCGTCAACACCTTCATCGTCAGCCAGCTCGTCGTGTGGCGCCGCCGACCGCACGTGGCCGAGATCATTCCCGCGATCCTCGGAGGCGCGGTGCTCACCGTCGGCGTGCACCTCTACCAGGCGACGCATGCGCTCCTCAACTGGACGATGACCCAGCCGTACGAGTGGTCGCCGCTCGGCTACGTCCACGCCGCGTTCATGTTCAGCGAGCTCTCGCTCGTGCTGTTCTTCTGGGGCCAGGTCGCGCAGGTCGCGCGCGAGCAGCCGCGGGCGATCTTCTCGCACCGGATCGCGATCGTGGTGCTCTGTTCACTGTTCTTCCTGCGACTGCTGCTTGGGGACTACGGCTACTTCGCCTAGGAGCGAAGTTCGCCTAGGAGCGGCGCGGAAAGCTACGCGCCGTAGATCTTTCCCGGGTTCAAGATCCCCTGCGGATCGAACGTGTCCTTGAGCTTCTTCATTGTGTCGAGCGCCGGCCCGTGCTCCAGGCGCATGTACTGCTGGCGGACGGCGCCGGTGCCGTGCTCGCCGGTCACCGTCCCGCCGACCTCGATCGCGAGCCGGTGTAGACGGTCCGCGAGCTCGTCGGCGCGCGCGACCTCATCGGCGTCGGTCGGGTCGATGAGGATCGCCGTATGGACGTTGCCGTCACCGAAATGGCCGTAAAAGAGGACCGCGATCCTGAGCTCGGCCGCGATCTCGCGCGAGGCCCGGATGGTGCGGGGGATCTCTGACAGTGGCACCGCGAGATCCTCGCCGGCGAAGATACGGTGCTTGTCAGGGTGCATGAGCGCCGAGGCGGCGGCCATGCCGCCGCGCGCGGCCCAGATCTGCTGGATCTCAGCTTCGGCCTCCGCGAATCGGGTGCTGGTCGCGTGCCTCTTCACGATGCCGTCGACGTAGCGGACTGCCGATGCCACGTAGTCCGGCGTGCCTTCGACCTCGATGATCAGAAGACAGTCACCGTCGGGAAGACCGAGGTCCGGCCGGTACCGCTGGATCGCCTCGACCGCGCTTCGGTCCAGGAGCTCGGCGGTCGACGGCAGGATCCCCGCGGCGAACAGGTCGTCGAGCGACAGGACGGTATCGTCGATGCTCCCGTACGCCGCGAGACAGACCGCGCGCGCAGCGGGCTTCGGCTGCACGCGCAGGCGCAGACGGGTGAAGATGCCGAGGGTGCCCTCCGAGCCGACGAACAGCTTGGTGAGATCGACACCGCTCGACGATTTGAGCGCCTTGCTCTTCATGCCACCGGTCACGATGACCGAACCGTCCGCGAGGACGACCTCGGCGCCGAGCACGTAGGCGGACGTCGTGCCCCAGCGCACGGCGTGGGGGCCGCTCGCGTTGTTCGCGGCCATACCGCCGAGCGTGCAGGCGCGTCCACTGCCGGGGTCCGGTGGGAAGAACAGGCCCTTGTCCCCAAGCGCGACCTGCAGGTCCGCGAAGACGAGGCCCGGCTCGACGACCGCCTGCAGGTTCGGGCGGTCGACCTCGAAGATGCGCCGCATCTTGGCGAACGAGACGACGATGCCGCCGTGCGCTGCGACGGCGCCGCCGGTCTGGCCGGTGCCGGCGCCACGCGGCACGATCGGCGTACCGGTGGCCGCGGCGACCCGCACCGCGGCGACGACGTCGGCCGTGGACTCGGGTACCACGACGACATCGGGCCGGCGGTGCGCGCGGAGCGACCAGAACGATGCGTCGTACGAGTACGGCTCGAGCGTCGCCGGGTCATCGATCACGTGATCGGGTGGCAGGACCTCTCGCAGGCGCGCGGCGATGGTCAGCGCGGTCTCTGTCGTCATTCGGCCCCGGTATCGTAGGGACATCTCCACCCAGACGGCGCCCATCAATCTCTCGACGCACGTCCGCAGCGAGGACCTCGCGACGTGCATCTCGTGCGGCCTGTGCCTCAACGATTGCCCGACGTACCGCGTGCTCAATGACGAGGCCGACTCGCCGCGCGGCCGAGTCCAGCTCATCCGCCAGCTGGTCGCGTCGACCGGGCCGGCCGACGACGCAGTGGCGGGCCATCTTGAGGCGTGCCTCGTGTGCCGGGCCTGTGAGACGGCGTGCCCGTCGGGCGTGCCGTTCGGCCGGATCATGGAGGGGGCGCGAGAGGAGCTCCGCACGCGTGAGACGCCGCGCGTGATCGCGAGGGCCGTCCGACGCATCGGCCTCAGCACGATCACGAAGCAGGGCCGGCTTCGCATCGCGACACGGATGCTCGACCTCTACGTGCGCAGCGGCGCGCAGCGCGCCGTCCGCGCGACGCAGCTGTTGCCCAGGCGCCTCGCCGCGATGGAGTCGCTTGCGATGAAGGCCGAGGGATCGCCATATATACCCGTCGAGCGCCCGGGTGCGGACACGAGCTTCTTCGCCGGCTGCATCATGCGCACCGCCTTCGGCGAGACCGAGCGCGCGACGGTGCGGATGCTCGAGCGCAGCGGCAAGGTCGTATCAGCGTGCGTGGAGCAGAGCTGCTGCGGCGCGCTGCATGCGCACGCCGGCGACGGCGAAACGGCCCGGGAGCTCGCGCGGCTCAACATCGACGCCTTCTCCGGCAGCGATACGCCGATCGTCGTGAACGCGGCAGGGTGTGGCGCGCACCTCAAGGCCTACGGAGACGTCCTGGCGGGCGATCCGGCGTGGGCAGATCGGGCGAGGGCCTTCGGGGCACGCGTGCGCGACGCGTCGCAGGCGGTGACGCCGTCCGGCGTGACCGCGCCGGCGCAGCGGCCGCTCCGCGTCGTGTACCAGGACGCCTGCCACCTCGCGCACGGGCAGAAGATCCGTCGTGAGCCGCGTGCGCTGCTCGCGGCGGTGCCGAACGTCACGATCGTCCCGATCGCCGATGCCGAGCGATGCTGCGGCAGTGCCGGCATCTACAACCTCACGCATCCCGAGGTGGCGGGGGAGCTGCAGCGGCAAAAGGTCGCGGCCATCCTGGCCGCCCGCCCCGACATCGTCGTCTCGGCGAACCCCGGCTGCATCCTCCAGGTCCGGGCGGGCCTGCGGGAGGCCGGCTCGGACGTCCCAGTACTGCATTTGATGCGTTTTCTGGACGATCCGAGCGCCAGCTAGGACGCTTCCGGGGCCTCGGGGCCGAAGGCCAACACAGCGGGGCGAAGGTATGCGAAAATAGTCCTACCGAATGAGCGTTTCTCGTAGCACCTACCGTCATCGTCTCAGCTCCGAAGACGTCCGCAAAGGCCGGATCCTCATCACGAAGGACGCGTGGAAGCTGTTCCCCGAGCCAGGTGCACCTGTGCATCTCCGCATCGGCGCGCGCCGCTTCGACGCCGAGATCCAGGCCGAGAGGTGTATGTGCGTGCCCCCTGAGCATGAGCACCTGCACCTGTTCTGCCGCGACCTCAAGGGCCAGAGCGGCTTCAAGAACGGGGCGCTCGTCGTGATCGCCAAGGACTCGGACGGGGGCTATCGCTTCGTCGAAGAGCGCGGGTAACATCGGCGATATGGGCACCGGCACGGCCCCGTCCTACATCCTCATCCACGTCTTTGGCACGGTGCGCGACGAGCTCGACCGCGCGGACCGCGGCAAGCGCAGCTATTCCGGTTGGCTTCGCGAGTTCGTCTCCGACACACCGCAGCGCCTCACCGAGATCGCGCGGCTGGTCGATCTGCTGACCGAGAATGGCTGGAGCCTCGCCGGCTCGCCGTACGACTGCGACGTCATGCTCGAGCGCGTTGTCGATCGCGCCACCGCCGAGCAGGAGCTCCGCCGGGCCGAGGTCTGGGACCGCCTGCTCCAGGTCTGCTCGGCCGACGACGATGGCAACGCGATCTGGCGCTCGCATCCCGAGGGCAAGTCATCGCGTCCGCGACGCCGCCGTCGCGTGCGCCGTCCCCCGACGAGCAGAGAACAGGGCAGCTAGCGGCTCTTGCCGCATCCCCTCGGAGACGAGCTCACGGAGCTCCACGTCCACCTCGGTGGCGCCGTCGATCCAGCGGCGATGTGGGGTATCGCGCACTCGCAGGGCATCCGGCTCCCGACGAAGGACTACTGGGAGTTCGTCGACCTCATCACGGTGCATCCGAAGCGGCGCAAATCGTTCGAGGACTTCCTCGAGCTCTACCACTGGACCGAGCTCATCCAGTCGAGCCCCATCGCCGTTGAGCAGGCCGTGTACGCCGTCATCGGCGGCGCGTACCGCAAGGCGAATATCACGACGCTCGAGCTCCGCTACAACCCGCTCAAGCGCAATCGCGGCGGGGAGCAGGACCTCGACCACATCATCATGGCGTCGATCCGCGGTCTCGATCGCGCGGCGCTCGAGTACCCCGTCAAGGCTGGTTTCATCTTCTGTCTCGACCGCACCTTCAGCCGCGAGATGAACGAGATCGTGGTCGAGAAGGCGATCCAGTACCAGAAGCGCGGCGTCGTGGCGATCGACATCGCGGGTCCCAAGAGCGCCGACTTCCACTACAGCGACTACGCGACGCTGTACAAGAGGGCGCGCAAGGCCGGCCTTGGCCTCACCGTCCACGCCGGCGAGGACGAGGACTGGCATTCGGTGGACGAGGTCGTGCGCTATCTCGAGCCCGACCGCATCGGCCACGGGATCCACGCTGCCCAGGATGCCGCCCTGTGCAAACGCCTGGCCGAGCGGGGCATCCATCTCGAGATCTGCCCGTCATCGAACCTCGACACCAAGGTCGTCCGCGACCTCGACGAGCTACGCGAGCTGGTCGCGGTGTTCCGGAAGCACAAGGTCCACTTCAGCTTCAACACCGACGGTCCGGAGATGCTGCAGACAACGCTCCGCGATGAGCTCAAGCTCGCCGTCAGGGCGAACCTCGTGTCGCGCGAAGAGCTGGCGCAGTGCGGCCAGTGGGCCCGCGAAGCGTCATTCCTGCTCGAGGGCACCGCGTGATGCCTCGCGAGCGGACCGCCTGGATCCGTTTCGTCATCGTGGTCGTAGCCGCTGCCGTCGGCGAGACCAGCGGGATCTGGCTGCGGCTGCCGTCCAGCGACATCCTGCTGCCCGTGCTCTTCGGTAGCGCCGCGTACTACCTCACGATGGGGCTGAACACGCCGCGCTTCGGGCGTAACGCGAACGTGCGGTACTGGCGCGGACGCCGGATCGACGACAACTAGCGCGAGAGCTCTACTTGCCCCCGCCCTCGTCCTTCTTCTCGACCGCTCCGGGCTTGACTCCCGGCTCGGCGCCGAACGACTTGGCGCGCAGGAGGTCCATCTCGGCCGCGTTGTCATGACGCATCACGAACGGCGCGAGCGCCCAGACGATCGAGCGCAGCGCCTCCGGATCGGGGTTGGTCTTGCCGAAGCGCTCGGTCGTGAACTCCAGGAACGCGTTCGGTCCGACGAGGAGCTTCACCTCGCGGCGGTCGGTCGCGCCCGCCGGCGCGCAGGCGAGATGCGCGAGGGCGAAGTCGTGCTCGCCGCGGGCATCGGCCACCCACGTCACCACCGCATCGCGCGGCTCGACGGTGATCCCGCAGATGTCGCAGACCAGGTCGTACTCGCTCACGTCGGTTCCACGATAATCAGAGTCTGATGAGCCAGCGCTACGGCAGTTGGGGGAAGGTCCTGCGGGTCGACCTGACCGCGGGCACCACGGCCGTCGAGGAGATGGACGAGGCGACCTTCAAGCGGCATCCGGGCGGCCGCGCGCTCATCGCGCATTACCTGCTCACCGAGCTGCCAACGGGCGCGGATCCGCTCGGGCCGGACAACATCCTGATCTTTGCGATGGGCGTGCTGACGGGCACCCCGCTGTCCGGCGCGTCCCGGCACGCCGTCGGCGCGAAGTCGCCGCTCACCGGTGGCTTCGGCGAAGCCGAGGTCGGCGGGTTCTGGGGCGCGGAGCTCAAGCGCGCCGGATGGGACGCGATCGTCGTGACCGGCGCGTCGGCGAAGCCGGTGTACCTGTACATCAAGGACGACCAGGTCGAGATCCGCGACGCGTCGCACGTCTGGGGCCTCGAGATCATGGACACCGAGGAGAAGCTCAAGGCCGAGGTGGGCGAGCGGCTCGCGCGTGTGTGTGAGATCGGGCCGGCCGGCGAGAACCTCGTGCGGATCGCCGGCATCGTGAACGATTACAAGGACATCGCCGGACGTGCGGGCCTCGGTGCGGTCATGGGCAGCAAGAAGCTCAAGGCGATCGTCGTGAAGGGCTCCCGCGCGGTCCCGCTCCACGACGCGGCCAAGGTCAAGGAGATCGGCCGCTGGGTCGCCGACACCCTGCAGGAGAACCACTGGGCGTTCCACAACTTCGGCACGGGCATGGGCCTCGATGGCTACACCCGCGTCGGGGGCATGGCGGTGCGCAACTACAACGGCGGACCGTTCGAGGGTGCGGCCGAGATCAGCGCCGAGGCACTGGTCGAAAAAGGCTATCGCGTGAAGATGGAGGCTTGCTGGGCCTGCTCGGTGCGATGCAAGAAGGTCGTCAAGATGGAGACGCCGTACCAGATCGACCCGAAGTACGGCGGCATCGAGTACGAATCCATCGCGGCGCTGGGTGCCGACTGCGGCGTCGACGATCTCGCGCTCATCTCCAAGGTGAACGAGCGGTGCAACGCGCTCGGCCTCGACACGATCTCGCTCGGCGCGACGGTCGCCTGGGTCATGGACCTGCGGCAGCGTGGCATCCTCCCGGACGCCGAGCTCGATGGGCAGCCGGTCGAATTCGGCAACGGCAAGGCCGTGCTCGCCTCACCGGACGCGGTCGCGTTCCGGCGTGGCCTGGGTGACGTGCTCGCGGAGGGCTCGGTGCGTGCGGCGAAGACGCTCGGCGGCGCCGAGCACCTCACGGCGGTGCGCGGGCAGGAGCTCGCGATGCACGATCCGCGTCAGCGGACCGAGTACGGGAAGCAGGTACGGGTGAGCTACGCGACCAGCCCGACGGGCGGCGACCACATGAACTCGAACCTGCCGTCGCGGTCGGCGAAGAACACCGTCGGCATGTGCTTCTTTCTCCGCTACGACGACCCGAAGCTCGCCGACATCACGAACGCGGTCACCGGCTGGGGGATCGATGCCGCCGGCATCACCGACATCGGCGAGCTCTCGCTCACCCTCGCGCGGCTCTTCAACATCCGCGAGGGCTTCGGAGCGGCGGACGACGTCCTGCCGGAGCAGGCGATGAAGCCGCACACGTCCGGGGTGCTGTCGCGCGTGAGGCTCGATGCCGACGATGTCGCCGAGCAGGTGCGCGCGTACTACCGCAGCCGCGGCTGGACCGACGATGGTGTTCCGACAGCCGAGACCCTCGCGAAGCACGGCATCAGTGAGTACGCCCGAGCCTGAGTACGACTTCCCGGTGCTTACGGAGGCGGATCTACCCCTGATCCGCCGGTAGCTGCTCGAGCCGCAGGTGAGCCGCTGGTGGGCGGACCCGCCGCGCGAGACCTATCCGGACGACGAGCTAGAGAAGTACCAGCGGCGCATCCGCGGCGAAGACCTGGTGGACGTCTTCTTCATCCGCCATCGCGGCCGGCCGATCGGTCTCATTCAGTCGTACCGGATCGATGACCATGACGAGTACGGCACGGCCCTCGCGCTCGACACGCCCTCGGCAGGGATCGACCTCTTCATCGGTGAGCCAGACCTCATCGGCAAGGGCCACGGTCCGGAGCTCATCCGGTCGTTCCTCCGCGACATCGTCTTCGCGTGCTCAGCGCTCGACGAGTGTGTCATCGGCCCGTCGGTGCGGAACGCCAGCGCGATCAGGGCGTACGAGAAGGCGGGCTTCCACTTCGTGAAGGACGTCCGCGTTCCCGACGAGCCCGACCCCGAACACCTCATGCGGATCCATCGGCAGCAGGTCACTAGCCAAGCAGCCCCATGAGCTTCCAGACCGGAACGCTGAGCCCGATCGCGGCGAAGCGGACGGCCGTGAGCGCCGCGCCCAGGCGCATGCCCTGCCGGTCGTCGAAGGCTTCGCCTCCGGTCGCCTCGCGCGCGACGAGGTATTCGAGCCCTTGGTAGGGGAAGATCCAGATGTTGGCGGCCAGCAGCACCGTGATGCCCGCGAGCCACGGCGTGATGCCGAGCTGCGGCGCCGCGGGAACGACCGCGAGCGCGAGGAGGATCATCGTCGGACGGCTGGGGAGGATGAATCGCACGACGATCGTGATTGCCGCGATCGCGATGAGCACGAGCCCCGCGTCACCGAGGCCAGCTGTCCGCTCGACCAGGCCTGCCGCGACCCAGCGGTCGACGTGCGTGGTCTGCATGACGCTCGCCGACCCGAGAAGTGTGCCGAAGAACAGGAGGAAGCTCCAATCGACGCCGCTCCGGAAGCGGTCGCGGTCGAGCGCGCCGGTCATCACGACCACGAGTGAGAGCAGCGCGGGCCACGCGGGCTCGAGGTTGAAGATCGGCTGCGCGATCAGCCCCGCGATGAGCAGACCGGCGGCGAGGAGCGCGAGACGCTCGCCGCGGGAGAGCGGACCCAGGATGCGCTGCTGCCGCCGTGCGGCGTCCGGCAGGCGTGCGCTCGTCGGCTCGGGGCGGAACAGCAGGATGAGCGCAGCCGTCGCCCCGGCGAAGCAGATGATCCCGACGGGTGCCGCCGCAAGGACCCAGCCGGTCCACGAGAAGCGCGCCCGGTCTGCGGGCGGCAACAGCTGCAGCACGAAGAAGTTCGTCGCGAGGCCGGTGAGGAAGATGCTCGAGAAGTACCAGTAGCCGATGAGCCCGGCGAATGCGAGGCGCGCGCTGCCGTTGCTCCGTGGCGCGAAGCCCAGCGACTGACCGATCTCGCCCGCGACCGGCATGATCGCGGCGACGCGCGCCACCGACTGCGGCACGAGCGGCGTGACGAAGGCGCCGCCGATGAGCAGCGCGAACATCTGGCCCGTTGCGGTGGCGGGGAAGGCACGGAGGAGCAGCAGCGCGATCCGGAACAAGAGCCCGGTGCGGGCCATCGCCGCGGCGAGCGCGAGGCCGCCGAGCGTCAGGAGCCACGATGAGCTCGCGAAGCCGCTGAACGCCACCGGAAGCGGGACGAGACCGGTCGCTCCCCAGGCGCCCGCGAGTGCGAGTGCGACCGCGAAATCGGGCACCGGTTCGGCGAGCCACGCGATCGCGGCGCCGAGCAGGAGCAGCAAGACCCGCCACCCGGCGACCTCCAGACCGCTCGGCGGCGTGACGTTCCAGAGCAGCACCGGCACCGCGATCGCGGCAAGCGTCCCGAAGAGCCTGGTCCGCGCCCGTGGCGCGGGCGGGCCTTCGCGGACGCGTTCCTCCGGATACGACGGCGGCTCGGGTGCACCCATGTATTCGCGAGAGCGGCGGTCGACGGCGTCGGCGAGAGCGGAAGCGACCGCCAGGCCGATCTGTGGCCGGTCCCGTACGAGCGCTTCGAACCGCGCTCGCGGCAGACGCCACAGCACGACGTCCGTCGTCGCGCGCGACGTCGCGGTGCGCCGGTCCAGCAGAAGGCCGAGCTCGCCGAAGTGCGCGGGCCCCGTGACTTCGCGCAGTGACACGTCGCCGTCGGGTGATGCCACGGTGATCGCGATGGTCCCGCGCTCCACGAGGTACAGCGCATCGGCCTCGCTTCCCTCGGCCGCGATGACGTCGCCAGCCTTCGCCCGGAGCTCCTCGAGGGCACCGAGCAGGCGCGCGAGGTCGACACGGTCAAGGCCGTTGAAGAACGGCACCGCCCGCAGGAGGTCGGCGACCGGGTCGTCGTGGTCGATGCTCACGCGCGGCAGTATCGCGGCTGGCGCAGACTCAGGTCGTGCGCATCCTGCTCACAGGCTTCGAGCCGTTCGCCGGCCGCGGCGTCAATCCGTCGTGGGACGCGGCGCAGCAGCTCGCGGGCCTCAAGGCCGGACCGGCACGCATCGACGTGCTCCGCGTCCCGGTCGTGTGGCGCGAATCCGTCGCGACGATCGTGCGAGAGCTCGAGCGGGAGCCGGCTGACGGACTGATCATCGGCGGGCTCTCGTTCGGTCGGCCGGCGATCAGCGTCGAGGCGATCGCGCACGCCGTCGGCGATATGCCGTGGCAGTCGGACAACTCCGATCGTGCGCTCGCGAACGAGCGCTCCGACGGCGACGCCAGCGGTCCCGATGCGCTGCTCGCGACCGCACCGGTCCGCGCGATCGCGAGTGCCATCAATGCCGGCGGGATCCCCGCACACGTGTCCTGGGACGGCGGCGCGTACGTGAGCAACGCGACGCTCTACGGCATGCTTCGCTACGCCCGCGACCGGGGGCTCACGCTGCCCACGACGTACCTCCACGTGCCCGCGACGCCGGCGATGACGACCGGCACGGCGACGCCAACGTTGCCCCTCGACCTGATCGTGATGGCCTTTCGGCTCGGCTGCGAGACGCTCGCGACGCACACCGGACCTGACGCCGCGCTCCGCCGCTGGCCGAGCTCCCTCGAGCCGCTACCGCGCTAGGAAGCCCTTGACCGCGGCGGCCACATCATCGGCCGCGTCTCCGATCACCTGGTGTTTCGCGCGGACGGTCCTTACGTCGAGGAAGTCACCGAGCTCGTAGGTGTAGCCTGCGATCTGCTTCGGCGTGACCATCTCGGACTCCGCACCGACGATCAGCAGCGTCGGGATGCGGAGCGCGTCGAATGGCGGCGGGGGTGTTGCGAGCTCGCTCAGGATCGTGATCGCGGCCGCGCGCGAGACCGGCAGGCGTACGCGGCCGTCGGCGCCGGTGACGAGCTGCTCGGCCCACAGGTCGAAGTGCTCCTGTGGCGCGTACTCCGCGGTGTACCGGCGTGCCTCGATCGCCTCGGCCGCTGACGCGAACGACGGATCCGACAGCAGCAGCTCGGTCGACCTGACGACCTGCTCAGTCGTCATGCGCAGCGCCGGGTCGAGCAGCACGAGCTTTTCGATGCGCGAGCGATCCATCGCGAGCAGCTCCACCGCGAGGCGGCCGCCGAAGCTGTAGCCGATGAACGGCGCGCGCGAGATGCCCATCGCATCGAGCGTCTCGCGCAGATCCCGCAGGTGGGCCGACAGATCCCACGGCGGCTCCTTGCCCGACTCGCCGTGGCCGCGCAGATCTGGTGCGACGAAGTGGAAGTCGGGGAGGCGCGTGGCGAGCCGTCGGAAGACACCGGCGACGCCAGTGACGCCGTGCAGTGCGACCACGGTCCGGCCGGCGCCGGGGCCGAACTCGTGCACGTGCAGACGCATCTGAGCCATCATGGACCAACGCCGGTAGGCGAGGGAGGTGCTTCGTGGGTCTGCTCGACGGCAAGCGGGCGATCATCATGGGCGTCGGCAACCAGCGGAGCATCGCGTGGGGCATCGCCACCGCGTTCCAGCGCGAGGGTGCGCAGCTCGCGTTCAACTACGCGACCGAACGGCTGCGCGAGAACGTCGAAAAGCTCGTCGTGACGCTGCCCGGGCACGAGACGATGCCGATCCTGCCATGCGACGTCACGAAGCAGGGGGAGATCGACGCCTTCTTCGCCACGATCGGCGAGCGGTGGGGCCAGGCCGACATCCTCGTGCACTCGATGGCGTACGCCGCGGTCGAGGACCTGCGGGGGCGGTTCTACGAGATCTCGCGCGACGGGCTGAAGCTCGCGATCGACGTGAGCGCGTTCTCGCTCATTGCCGTCACGCGTGCCGCGCTGCCGCTCTTCGAGAAGGCCGGCGGCGGCTCAGTGATGTCGCTCACGTTCAATGCCGTCGATCGGGTCGTGCCGAGCTACAACTCGATGGCGATGGCCAAGGCGGTCCTCGAGGCTGCGACCCGCTACCTCGCGGCGGATCTCGGCCAGGCGAACATCCGGGTGAACGCGATCTCCGCTGGACCGCTGAAGACGCTCGCCGGCAGCGCGGTGAAGGGCATCTCGGCGGCACGCGATCTCATGGAGACGAAGGCGCCATTGCGCCGGAATATCACCCAGGAGGAGGTCGGCAACGTCGCGGTGTTCCTCGGCAGCGAGCTGTCGCGCGCAGTGACGGGTGCCACGATCTTCGCCGACAACGGGTTCAACGTCCTCGGGGTCGCCGACTAGCGTTCGAAACGGAATCCGCGGAGCCAGCGCAGCTCGTCGCCGATCGTCGTCGCCGGTCCGTGGCCGGGAAACACTCGCGTCGCGGGAGGCAGCGTGGCGACCCGCGCGAGGCTCGCCTCCATCTGCTGCGCATCGCCACCGGGCAGGTCGATCCGCCCGACGTTCCCGGCGAAAAGCAGATCGCCACTGAACAGCACGCCCACGCTCGGGAGGTAGAAGCACGTCGAGCCCTCGGTGTGCCCAGGCGTGTGGATCGCCTGGAGGTCGAGGTCGCGAAGGTACGCGAGCGGCCCCTCATCGATCAGGTCGTCCGCCACGCTCGTTGGCGCGTCGAGCACGCTTGGCGGCCGCTTCGCCGGATCGAGGCGGTAGGCGTCGGCGCGGTGGATCGCCAGCCTCGCCTTCGTCTGCTCCTTGAGGCGTGCGTTGTCGAAGACGTGGTCCGGATGGCCATGCGTGTTCAGGATCTCGAGGATCGTGAGACCCTGCGCACGGATCGTCTCGAGCGCCTGGCGCTCGCCGCGGGATGGATCGATGAGGACCGCGTCACCGCGATCGTCCGCGATGACGTACATCCCGTTGTCGAACGGTTCGACGCGATGGGCGAACAGGCGCACCTACCGAGCGTACCGCGCTATCGTGCGGTGAGATGCGCGAGATCGCGGTCGAGAACACGGCGCCGCTGATCGGCATCACTGAGGGCCGTCCCGCCGTCCTCGGCTCCAAGCACATGGTCAGCACCTGCCACTACCTCGCGTCGCTCGCGGGGTTGCGCATGTTCCCGCGTGGCGGCAGCGCGATCGATGCAGGCGTCGCCGCGGGCATCGCGCTCAACGTCATCGAGCGCCATCTCACGGACTTCGGCGGCGTCGCGCCGATCATCGTGTACCGCCCGGGCATGGCGGCGCCCGAGAGCATCGACGGCCTCGGCCGCTGGCCGGCGTCACTCACCCTCGAGGCGTATCGCGCGGCGCATGGGGACGACATGCCGATCGGGACGCCCCGATCGGTGACGCCCGCCGCGTGCGACGCGTGGCTCACGGCGCTGGCGCGCCACGGCCGGCTCACGCTGGCGGAGATCCTCGCGCCGTCGATCGAGCTTTGCGACGGCTTTCCGGTCTACCCCCGCCTCGCCCGCGCGATCACGCTGCTGCAGGACCGGATCCGCCAGTGGCCGGCAAGCGCCGCGGTGTTCCTCCCGAACGGCAGGCCGCCGGAGGTGGGGGAGTTGCTCGTGCAGCGCGAGCTCGGTGATCTCTTCCGCCGGCTTGCCGCGATCGAGTCCGCGCATGCCTCACGTGGCCGCGCCGCCGCGATCATGGCCGCGCGCGACGCGATCTACACCGGCGACATCTCGCGCGAGATCGTGGCCCACATGAAGCGCGAAGGTGGGGCGCTCTCGGCCGACGATCTGGCGTCGTATCGCGTCTCCATCGAGACGCCGGTCCACACGACCTACCGCGGGCTGGACGTGTACGCCTGCGGGCCGTGGTCGCAGGGACCGCTCGTCCCGATGACGCTCAACCTGCTCGAGGGCTACGACATCGCGTCGCTCGGGCCGGGCAGCCTGGCCTTCTTCCACCGCTACACCGAGGCGATGAAGCTCGCCTGCGCCGACCGCGAAGGGTTCTTCGGCGACCCGGACCAGGTCGATGTCCCGATCCGCGGGTTGCTCGACAAGGGCTATGCGGCGCTGCGTCGCGCGCTCATCCGCGACGATCGTGCGTGGCCCGAGCTGCCGCTCCCCGGCGACCCCTGGACGTTCGAGGGCCGCAGTGGGCCCGCCGGCTACGTGCCGCGAGCCGCAACCGGCGTCGGCGCGCCGGACACGTCGTACGTCTGCGCGATGGACAGCGAGGGGAACGCCTTCTCCGCGACACCGTCGGATCCCGGCCTCGGCGCGCCTCTCATTCCCGGCCTCGGGATGATCGTGTCGACGCGCGGCGCGCAGCTTTGGACGACACCCGGACACCCGTCGGCGATCGCGCCGCGCAAGCGCCCCCGCCTCACCCCGAACCCCGCGCTTCTCATGAAGGACGGCGCCGCGTACATGCCGTTCGGCTGCCCGGGCGAGGATGCGCAATCGCAGGCGATGGTCCAGGTGGTCTGCAACATCGTCGACTTCGGGATGAACACGCAGGCCGCGATCGAGGCCCCGCGAGTCATCTCGAGGAGCTTCCCCTGGACCTTCTGGCCGCATGCCTACGAGCCCGGCGTGCTCCAGGTGGAGGGGCGCGTGCGCCGCGAGGTCCGCGACGGGCTCGAGCGGCTCGGCCACATCATCCGCGACGCTCCGGACTTCACGCCTGCGAGCGCCAGCGTCTGCGCCGTGCGCAAGCTCGAGACCGGCGCGCTCGAAGGCGGCGCCGACCCGCGCAAGGAGAGCTATGCCGTCGGCTGGTGACGTCGTTCGCTGGCGCGCGGAGTTCCCGATCACTGGGAGGCTCATCTACCTCAACAGCTGCTCGCTGACGCCGCTGCCGAAGCGTGGCGCGAAGGCGCTCGAGGAGTACGCGCGGACCTGGACCGAGCTGGGCGGCCGCGCCTGGTACCAGCACTGGGTCGGCGTGCTCGATGAGCTGCGCGCGGACTTCGCGAGCGTGCTCGGTGCCGACCTCGATGAGGTCGCGCTCGAGCCGGCGGTCTCCGCCGCGCTCGTCACGATCGCGTCGTCGTTCGATTACTCGAAGCGGAACAAGGTCGTCGTGGCGGACATCGACTTTCCGACCGACGGCCACACCTGGCTCGCCCTCGAGCGCGCGGGGGTCGAGGTCGAGTTCGTCCACAGCCCTGACGGGGCGACGGTCCCGCTCGAGCTGTTCGAACGCGTTGTCGACGAGCGCACGGCGCTCGTCTGCACCGGCCACGTGTATTACACGAGCGGTTACATCCAGGACGTCACCCGCCTCGCGGAGATCTGCCATCGCAAGGGCGCGGCGCTCGTCGTCGACGCGTACCAGTCCATCGGCGCGCTCCCGTTCGACGTGCACGCGTCCGGTGTGGACTTCCTCGTCGGCGGCACGCTCAAGTGGCTGATGGGCGGGCCGGGCATGGCATTCCTCTACGCCCGCCGCGACCGGATCGCGGGCGCGCATCCGAGCGCGATCGGGTGGTGGGCGATGCGCGATCCGTTCGCTTTCGACGTCCAGCACGTGGACCTCGCGCCGAGCGCGCGCCGGTTCGAGTACGGAACGCCTGCGGTGGCGGCCGCGTACACCGCGCGCGCGGGCATCGAGCTCTTGCGCGAGATCGGTGTCGACACGGTGCGCGCGCGCCACATGCTGTTGTCGCAGCGGCTGCTCGACGGCGCGATCGCGCAAGGGTGGGAGATCGGCTGCGTGCGCGAGGCCGAGCGGCGCACGCCCATCGTGACGCTGCGGCACCCCCAGCCGGCGTGGGTCGTCGACGCGTTGCGAGCGAAAGGCTGCATCGCCGACTACCGCCCCGGCCTGGTCCGGCTGTCGCCGCACCACTTCAATACCGAGGACGAGATGGACGAGACGCTCGAGCTGCTCGCGCCGTTACGGGAGACGATCCCGGCCTAGCCGCGGAGGCGTGACACGAGAGCGAAGAGATCGCCGCCATCATCAGCGACCTCGCGACCCGCGGACCTGGCTTCACCTGCCAGCACGTGCGCCCGCAGCGTCGCCGCGGGGATGAGCGGCTCGGCGAGGTTGAGCTGGTCGCGGTCCACGCCGAACCGATCGCGGACCGCGCAGCGGATCGCGGCCCAGCGGACGATGGCGTCGCGATCGCTCATCGCGAGCGCCGCGTAGGCCTCGGTGTCGTTCAACGCGGCGCGGAACGGCGCGAGGGTCCGCTGCTCGGTCCCGCGTGGGTGGTCCCGCGCGAGGTTCAACTCCTCATCGGTCAGCACGCTGTCATCCTACGCATGTGCCACCGCCAGCGGGCTTCTCCGCCGCGACCGTCCTGGACCAGGTCCGCGCGGGCACGTCGCTGCAGTCGATCGCCGACGCGCACACGATGGAGGAGATCGGCGGCGCGGTCCGCGACGGGCTGACCGGCCTGCGGCTCGGCGTGTCGGCGCTCGACGAAGCAACGCTCCATCGTGTCGCCGGGCTTGAGCTCTGGTCGATCGCTGAGATCGCCGGACATGTATTGAAAGCGGACGAGGCCGCGCACGCGATCGCCCGCTCGCTCGCGCTCGGTCGTCCGCCGGCAGGCATCGCCTTCCCCTACGGCGTCGCCGGCGAGGCCGCTGCGACGCGCGAGTCGATCCTGGAAGCGATCCACACGGCCGAGGAGCGCCTCGCAACGGCGCGCGTGCTTGCCGCGGGCGGCCCGACCTACCAGCACGATGAGCTCGGCCTGCTCAATGCGCGTGGCTGGATCCTGCTCATCGGTCTGCACGCCGCGGCTCACCTGCACCAGGCGGCCGCCGTCATGAGAGCCCACTGAATCGGGACTGCGCCCAGCACTGTGCCGAGGGGTAGCGTGAACTGATGACGATGGAGGACGCCGGCGCCGAGCGCGACATCCTCGTGCTTGCCAAGACGCTCGCCGCGGACAGCTTCCCGATCGAGCGTCCCGGCGTGATCGGCGTCGACCGCGAGAGCGGCCGGCTCGAGCGGCTCAGCCCGTTCCCCTGGAAGGGCGCCGACACGGACCCGCCGATCCTACGGTGGTCCTGGATCCACGCGCGCACCGCACCCGCGGACCGCGACCCGCGCCCGGAGTCGCGCAACGTCAGCGGGGAGATCACCGCGACGGCGTACATCGACCCGAAGGACGGCTGGCGCCTGCGGTGGCCATTCGTGCGCGCCCACCTTCGCGGGTCGGTGGAGTCGATGCAGCAGCTCGCGCGTGACGGAGCCGCGACAGCCGGCTTCGTGCGTGCCGCCGTGTACGAGTCGGACATCCTGCAGCTTCCGCTGCGCCTGCGGTTCCGCTGCGACAGCGACGAGTGCGCCGGACCGCACGAGCTCCCGGTACTGGATCAGGAGCTGCACGAGATGGCGCGGGTTTCACGCGAGCGCCATGGCCAGCAGTGGGCGACCAAGTTCCGCGAGGCCTGGGGCCGGCCGCTCTTCGAGAAATACGATGTGCACGTGCTCGTCTCCGCATACGCCCAGGCGCCGACGAAGTTCTATGTCGCCGGGCTGTTCTACCCGCCGCGCGCTCCCGAAGACGAGCACCAGCACCTGCACCACGTCGCGCACCGCGAGCACGTTCACGGGGAGCCGACCGCGCCGTAGCGCGGATTCAGGCGGGCCGGAGGCCTTCGGTAGAGGGCTGCAGACGCCTCGGATCGACGTCGGTGCGATTCGCGCCGATCTCCTCGTGTTTGCCGTGATAGCCGTGCGGGAAGAGCTTTAGCAGCAAGTAGGTGCCGGTCTCGGGATCGTCGGTGCGCTCGACCACGATCGACGGGCCCCACCGGGACACGTACATCGCGCCGACCTCAGGCTGCGGCGTGTCGCTCTCGAAGCCCTCACGGTCCCACTGCAGCACCGCGAAGCCGCGCACGACCCGCTCCTCGTCGCCGCCCTCGTCTGGCCGCCAGGCGTGGTCCAGGTCGTGCTGCCGCTGACAGACGGCCGGTGATCCCGAGAACATCGTGACCCACTTGAAGATATCGGCGTCCTTGGATTGGGCGCCCATTGGGTAGGCCGCTCGATGCAGGGCCTGGCCCTTGGTGCAGACGTAGTAGAAGAGCATCCAGCGCATTATGAGGAAATGCGCACTTCGCTGATCGACGTCGCCGGATCACGCATCCGTGTCATCGAGGAGGGCTCCAGCGACCAGGCCGTGCTGTTCGTTCATGGCGTCGGTGGCTGGGCCGAGAACTGGATCGAGACCATGGAGCGCGTCGCGGCCAGCGGGCGCCGGGCGATCGCATTCGATCTGCCCGGCTTCGGTGAGAGCAGCCGCGTCCGCGGCGCTCGCTACTTCGATCCGCGGGATCCGCTCTACCCCGCCGTGGTCGATGGCGTCCGGCGCGCGCTGGGTCTCGAGCGGCCGCACCTGGTCGGGCACTCGCTCGGCGGCGGGATCGCGGCCGTGACGGCGGTGGCGTATCCCGCCTCGTGGCGATCGCTGACACTGGTGGCGCCCGGCGGCTTCGGGCAGGACATCGCGCTCGTCCTTCGCCTCTTCACGCTGCCGTTCCTCGGCCTGCTGACCTGGGTGCCGCGGCCGAGCTCGGCGGCCCGCGCCGTCCTCGAATCGTGCTTCCACGATCCCTCGCGGATCCCACCGCACCTCTACGCGGAGGGACGGCGCTTCGACCGCACCTACCCCGAGACGCTCCGCGTCATGCGCGCCGTCGCGACCCTGCGTGGCGTGCGCCGGTCGTTACGTGAGGCCTGGCTCGCCCGCGCCGGGGAGTACACGGGTCCAGTCCTCGTCATCTGGGGACAGGACGACGGGATCGTGCCCGCGACCCATCTTGCTGCGATCCGCGACACCTATCCCGGCGCGGAGCTGCACACGATCGCGTCCGCGGGCCATCTCGTCATGCCGGAACAGCCCGATGCGTTCGCGGCCGTGCTCCTGCGATTCTTCGATAACACCGAGCGGTCTGGCACGCATAGCATTGGCACCGGAGTGGCAGATCAAGAGCGGTAGCCGCGCCGCGTCGCCCGTGTCCGGGACGACCACCGCGGCGCACCTTCGCCTCACCCCAGCCGACATCGTCGCCGATTACCGGCTTGCGTTCCGGTCGCGCGTCGCGAGCGTGTCCGGCAGGCGCGAGGTCCTCACGGGCAAGGCGCCGTTCGGGATCTTCGGTGACGGCAAGGAGATCGCGCAGCTCGCGATGGCCCGGGTCTTCCGGCCGGGGGACTGGCGGACGGGCTACTACCGGGACCAGACCTTCATGTTCGCGACCGGCATGTCCGACCTGTCGACGTTCTTCGCGCAGCTCTATACGAACACGGACGTCGACGCCGAGCCATCGTCGGCCGGGCGCCAGATGGTCAGCCACTTCGCGACGCGGATCCTCGGCGCGGACGGACGCTGGAAGAAGCTCGCCGAGGCCATGCAGTCGGCGTCTGACCTCTCGCCCGTGGCCGCGCACATGCCGCGTGCGCTCGGGCTCGCCTACGCCTCCAAGCTCTACCGCCTCGATCCAGCGCTGCGCGACGCCGCACCGGGGTTCTCCGCCGCGGGCGAAGAGGTCGCGTTCGCGACCATCGGCAACGCGGGAACGAGCGAGGGCCCCTTCTGGGAAACGATGAACGCCGCGGGCGTGCTGCAGATCCCGTTGCTCGTCTCGGTGTGGGACGACGGGTACGGCATCTCGGTCCCCAGCGAGCTGCAGACGATCAAGAGCTCGATCTCAGCCGCGCTCGCCGGGTTCCAGCGCGACGGCAACGCCGCCGGCTTCGAGATCCGCGTGGTGCGAGGCTGGGACTACCCCGCACTCATCGACACATATGCCGACGTCGCCGAGCAGGTCCGGCGCGAGCAGGTACCCGCGCTGATCCACGTCGTGGAGATGACCCAGCCGCAGGGCCACTCCACGAGCGGCTCGCACGAGCGGTACAAGACCAAGGAGCGTCTCGCATTCGAGACGTCCGGCGATCCGATCACGAAGATGCGCGACTGGATGC
>JBBQHN010000009.1:0-29895 GCA_038324015.1 Candidatus Limnocylindria bacterium | reverse complement strand
GGCGTGAAGCTGTACGTCGTCGCGATGCCCGCGAATGTACCGTTCTCGATCTTCGCGCGCGCCCGCTCCGCGTCACCGGTGCCGTCGCCGGCCAGTGCGAGGAGGGCAAGCGCATCGGTCGCTGTGGCGGCGTGCGCGCTGAGGCTCGTCCCGATCACGCGTCGCAGCGCGGGCCAGCGCGTCGCCGCCGCCGCGTCGCCGAGACGGCTCGCGTCGCCCGGATCGGTGAGGTACGACAGGAACACGCTCGGTCCGCCCTGCGCGTCGCTCGGGATGAGACGGACCGGCGACAGGTAGTCGGATGCGGCACCGGTGAAGAACACCGCGGAGCCCGCGCTCGCGAACGGCCGGAATCGCTGGGTGAAGACGTCGCGCTGAGCTGGTGCCGCGCTCAAGACGAACGGAACCGGACGCTCCTGCGCCCGGAACATCGAGCCGATCGCCAGCTCCTCGCGACCGGCGGCGAGCGTCCCGCTCGTGACGACGACCGCCGGCGTCGCGCGCGACGGGAGCGCGTCGACGGCAACGCGCGCGAGGGCATCGAGCGATGGCGCGAGGCCGAACATCCAACGCCCGTTCTCGCCGGCGGTCACCGGATCCGCGACCGGCAGCGTGAACACGACCGGGCGGGCGAGGAGCCCGACCGCGCGCGCGAGCGCCTCATCCAATGTGACCGGGACACCGATGACGACAGCGTCGGTATCGCCGGATCCCGATGCGCGCTTCAGCTCGAGCAGGAGCTTGGCGTCGTTGCCCGCGACATCTACGATCCGCAGCTTCACGCGCGGCGTGCCTCGCTGCGCATCGGCCCACTGCTGCATGGCGTTCCGCTGCGCGTCGCCCTTTGGTGAACGGTTGCCCGAGAGATCGAGCAGCGCGGTCACCAGGATCGTGCCCGCCTCGTGGGTCGCGATCGGCGTCGGATCCGCGGTCGTGGGCGGAGCCGCCGTGCACGCCGCGAGCACGACGGCGAGGAGGAGCGCGATCCGGTGCATCAGGGCGAAGCTAGGCGCGGGTGCCGCGCGGGATCCCATCCTTCGCATAGACGTGCAGGAGAAGGTCCTCCGCCCGCGGGTCGGGAGCCGCCTCGGCCTCGTCGATGGAGCGCTCGATCTCCGCGGCGATCTCGCTGCGCATCGCGTCGAGCTCGTTCTGTGCGACGCCGATCGACAGGAGGTACGCAGCGCCCTTGTCCACGGGATCCTTCGCCTGCCACTCCTTCAGGAGGTCCTTCGAGCGATAGCGCGAGTCGTCGTCGTCGGAGCTGTGCGGCTGGTAGCGGTAGCACTTCACCTCGACGATGCTGGGCCCCTCCCCGCGCCGTGCACGGTCGGCCGCCTCTTTCGTCTTCGCGTACACGTCGAAGACATCGGTGCCGTCGGCGATGAGCCCCGGGATCCCGTAGCCCGCGGCGCGATCCGCCACGTTCGGAACGCTCAGCTGCTTGGACGACGGCGTCGAGATCGCGAAGAGGTTGTTCTCGATGATGAACACGACCGGCAGCTTGTGGATCGCCGCGAAATTGACGGCCTCGTGGAAGTCGCCCGGGCTCGTCGCCCCGTCGCCGCCGTACGTGAAGACGACCTTGTCCTCTTTGCGGTTCTTGATGGCGAGCGCGATGCCCGCGGCCTGGGGGAACTGCGTCGCGATGCACACCGATCCGGTCACGATGTTCGCGTCGCGGTCGCTGAACTGGTTCACGACCTGCCGACCGCCTGAGTTCGGGTCGGTCGCCTTCGCGAAGACGCCGAGGAATTGATCCTTCGCGGTCTGCCCCAGCACGAGCGCCACACCCACGTCCCGGTAGTAGGGATGCACCCAGTCGTGACCGCGCCGGATGACCCAGCCCGACCCCACCTCGGCACCCTCGTGACCATCGGCGACACCAACGAACGCTGCGCGGCCCATGCGGTTCATCTGCATCATCCGCTCGCCGAGCATCCGGGTGAGGAGCATCGCCCGGTAGAGGCCCTTCGCGTCGTCGAGGGTCAGCCCGAGCGCCTCGTGGCGCGCCTTCTTCGCCGTCGTTGCCATCAGCGTGATGCTACCGACCGCCGCGTCGTGACCGCCACGAGCAGGAGACCGCCGGCCAGCTCCACGCTGCCGCGGCGGCCGGTCAGCTCGTTGCTCACGCCGCGCGTCGAGCCGCGGAGCAGGTCGCCGCGATGCAGCGGGTAGCGCAGTCCGTCGGTCGTGACGCCCGTCGCGGTCTCCGAGATCGGCGCGAGCGTGACCCAGTCACCGGCCGCGCCCTCGAGCTCGAGGATCCCCGGCCCGAGGAGCGTGCGGAACGTTGCGGCCTCCGTGACGAAGGCCACGTCGATCGCCGCGAAGTCCTCGTTCGCGAGGAGCATGAGGTTCCCGAGGTGGTGATCGAGGCGGCGACCGCCGAACGCGCCGACCACCACGATCTCATCCGCGCCACGGCCGACCGCGGCCTGGATCGCGAGCTCCCCGTCGGTCAACTCCTTCTCAGCGGGATGGACCTCGAAGGCGACACCCGCCGCTTCGAGACGCTTTCGCATGGCATCGGGCAAGGAGTCGAGATCGCCGACGACGAGGTCGGGCCGCTGGCCGGCGCGATCGAGGTGGGCAGCGCCACCGTCCGCGGCAATGACGGTGTCACTGCCCGTCGCGAGAGCGGCCAGCCACGCGTCGCTGCCGAGCGGGTCGCCATCGAACACTACGAGCGCGCGCATGCGGCGAGCCTAGTACGCAGCTATCGTGCGGCCCATGGCACTCCTGTTCATCGGTATCGGCGGCTTCTTCGGCGCGATCGCGCGCTACCTCGTCGACGGCTGGGTCGCACAACGTTCCGGTGCCGCATTCCCCTGGGGCACTCTGACCGTGAATCTCAGTGGCGCGTTCGTTCTCGGCCTGCTCTTCGCGCTCTCGGTCGAGCGCGGTGTCCTTCCCACTGAGATCCGCGCCCCGGTGCTCATCGGCTTCATCGGCGCGTACACGACCTTCTCCACGCTCGCTCTCGAGAGCTGGCGGCTCATCGAGGACGGGAACGTCGTTCTCGGTGCGGCGAACCTCGCCGGATCGATGGTCCTCGGCACCGTTGCGGTCGTCGCTGGACTGGTTGCCGGTCGGGTGCTCGCATGAAGATCGAGGGGCAGGCGTTGCTGGCGCGGATCTACATCGGCGAGCGCGACCAGTGGAACAGCCAGCCGCTCCATGAGGCGATCGTGGAGCGGCTGCGGGAGCGCAAGATCGCCGGGGCCACCGTGATCCGCGGCTATGCGGGCTTTGGCGCGAAGGCGCACCTTCATACGACGCGGCTCCTTCGGCTGTCCGAAGATCTCCCGATGCTCATCGAGATCGTCGATGAGGAGGAGCGGCTGCGGGCGGTCCTTCCAGAGCTTGATGCGATGGTCACAGACGGACTGATCACCGTTGAGCCTGTCGAGGTCGTCGCGTTCCGCGGGGGTCGTTAGCCCGCGGCGTCGCGCATGAAGAGCACAGCGAGCGTGAGGAGCCAGACCCCGAGCGCGATGTGCGCAACGCTGAAGTACGGCTGGACCAATGCGTCCGCGAGCGACCGCGGCATGACATCGACGAATGCCGTCGAGAACGCTTCGACGGGCACGAGGACGAACGACGCGAGCCCGAGCACCGCGGTGATCCGGCCGAACGGACGCGGCATCACCCCGGTCTGCACCCACATCTTCCCGATCGTCCACCACCACATCCCGAGGACGAACAGCGCCGCCGGCCGGACATCGACGTTGGCGGAGCCAGAGAGGCCAACGGTCGTGACCGCGGCGCCGGCGATGGTCGCGAGGATCGCGCCACTTTGCCGCACTGCCGCGTGTCGCACATGCAGGACCGCGACCGCGGGGAGAATGAAGCCGTAGGCGAGCGCGATGAGCACGTCGTAGAGATAGGGATACGCGAGCGCGCCGATCACGACGACGAGCAGCTGCGCGGCGCCGGCGACGGCGCTCCAGAGCGCGGCCTTGCCGGTCGCGGCTACTTCGTCGGCGTCGACGGCTTCTTCTGGCCCTTCTCGTCGTACTCGTAGAAGCCGCGTCCGGTCTTCACCCCGAGGCGGCCGGCGAGCACCATGCGCTTGAGGAGCGCGGGTGGCGCCATGTTCGGATCCTTGAACTCGTCGAAGAAGATGTTCGCGACGTGCAAGTTGATGTCGAGACCGGTGAAGTCGAGAAGCTCGAACGGCCCCATCGGATGGCGCAGGCCGAGCTTCACGGCCGTGTCGATCTCCTCGACCGACGCAACGCCCTGCTCGAGCGCGCGGATCGCGCCGAGGAGGTAGGGGACCATCAGTCGGTTCACGATGAAGCCCGGCGTGTCCTTGCATACGACGCCGGTCTTGCCGATCGAGGTCACGAACTCACGCAGCGCCGCGATTGTCGCGTCGCTCGTGGTGAGCGCCTGGACGATCTCGACGAGCGGCATGATCTGGGCGGGGCTGAAGAAGTGGAGTCCGGCGAACCGATCGGGCCGCTTCGTCGTGGCGGCCATCTCGACGATCGTCAGGCTCGAGGTGTTGGAGCAGAAGATCGTGGAGGCCGGGCACAGCGCGTCGAGCGCGCCAAAGACTTGCTTCTTCGCTTCGATCTGCTCGACCACCGCCTCAATGACGAGGTCGCAGTCCTTCAGGTCCTCGAGATCGGTGGTCCCGCGCAGGCGGCCCCGCGCGGCCTTCGCGTCGTCCTCTGACAGCTTCGCCGACTTCACGACCCGGGCGAGCGAGGCCTCGACCCGGGCGAAGCCCTTGTCGAGCAGCCCGTCCGTGACCTCGCGCACGACGGTGTCGTACCCGGCCTGGGCGCAGACCTGCGCGATGCCCGAACCCATGAGACCGAAGCCGACGACGCCGACACGCTTGATGGCCATGGACCTTCCCCCGCACGTGTATTCGCTCGCTGATTCTAGGGACGCCGTTTTGCGTACGATGGTCCGCGTGCCCAAGGCTCCCTCGTTCGTCGGTCCCGGCGCGATCGACGTCGCGCTCGAGGTCAACGGTGAGGCGGTCACAGTGCATGTGCCGCCGCACCGGACGCTGCTCGATACGTTGCGCGAAACGCTCGGTCTCACGGGCGCGAAGCGGGTCTGTGACGAGGGGACCTGCGGCGCATGCACCGTGCTCATCGACGGCAAGCCCGCGTATTCCTGCATGACGCTCGCGGTCGCCTGCGCGGACCGGAGGGTCGAGACGGTCGAGGGGCTCTCCACGGACGGTCTGCATCCGGTGCAGCAGGCGTTCATCGACCACGACGCGTACCAGTGCGGGTTCTGCACGCCCGGCCAGATCATGTCCTGCGTCGGGCTTCTCCGACAGAACGCGTCACCCGATACCGAGGACGTCCTGCGCGCGGTCAGCGGCAACCTCTGCCGTTGCGGTGCGTACCCGAACATCGTCGCGGCCGCGCTCGCCGCAGCGAAGAAGACGAAGCGATGAGCATCAAGGTCGTACGCACGAAGTCCGAGTTCGAGGGGACGATCTCCGAAGAGACCGCGCTCGTCGAGGGGACCGACCTCAGGTCGTGGGCCGACGATGCCGGGCTCACCATCGTCGGGAAGCGCCACCCGCGCATCGACGGCATCGCGCGCGTCACGGGCCGCGCCATGTTCACCCAGGACCTGTACCTCCCGGGCATGCTGCACGTCCGCATGCTTCGTAGCCCTTATCCGCGCGCGCGTGTCCGGAAGATCGATGCGCGTCGCGCCGAGGCCCTCCCGGGCGTCCGTGGCGTGCTGCACCGGTCCAACGCGCCGAAGGCCGCATTCCGTGGCGAGGAGACGATCTTCCGCGACGAGGTCCGCTTCGTCGGCGACGAGGTCGCCGCTGTCGCGGCGGACACCGAGGAGATCGCCGCGGAGGCCGTGCGCCTGATCGACGTCGAGTACGAGGTCCTGCCGTTCGTGGCCGATCTCGAGGAGGCCATGGCTGAGGGCGCGACGAAGCTCGCCGACGCCGGCAATGTGAGCGACTCCGGGAAGCACGATCGCGGCGACGTGAAGCGAGCCTTCGCGGAGTCCAAGGTCGTCGTCGAGGCGATCTACCGCACGTCTACGCAGCTGCACAACAGCCTCGAGACGCATGGCGCGGTCGCGCGATGGGACGGTGGCGAGCTCACGGTCTGGGAATCGACGCAGCACGTGTTCGGCGTGCGCGCGGGCATCCAGGCGGCGTTGAAGATCCCGTACAAGGACATCCGCGTGCTCTGCGATTACATGGGCGGCGGCTTCGGCTCCAAGGGCGGCGCCGGCAAGTACACGATCGTCGCCGCGATCTTCGCGCGGCAGCTCGGCAAGCCGGTGCGCTGCTTCCTCACGCGGGACGAAGAGAACCTTGCCGCGGGCAACCGCTCGGCGACCTACCAGACCGTGAAGATCGGAGCGAAGGGCAAGAAGATCCACGCGATCGAGCACCTGTCCTGGTCGAACGCGGGGCAGGGCCGCTGGGTCGCCGATCCCACCGGACCGACGAACGGCCTCTATGACATCGCGAACGTTCGCTCACGCTCGTACAAGGTGCTCACGAGCCTCGGCGCGCTCGCGTCGTTCCGTGCGCCCGGTTACGTCGAAGGCACCTTCGCGCTCGATCAGGCGATCGATGAGCTCGCCCTGCAGTTGGGAGAGGATCCGCTCGCGCTGCGCCGCAGTCACGCGAAGCAGACGACCGATCCGGTCACCGGCCTGCGCTACTCGCTGAAGCGCCTCCTGCGCTGCTACGACATCGGCGAGAAAGAGATCGGGTGGCACCGCCGGAAGCCCGAGGGCGCGCGCGGGAGCGCACCGTACCGCCGTCGGGGCTACGGCATGGCCTCGCAGCTCTGGGGTGGGAGCGGTCTGCCGCCGGCGTATGCGACCGTGCACCTCAACCCTGATGGCACCGCGGTCCTGCGCTGCGGGACGCAGGACATCGGAACGGGCACGCGCACCGTGCTCGCGCAGCTCGTGGCCGAGGAGCTCGGCCTCGAGGTCGACGCGGTGCGGGTCGAGCTTGGCGACACGAACAGCCAGTACGCACCGATCTCCGCGGGCTCGCTCACCGTCGCGTCGGTCGGGCCGGCGGTCCGGCTCGCGGCGAAGGACGCGCGCTGCCAGCTGCTGGAGGCGGCCTCCGGCCTGCTCGAGATGGGCACGAGCGAGCTGCGGGTCCAGCACGGCCAGATCATCGGCCAAGGTCATCGCACGTCGATCGGCGAGGTGCTCGGCCAGGTCGAGAACTTCACGGTCATCGGAAAGGGCTCCCGATTCCCGAACCCGGAGGGGTTGTCGCTCAAGACATTCGGCGCGCATTTCGCGCAGGTCGAGGTCGACGTGCGCACCGGCGAGATCTTCGTCGAGCACGTCGTCGCGGTGCACGACATCGGCCGCGTCATCAACCCGCTGCTTGCGACGTCGCAGGTCGAGGGGGGGATCATCCAGGGGCTGGGCTTCGTGCTCAGCGAAGAGCGCATCGTCGATCGGCCGACCGGTCACGTCGTCAACGGGAACCTCGAGGGCTACAAGATCCCGACCGTGCGCGACATCCCGCGGATGACCGTCCGCTTCACCGAGGACGCCGATGTGAAGGCGAACAACATCGGGGCGAAGGGCCTCGGTGAGCCGCCGATCATCCCGCTCCCTGCCGCGATCGCGAACGCGGTCGCGAACGCGATCGGCGTGCGCATCCGCACCGCGCCGATCACGCGTCAGCGTGTGCTCGAAGCGCTGTCCCTCCAATGAAGCCATTCGCCTACGCGAGGCCAAAGGCTGTGTCCGAGGCGGTGGACCTGGCGCGCGGTGGCGCGACGATCATGGCCGGCGGGACCGACCTGCTTGGTCTCATGAAGGACGGGATCGCCGCTCCGGAACGCGTCGCCGACATCCGCGACCTCGACGCGCTCAAGGGCTGGTCCCGCTCCAAGGGCAAAGGTCTGCGCATCGGCGCGCTCGTGCCGCTCGTCGAGCTCGAGACCTCTGCCGAGCTCGCGCGCTCCATGCCGATCGTGCACGAGGCCCTGGCACCCGCGGCGACCGTGCAGCTCCGCACCATGGGCACGGTCGGCGGCAACCTCCTGCAGCGGAATCGGTGCTCGTACTTCCGCGACGAGGCGTTCCCGTGCTGGCTGAAGGGCGGCCTACGCTGCTTCGCGATCGAGGGCGACAGCCGGCTGCACGCGGTCGTGGGTGCGGAGGAGTGCGTCGCGGTCGCGCCGTCGGATCTCGCGCCAGCGCTCATCGCGTACGACGCGTCCGTCGCGCTGACCGGGCCGCGCGGCTCGCGCACGCTGCCCCTCGCGGACCTGTACGTGACGCCGCACGGCCGCGTGCGCCGCGAGCACGCGATCGCGCCGGACGAGCTGCTGCTCGAGGTGCGCGTGCCTGAGAACGCGCTGGGCAGGCGGGGCGCGTTCGAGAAGGCGATGGAGCGCAAGACCTGGAGCTTCGCGCTGGTCTCGGTCGCGGTCTCCGTGAAGGTCATCGGCGGCGTCGCACGCGACGCCCGCATCGTCCTCGGCGGCGTCGCGCCGGTGCCGTGGCGGGCGCGTGACGCGGAGAAGCTCCTCGAGGGCCGCGCGCTCGATGACGCCGCCTGCCAGGCGGCCGCGGACGCCGCCATGGACAAGGCCGAGCCCCTCAAGGACAACGGTTACAAGGTGCCGCTCGCGCGCGAGCTGGTGCGACGGAACCTGCAGCGACTCGCGTGACCGATGACAGGACCCTGCTCCGGCTTGAGCTCGACAACCAGATCGCCGGGAATCGCGCGTTCCTCGCGGGCGGACCCCAGATCGGCGAGCGCTATGGCACCTCGTTCGATACGGTCGCCGGCCTCCCGTGCTCGACCTGTCGCGTCTGGAGCTACCCGTTGTTCAACCGCGTCATCGGTGCGGGCATCCGCGCCGGTCTTGACGAGCGCGGCCTCGAGACGATCCTCGCGCACTACGCGACGAAGGGCATCGCCGTGAACGTCGAGGTGTACGAGAACGTCACGCCGCAGCCTGTCATTGCGATCCTCGAGCGCGCCGGGTTCGTTGCATCGGGGCACGGGCTCGAAGCGCACGTGCTCGAGACGGACTACGAGCTTGCGAAGCGAGAAGGCCCCGCGAGCGTGCGGCAGGTCGGACTCGACGAGCAGGTGATGTTCGGCGAGCTGGTGCGTGACGGATTCGACATGCGCGAAGACCCGGCGCTCGGCCCATTCTTCGTCGATCTCACCGTCGCGTCGTTGCGGTCCATGGGTGCGGCGGGCGCCGCGTTCATCGCGTCCGTCGACGGGCACGACGCCGGCACGGGGCAGCTCGTGCTCAGCGATCGCGTCGCGGGCTGCTACTCGGGCAGCGTGATCGAGGCGTTCCGGGGGAATGGCATCCAGCACGCCCTGATCGCGGCGCGCGTGGCCGAGGGACTCCGGCGTGGTCGCCGCATCTTCATCTCGCAGACCGATCCCGATTCCCCGAGCGCGCACAACCTGCACGACGTCGGATTCCGCACGCTGTACCGGGCGATCTGGTTCACGCGGCCTGCGTGAAGACGGACCTGTCCGCCACTGAGGCGCGAACGCTCGCGCTTCACGCGCAAGGTCTCATCGGAGCACCCGACGCCGACGTCCGGACGATGCTGCGCCGTGTTGGCGCGGTGCAGCTCGACACGATCTCGGTCCTCGCGCGATCGCACGAGCTCGTCGCCTACGCCCGGCTCGGGCCGGTCCCGCGGGCCGACGTGGAGGACGCGTATTGGCACCGCCCGGCACGCGCGTTCGAGGGCCTCGCGCACGCGTACTGCATCCTTCCGGTCGAGCTCTGGCCGTACCTCGCGGCACGCCGCCGGTTCAGCGCGAGCCGGGAACACCCGCGGCGGCCACCGGAGAAGCGGGCGATGCAGGCCGTGCTCGCGGAGCTCACGGCGCGCGGACCGCTGACGGCATCGGATCTCGGCGGATCCCGCAGCAAGACGGAGCGGCCCAAGAACGTGTGGTGGCACTGGTCCGCCGAGAAGATCGCGCTCGAGCGGCTCATGGCGATCGGCGAGGTCGTGTGTGTCGATCGCCGCGCCTGGCGCCGCGTGTACGACCTTACCGAGCGCGCGATCCCGGCGCGCCTCCGCGCGATGGACCTCGACGACGAGACCTGTCAGACGCAGCTCATCACGCTTGCCGCGGAGCGCGTCGGCGTCGGGGCGCTGAACGAGCTGCGCGGCTATCTCGGCGGTGGCGTCGGCTTTTTCACCTCAGGCATCCCGGCGACGCGCGCGGCCATCGAGCGCGCGAAGCTCGTGCCTGTCAACGTCGAGGGATGGGACCAGCCGGCGTGGGCGTCGCCCGCCGCGCTCCGTTCGCTGGGTACCATCCGCGGCGCGCACCGCACGACGCTGCTCTCCCCGTTCGACTCGCTCATCTGGGACCGGCCGCGCACGCAGCGCGTCTTCGGCTTCGAGCACAAATTCGAGGCCTACGTGCCCGCGGTGGACCGCGTGCACGGCTACTTCACGATGCCCGTCCTCGCTGGCGGCACGATCGTCGGCCGCGTGGATCCGGGTCGCGTGGGCACGACGCTCGTCGCGAAGCGCGTGAGCGGTGACGTCGCGTCCGCATCGCAGATCGCGCGCGCGCTCCTTGAAGCCGCGCGCTGGGTGGGCTGCGACGACGTGAAGGTCATCGACGCCCGCCCCGCTCCCCTGAAAGCGGCGATTTCCTCCGCCCTCAAGCGCGCGCGATGACCGCGTTCGCGCTGGCTCTGGTCCTCGCATCTGCGGTCGCGCACGCGACCTGGAATCTGTTCGCGAAGCGCGCCGCCGGCGGCATCCCGTTCCTGTGGCTCGCGCTCGCGCTCTCCGTCCCCCTCTACGCACCGATCGCGTTCGTCGTGCTCCTGGCCACCGGTGCCTCGGTCGGCCCGACCGTCATCGCGTGGACGTTCGTGAACGCGGGGTTGAGCGTCGCGTACTTCATCTTCCTGCAGCGGGGCTATCGCGCCGGAGATCTCTCGATCGTGTATCCGCTCGCGCGCGGGACCGGGCCCGTGCTCGCGACCATCGGCGCGGTCCTCCTCTTCGGCGAGCGACCCACGCCCCTCGCGATCATGGGCGCGATCGCTATCGCGCTCGGTGTCGTCGTGCTCACGGGCGATCCACGGAAGCTGCGGCAGCGCGGCGTCGGTGCGGCCGTAGGCTACGCGCTGCTCACGGGCGTGACGATCGCCGCGTACACGCTATGGGACAAGCGCGGCGTCAGCGGACTGCTGATCCCACCGATCCTCTACGAGTGGGGCTCGAACGTGTGGCGCGTCATCATCCTCAGCCCGCTCGCGCTGCCGCGCTGGCCCGAGATCCGCGCTGAGTGGTCGGCGAACCGGACGGGCACGATCGTGGTCGCGATCCTCTCCCCGCTCGCGTACATGCTTGTACTGACCGCGCTTGTCATCAGTCCCGTCAGCTACGTCGCGCCGGCGCGCGAGATCGGCATCCTGTTCGGTGTGGTGCTCGGTGCGCGGTCCCTCGCGGAGGCCGATCCGGCGCGACGGTCGTTCGCGGCAGCGCTCATGGTCGGCGGCGTGGTCGCGCTCGCGCTCGGCTAGGACCGCCGCGCGACGTCAGCGCCCTCGAGCCCGAGGAGCCGCCGCTTCACGTCGAGGCCGCCCGCATATCCGACGAGCGCGCCGCTGGAGCCGACCACCCGGTGGCAGGGGACCACGATCGGGATCGGATTCTGGTTGAGCGCGCCGCCCGCCGCCCGCGACGCCTTCGCGTTCCCCGCGCGCTTCGCGATCGCGCCGTACGTGCTCACTGATCCGAACGGGATCTTTGCGGTCGCGTTGAGGACGCGCGTCTGGAATGCAGTCAGCCCCGACAGGTCGTACTCGATGTCGAACTCGGTGCGCGTCCCATCGAAGTACTGATCGAGCTCGCGTGCGAGCGCACTGGAGCGCTTGTGGTCCGGAACGATGCCCGGTCCATACACCCGGACGAGGCGGCGCAGCTCGGACGGCGACGGTTCCGTCCCGTAGTGGATCGTGGCCACGCCGCGCGGCGTGATCGCGACCCAGAGCGGGCCCAGCGGTGACTGGAGCAGGTCGTAGCCAACGGTCGTGAGGCCTTCGCGCTTCGCTCGGGCAAGGAGCCGCTCGCGCGCCTCCGTCAGATGTGTGTCCATCGTCATGCCACCGCCGCCTTCACTTTCTTCAAGGCTTCGCTGACCCGGGCGCGCGCCGCTTCCTCCGAGCAATCGAGGGCCACGGCGATCTCCACGTACCCGAGGCCCTCGAGCTTTCTCAGCACGAACGCCGCGCGCTGTCCTGCCGGCAGGGTCTCGATCGCGCTCGCGAGATCGACGAGCGTCACGTCGTCGCGCGACGGCGCGGCCAGGGCAAGGTCGTCCACGTTCGCGACGATCCGCTTGGTCTTGCGTTCGCGGTCGATCGCGCGGTTCGTCGCGATCTTGTACAACCAGGCGCGCTCGTTGCCGCGCCGTGGCGGCGGCCAGGCCCGGAAGGCCGCGAGGAATGTGTCCTGGTAGAGGTCCTCCGCGTCGGCCCGCTGGCCGGAGAGCCGGAGCGCGTACGCGAAGAGCTCGCGCTCGTGGCGCTCGAGAAGCTGGCCGAAGGTCAGCGCGTCGTTCTCCACCTCTCCTGATGGAACGAAGGATCTACCGCGTACGTGAGACCGCCCGGTCACGAATGTCGTCGCCGAGGCGAAGTGGCCGTCCGGAGCCGCCGTAGCGCTCCAGCGAGAGCTCCGCCATCACGGACAGCGCGATCTCCGCGGGAGTCCGGCCACCCAGGTCGAGGCCGATCGGGGCGTGCATCGAACGGATGCGGTCCTCGGCGACTCCCTCGTCGCGGAGCATGCGCTCGATGAGGATGGTCTTGCGCTTGCTGCCGAGGAGGCCGACATAGCGCGCCGGCCGCGCGATCGCCGCGCGCACGCATGTCGCGTCGAGCTTGTGCCCACGCGTCGCAACGACGATGAAGGCGTTCCAGCCCATCGGGAGCGTCCCCAGGGCTTCCACGATGTCCGCGCGCACGACTTCGATCCCATCCGGGAACCGGTCCTGCGAGGCGAACTCAGGGCGGTCGTCGATGACCGTCACGTCGTAATCGAGCGAGTGCGCGAGCTTCGCGAGCGCGAGGCCGACGTGGCCGGCACCGGCGACGACGAGGTGCGGCTTCGCGACGATCGGCTCGACCAAGAGCTCGGTGTCGTCGTCGAGCTTCGTGGTGCGTGCCGTCCCCGCCCGGAGCGTCTCGGTCGCGAGCGCACGGGCGCGCTCGTCGAGCGCGGGGTCGCCGAGCGTGCCGCCCGATGAGCCGTCCTGCTCGACGTACAGCCGGCCCGCGGGCACGACGTCGTGACCGTGTTTCTTGAGCAGCGTCGCAAGACCGATCGGTGTGCCGTTCGACGATGCGGCGAGGACCTCCGGAAGGAGGTCGCGGTCGCCGATCGTGAGCGCGGACGCACCGGGTTCGATGTTGATCCACATCGTCCCGCCGCAGACAAGCCCGGTGTCCCAAGCGAGCTCCTCGGTGAGCTCGTACTCGCGGAGCGAGCTGCCGCCCTCGTCGAGGATCCGCTTCGCTTCAGCGAACGCATCGCCCTCGACGCAGCCACCGCCGAGCGTGCCGTACGTGCGGCCGAGATCGTCGATCAGCATCTTCGCGCCGACCACCTGCGGCGTGCTGCCGGTGGTCCGCACGACCGTCGCGACGGCGAATGGCCGACCGGACCGGCTGAGCTCGGCCATGCGCGCGTACAGCTCTCTCACGTCTTCAAGTCTCCCACGACATCGACGTCCCGCACCACCCCACGGTCAGTGACGTCGATATCGACCCTGATATTGGGGTGCGCTTTCAGGATGTCGTGCAGCGTGATGGTCGGTTCCGCCGAGCGGATCTCGTCACGCAGCGCGGGCGGCAGGATCACCGGATGGCCCCGCTTCCCGTTGTAGCGCGGTGACACGATCGCCGATCGCCTCGCGAACGTATCGAGGAGCAACCGGACCGTCGATCCCTGAACGAACGGCATGTCCGCCGGCAGGACGAGAAGCGCGTCGCCCTCTGCCTCGGCCATCCCGGCCTGAAGCGACGAGAACATGCCGCGTGACGGATCGGGGTTCACCACCGGCCACACCCGGGCGTCGCTGAATGCGTTCACGTCACGCATGAGGTCGTCGGCGTCCGGCGCGACCACGACGATGATCTGATCGACCCCGCCGTCGAGGAGCGCGGCGATCGTACGGTCGAGCAGCGGCTCGCCGTCCACCTGCGCGAGGAGCTTCTTTCCGCCGAACCGCTCGGCACTGCCTGCCGCCGGGACCACCGCGACGATTCGCATCAGTTGTCCCGAAGGGACATGAGGGCCCGCGTCGTGTAGACGGGAACGCTGCGCTTGCGTTGCGCGATGGTGCCGGAGGTGTTGTCCATCGGGCGCGCGAGCTTGTGCGCGGCCGCGGCGGCGGCCGCGATCGCGTCGTCCTCGAGGCGCGTACCGATGATCGCGGTCGCAGCGTCGTCGACGAGCACCGGCCGTGAACCGACGGCGGTCATGGCGACCCGCGCCTCACGTACGATGCCGCCCTCGAGCTGAACGGCGGCGGCGAGCCCAACGATGGGGAAGTCGAACGAGCCGCGATCGCGCAGCTTCAGATAGGTGCTGCGCCAGCCATCGAGCGTGGGGAGCACGACCTCCGTGACGATGTCATCGCGGCCGATGGTGAGGTGGCTGATCCCGTCGTCGCGGTAGAGGTCGGCGAGCGCGATCGTGCGCTCACCCGCAGCGTTGACCACGCGCGCGCTCGCGCCGAGTACCAGCAACGCGGGCACCGTGTCCGCGCTTGCGACGGCGAGGCAGCGCGGGCTCGATGGCGCCACGCGGCACACGACCGACGGATCGGTCTTCATGCACCTGCCTTCGGCCGTGCGCCAGAAGAGGGACTGGTCGTACCAGTTGCAGCGCGTGTCGAGACAGAGATTCCCGCCGATCGTGCCCATGTTGCGGAGCTGCGGCGTGGAGATCGCGAGCGCGCCCTCGGCCAGCGCGGCGTAGCTCTTGCGCACCCGCGCGTCGCTCGCGACCGCGGTCAACGTTGCGCCTGCGCCGATGGTGAGGCCGAGGGGTAGGGGCCCCTGCGACCGTAGGTCCCCGTTCGTGATCGCGCGCGGGACGGCTTTCGACAGCGCGATGAGCGTGCTCGGAGTGAACTGGCGGCGCTTCATGTTCGGGTAGAGGTCGGTGCCGCCCGCGACGACCATCACCGTGATCCCCGGCGTGCCGGTCTTCGCGGCATCCTGCTCGGCCGCGCGGTGCTCGCGAAGCAGGAGCGCGGCGTCCTCGACCGTCGCCGGCACGTGCAGTTGGAACTTCGGCAGCCTAAGCATCGCGCTTGCGCTCCCGCGCGTCGGTCGATGCGCTCAGCCGGCGCAGCGCGGCCTTGGGATCGCGTCCTGCCCCGAGGCCGCTCGGGCCGACGCGGTCCTTCTTCTTCGCGAGCGCGTCGAGGATCTTCTCCGGCGTGATCGGCGTCTCGTCGAAGCGCACACCGATCGCGTCGAACACGGCGTTCGCGATCGCGGGGATCACCGGATTGAGCGGACCTTCGCCGGCCTCCTTCGCGCCGTAGGGGCCTTCGGCGTCGATCGTCTCGACGATGATCGCCTCGAGCACCGGCGTGTCGAGCGAGGTCGGGATCTTGTAGTCGAGCAGCGACGGCTTCTTATGCAGTCCGCCGCGGAACACCTGCTCCTCGCCGATGATCTCGCCGTACCCCATGTAGGCGGCGCCCTCGACCTGTCCCTCCACGTTCGCGGGGTTCAACGCTCGGCCGCAGTCGTGCGCGGTGACGAGTCGGTCCACGGTCAGGCGGCCGGTCTCGCGATCGACCGTGACTTCGGCCACACATGCTTGGTACGAGTACGCGGGCGTTGGCCCGACGCCGGCGCCCTTGTAGCTACCCCCGATCCCCTTTGGCGGCTTGTACCAACCGGCGGCCGACAGCGTTCCGAACTTCGACTCCGCAAGGACGGCCGCCTCGGTGAAGGTCATGGCCTTCGCCGGGTCGTCGCGGTCATGCACGCTCCGGAGCGCGAGCACGATGCGCTCGCAAGGCACGCCGAGGTGCTCCCCGGCGACGGTCGCCAGCTGCTCGCGCAGCTTCATTGCAGCGTCCTTCGCGGCGTTGCCAGCCATGAACGTGACACGCGACGAGTACGACCCGAGGTCCACCGGCGCGAGCGACGTATCGCCAGACACGACGTGCACGTCCTCGGGCAGTACGCCGAGCGTCTCCGCGGTGATGCTCGCGAGCATGTTGTCCGATCCCTGACCGATCTCCGCGGTGCCGCAGTACACGGTCACGCCGCCACCACGGTCGATCTTCACCGTCGCACCGGAGTGCGGCATCTCGTTCCAGTAGATCGGCAGGCCCGCACCGGAGATGTACGCGCTGCCGGCGATCCCGATGCCCTTGCCGTCAGGGAGCTTTCCGTGCTTCGCGCTGAAGCCCGTCCGCTCGCCCGCGCGGTCGAGGCATTCGCCGAGGCCCATCGTCGTGATGCGCAGGTCATTCACGGTGCGCGAGTGCGCCGGCTGCAGGATCCGCTTGCGGTACTCGAGCGGATCGAGGCCGAGGTCGTGCGCGATCTTGTCCAGCTGTGCCTCGAATGCGAACCGCGGCTGTGTGGTGCCGTGGCCGCGCTTTGGGCCGCAGGGTGGCTTGTTCGTGTACACGCGCACGCCGTCGAACTTGTAGGCCGGCACGCGATACGTGACCGTGAGCAGCGCACCGGTGTAGTACGTCGTCGCGATCCCGTAGGACGCGTACGCGCCGCCGTCGAGCCAGCTCTGGAAATGGACGGCGGTGATCTCGCCGTCCTTCGTCACGCCGGTCCGGAGGTGCATCTTCACCGGGTGGCGGCCGCGATGGGCGTAGAAGACCTCCTCACGGTCGAGCGTTATCTTCACCGGCCGCTTCGTGCGGAGCGCAAGCAGGCACGCCGCGAACTCGTGGGCGAACGGATCGCTCTTGCCGCCGAACGCGCCGCCGTTGGGCGTCGCGATGACCCGGATCCGCGCGCGCGGGATGCCGAGCACCTTCTCGAGCTCGCGGTGCAGGTAGTGGGGGACCTGGGTGCAGGTCCACAGCGTGACGTTGCCGTTGGCCTCGCCGTTGGCCACGCAGCTGTGCGACTCGATCGGCGCGTGGGTGTTGCCTTCGAAGAAGAACCAGTCGTCGCGCGTGTGATCGGCATTCGCGAAACCGGCCTCGAGGTCACCGAAGCTGAGGTGGACCTCCTTGAAGACGTTGGCCCGCTTGCTCTCCTCGTGGATCTTGACGTCGTCGCGTTCGAGCGCCTCCTCGATGGACAAGATCGCCTCGAGCGGCTCGTACTCGACGTCGATGAGCGAGAGCGCTTCGAACGCGGTGTCCTCGTCCAGCGCGGCGACGGCGGCCACCGGCTCGCCGACGTAGCGGACCTTGCCCACCGCGAGTGCGGTCTCGTCCTGCGTCGACGGCATGATCCCCATCTTCTCGGGCATGTCCAGGCCGGTGACGATCGCGACCACGCCGGGGTGGGCGAGCGCACGCGAGACGTCGAGGCGCTTGATCCGCGCGTGCGCCTGGGTCGATCGCAGCAGCCGGCCGTAGAGCATGCGTGGCAGGACGATGTCGTCTGCGTACTTCGCCTGGCCGGTCAGGTGCGCCCAGGAATTCACCTTCGGCAGGCGCCGCCCGAGGATCGAGAGCGTGTCGCTCACCGGCTCTGCTCCATCAACGGCAGGTGGCCAAGGGCGACGATGTCCTTCCACTGCTCCGCGTCGCCCTCGGTGAAGACGGCCGCTTCGGCGATGACCGTTCCGCCTGCGCGCCCGACGAGGTCGCGCATCGCGTGCAGCGTGCTGCCAGTGGAGATGACGTCATCGACGATCGCGACGCGCTTTCCGCCGCACAGGGCGCGGTCCTTGGCATCGAGGAAGATCGTGCGCGGGCTCCCGGTCGTGATCGACTGCACCTTCGTTTCGAGCGCCTCACCCATGTACGAGACGTACGCCTTGCGCAGCACGACGTTCGGCACGTCGAGGAGCGACGCGATCTCATACGCCAGGGGCACACTCTTGGTCTCCGTCGTGACGATGAGCTCCGGCCTGTGCGCTCGGAGCCGCGACGCGAGCTCCTTGCCCGCTGCCTTGGTCATCTCGATGTCGCCGAGGATGTTGAACACCGCGAGCCGCACGCCGCTCGGGACCGTGATGATCGGCAGCTCGCGCTGGAGCCCCGCGACCTCGATGTGATGCGTCCGGTTCATGCGCGCGCAGCCTTCTCGATCGCGTCGTAGATCGCGGTGTAGCCGGTGCAGCGGCAGAGGTTGCCCGAGATCGCCTGCGCGATCTCGTCGCGGGTCGGCTTCGCGTTCGTGTCGAGCAGCGACTTCGCGGCCATGAGCATGCCGGGGGTGCAGTAGCCGCACTGCGCCGCGCCCTCCTCGGCGAATGCCGTCTGCAGCGGGTGCAGGGTGGCGCCATCGGCCAGGCCCTCAACGGTGGTCACCTCGGCGTCGCCGACCTGGATCGGCAGCGTGAGGCACGAGAGGATCGGCACGCCGTCGACCAGCACCGTGCAGGCACCGCACTCGCCGAGCTCGCAGCCGTGCTTCGTGCCGGTGAGCTGGAGCTCTTCGCGGAGGACCTCGAGCAGCGTGTGGTGCGGCTCGGCCGCGACCGTGTGCCGCTCGCCGTTCACGTGCAGGGTCAGGAGCTCCTTCGTCATGCGACGGCCTCGCGGCGTCCGAGCTGCGCCGACAACGCAGCAGCCTCGATCGCGCACCGGTCGCCGATCTTCTTCAGCGTGCGCAGGTCCAGCCGGTCCTTGAATCCCACGACCAGCAGCGCCGCGACCCGCCGCCCGTGCGTATCGAACACGGGTGCCGCGACCGCGCGCACGCCGGCGAGGTACTCCTCGTCGTCGAGCCCGATGGCCTGGCCGCCCGAAAGCACCTTCGCGTGCGCACCCACGTTCGCGGGCAGCCGCCGCCCGATCGGCGCGCTCACGTGAAGGTCGGTCGTAGGCTCGGCCCGTGCGGCGATCTCGACTCCGCCGGCCGTGGCGATGCCCAGGAGCGCGGTCTCACCGAACGCCGCCAGGAGCGCCTCGAGGTGCGGCCGGGCGAGGTGGGTCAGGTCGAACCGCTGACCACCGCGACGGAAGCGTCCTTCGCGGTCGCGCGTGACGAGGTCGTGTGACGCGAGCGTCAGGAGGATGTCGCGGACCGTGCCCTTGGACGCGGTGATGCGGCGCGCGAGCTCGGAGATGCCGAGGCTCTCATCCTCGCGCAGCTCGGCGAGGAGCCGCGCTGCCTTGTCGACGGCCGGGACGACCCGGTAGGTACTCTCCCCCATACGGCGTACGGCAGATGATACGTCCAGCCGATCCGGACCGCCGATAGCATCTTCGCAGCGCCGGGGAGGCACCAGCGAGAGCATGCAGATCGAGAACGTCTTCAGCCAGCTGCCGCAGATCACGACGGACCGGACGGTCCTTCGGCGGATGCGCGCGAGCGACGAGGACGCGATCTACGCGTATGCCGCCGATCCGGATGTCGCCCGGTACACGGCGTGGGCCCCGCACACCTCGCCCGAGGAGACGCGCCAGTTCGTCCGGCGCGTGCTCGATGCCTACCTCGAGAAGCGCGTCGCGAACTGGGGGATCGAGCTGAAGTCGGAGCGCACGCTCATTGGGACCGGAGGCTTCGGATCGTGGGACCGCGAGAACGGCATCGGTGAGATCGGCTACGCGATCGGCAAGGCGTACTGGGGGCAGGGCCTCATGACCGAGGCCGCCAAGGCGATGATCGACTTCGGCTTCCGGCGCATGGCGCTCAACCGGGTCGTCATCCGGATGGACCCGCGAAACACGGGCTCGTGGCGGGTCGCGGAAAAGTGCGGGTGCCGGTTCGAGGGCATCAGCCGCCAGGTGCACTTCGCAAAAGGTACGTTCCACGATCTGATGGTGTGGGCCATCGTCCGCGACGACTGGTCCAGGCCGCGGTAGAAGGTGGACCGCGACGACCTCGAGTACACGCTGACATGAAAAAGAGGGTGGCTTTCGCCACCCTCTTTCAATCGTCGCGTCAAGGGATCTAGTGGGCGCAGGCCTTCGCGGTGCCGGTGTCGCCGGCGGTCTTGAAGGACTGGCCGCAGCCGCAGCTCGAGACGGCGTTCGGATTCCGGAGCGCGAAGCCCCCGCCCATGAGGGCGTCGACGAAGTCGATCTCACTGCCCTTGACGTACATGGCGCTCATCGGGTCGACGACGACCTTGACGCCGTCGTTCTCGATCACGGTGTCACCCTCTTCGATGCCTTCGGCGAAGGTCATGCCGTACGAGAAGCCCGAGCAGCCGCCCGGCGTGACATAGACGCGAAGTGCCAGGTCCGCGCGACCTTGCTTCGCGATGATCTCTTTGAGCTTGTCCGACGCCTTGGCCGTGAGGCTCACGACAGCGTCGCTGGTGGTCGTTCCCTGGGTGGTGGTGTCGATCGCCAAGACGGTCCTCCTCGAGGTGTTCCGACGTTCATTCTATGGCCCTTTTGCCACGGTTCAACGCCCTCGGACGCTTTCAGAACACTCAATACACTCGGTTTTATGCCGGTACCGGGCCTTCACCCTCCCCAGGCCGTCCCCCCGGGGGGCTGGTGAGCGACCTCCACTTCTCGCCCCGGCCGAACCGGGCGCACGAGATCGCCTGGCGGCAATGGGGCGACCTGGCGTTCGCGGAGGCGGTCGCCGCCGACAAGCCGGTCCTCCTCGCGATCAGTGCGGTGTGGTGTCACTGGTGCCACGTCATGGACGAGACGTCGTACAGCGACGCCGAGGTGATCCGCGGCCTGAACGAGCGCTACATCCCGGTCCGCGTCGACAACGACGAGCGGCCCGACGTGAACCGCAGGTACAACATGGGCGGCTGGCCGACGACCGCGTTCCTCACGCCGGACGGCGAGATCCTCCACGGCGGGACGTACCTGCCGCCCGAGGCGATGCGCCATTACGTCACGCAGATCGCCGACCTCTGGCGCGACCAGCGCGCCGACCTCGAGCCGCGCCTCCGCGACATGAAGCAACACGAGACCCACGCGCACTCCCAGAAGCCTGGCGAGCTCGATCCGACCGTCGTCGCCTCGATCTCGGCACTCATCCGCGGCCAGTACGACCCTGAGTACGGCGGCTTCGGTCGCGAGCCCAAGTTCCCGCAACCGAAGCTGCTGCGCTTCCTGCTCGACGAGTACCGCCGGACGCTGGACGCGGACGCGGCGGCGATGCTGCACAAGACGTTGTCAGCGATGGCCGGAGGCGGCATGTACGACCCGGTCGCGGGCGGGTTCTTCCGTTACTCGACGCTCCGCGCGTGGGGCGTGCCGCACTTCGAGAAGATGCTCGAGGACAACGCGGAGCTGCTCGCGATCTACAGCGAGGCGCACCGGTCGTTCCCCGCTGCGGGCTACGACCGCATCGCGCGTGACGTCATGCGCTGGATGGACACGGTCCTCTGGCGCGAGGACGTCGAGCTCTTCGCCGGTTCGCAGGACGCGGACGAGCGCTACTACGGGCTCGACGTCGCGGGTCGCGCCGCGCACGGTGCGCCGTTCGTCGACCGGCGCGCGTACACCAGCTGGAACGCGATCGCGGCGTCGGCGTACATCGCCGCGTCCGTCGCACTTCGCGACGCCGGCGCGTACGAACGCGGGCGTGCCGTCATGCATTCGCTCGGGCAGCGGGCGTTCGACGGGACGACGCTCGCGCACGTCGTGACCGACGGCAGCGTCCGCGGCCTGTTGACCGACTTCGTCGCGGTCATCGCCGGCATCCTCGATGAATCCGAGACGGACCAGCGACCCAAGGCGCTCGCCGCGGCCGCATCGCTCGCCGGAGCGATGCGCGCGCAGCTCGAGGACCCCGAGCTGGGCGGCTTCTGGGACGGGCCCGGGCGCGCCGCGCCTGGACGGCTGGCGATGCGCGAGAAGCCCATCGAGGAGGGTGCCGCCGCGGCGGAGCTGCTCCTGCGCCTCGCGACGCTCACCGGGGACGAGAGCTGGCGCGAATGCGCGCTTCGCGTTCTCCGCGGCTTCGTCAGCGAGTACCGCCAATGGGGCCAGTTCGCAGCTGCATACGGGTCGGCCGTCGCGCGTGCGCTGAGCGAGCCGCGTCTCGTCGTCGTCGTCGGCCCGGACCAGGATCCGGTCGCGAAGGCCCTCTGGCAGATCGCGCAGGCGAGCGACGATCCGAATGGCTCGCGCCAGTGGTTGATGCCCGGGCGTGACGACGAGCGCCTTTCCGCGCTCGGGTACCCGCCCGACCGTGCCGCCGCCTACGTCTGTGTCGGCACGGTCTGCTCTGCGCCGATCGCCGCGCCGGCCGGGCTGGCCGCGGAGCTGGCGCGCGTCCGGCGTCGTTTCCACCGGGACTGACCCCGCGCGAGGCGCTCGCGTATCGTGCCCCGATGCCCCCTGCGCTCGTCGACCGGCTCCGCGCGCACGGCTACCACCTGCCCGATTACGGCGGCGGCGGTCTGGTCAACCTCGCCGCGACGGTCCTTGACCTGTGCGGTGCTCGCGGACCGTCCGACCCGCCGGGTCTCCGCGGCGTGGACCCCGCGCTCCTCGAGGGTGTTCGCAACGTCGTCGTCGTACTGAGTGACGGGCTCGGCTTCGATCAGCTCCAGCGACTTTCGAAGGCCGGCGACGTCCCGTTCCTGACGCGGATCCTCGAGCGCGCGTCGCGCCACGATGCGGCGCAGCTCATCGATGCCACGACGATCTTCCCGTCGACGACGGCCGCGGCCATCACGACCATGAATACCGCGCGCACTCCGCAGGAGCACGGCAACATCGCGTACTTTCTGTGGCTCGACGAGTTCGCCGTCGTGGCGCAGATGCTCCGCTGGGGTGCGGCAGCGCAGAAGCGCGGCTCGTTCTTTGACGACCCGAAGATCGATCCACGCGCCTACGCGAAGGTGCCATCCATCCACCGCGCGATCCGCGATCACGGCGGCCGCTCGTACGTCGTCGAGCCGGAGATCTTCCGGAATGAGGCGATGACGCGCATGCACGCCGCGGAGGCGACGTACGTCGGCTATCTCCTCGCGTCGACGATGGGTGTGCGGGTCCGCGAGCTCCTCGCTGGCCGGCCCGAGGACGACACGCCGCTGTACATCTACGCGTACTGGGCCGGCGTCGACACGGTCGCCCACTGGTATGGGCCGCGCAGCGCGGAGCACGCCGCGGAGGCAGCCGGTCTCGATCGCAATCTCGAGCGAGCATTCGGAGACCGCGAGCCCGGCGACACGCTCGTCATCCTCACGGCCGATCACGGTCACGCGAGCGTCGACCCGGCGCGGCTCATCGATCTCGAGGCGGACCACGAGCTTCGCGCGCTTCTGCGCAATCCGATCGCCGGCGAGCCGCGCCTGGTCTTTTTCCATACCGATCACCCGGCGGAGGTCACGCGCTACCTCGAGCAGGCGTATCCCGGGACGTTCTTCCTGATCGATCGCGAGGAAGCGATCGACGCTGGCCTCTTCGGCCGCGGCGATCCCGCGCTCGTGCGGAAGCGGGTCGGCGAGGTGATCGCGCTCATCGGTGACGACCGCGGCGCGTCGATCGTTCGCGTCGACGGCCAGGTGGTCCGCCATCGGGGCTCGCACGGCGGCATGACCGCCGACGAGATGCGCATCCCTGTCCTACTCTGGCGCGCGTAAGTGGCCGCCTCCTCCTATCTCCCCGATGTCGCCGGTGGCATGGTCGCGGCCGGGTCGTTCGCCGACGACGCCGCGGCGAAGAAGGCCATCGAGACGCTCGTCGCGTCGGATGTCCGACCCCAGGAGATCTCAGTGATCGTGAAGGACGAGGCCCGCTCGGCGCGGATCGCGGGCGACCAGGCCTGGTACCCGGGCAAGGACGCCGGGGGGCTCGCCAAGCTGCTCGGGCGCATCACCGGCCGGCTGCCGCGCGACCTCCGGATGCGCTACGTGAAGGAGCTCGCCGCCGGACGGGTCGTCATCGTCGCGGCCGCCGGCGGGCAGCCGTCGGACACGCTCGCGGCGCTCCTCTCTCAGGCGGGCGGCGGCTTGGTCGACCAGTGGTGGCAGACCCCAATCGACCTCTTCGCCCCGCCGGAGCTCGCCGGCCCGTTCTAGGCCGCCGGCAGCCTCGGTCCGGGCCTCGTCCACGACCGGCTGGCACGATGCCTGCTTGTCTCCACTCCCGAGCGCACGGAGAAATCCCGTAGCGCAGAGGAGACAGCGCTCATGGGACAGACCAACGTCAATGCGGGTGGATCGGGCAGCGGTGACGGCGGATTCGGCGCGGGCATGATCATCGGGATCATCCTGCTCATCCTCATCGTGCTCGTCCTGATCGTGTACGCGGGCCCGAAGATCTTCACGAGCCCGACGAACACCAAGTCGCTCCTGGACATGCTCCAGGCCATCGCGGCGTAGGGCATCGAGGCTTTTCGCCGCCCGGCCTCGCTTCGGCGAGCGCCGGGCGGCGTTCTCGTTCCCCCGGTCGCTAGAGTGCGGCGATGCGGATAGAACGTCTCTCCCCGGACAAGCGCCGGCGCGACGTGAACGAGATCTTCGTCGGCGACGTGGATGCGCAGAGCGTCATTGGTGACGAGGCGCGCGACCTCCGTCTGACCGAGCTCACGTTCCGCAATGGCGCACGCAACAAGCTGCACGCCCATACGACCGACCAGATCCTCATCGTGACCGCGGGGAGAGGCATCGTCGCCAACGAGCACGAGGAGCGCGAGATCGAGGCTGGGGACATCGTGCACATCCCGGCCGGCGAGCGGCACTGGCACGGCGCGCGTCCCGGCTCCGACATGACGCACCACGCGGTCCTCGGAGCTGGAAAGACCTACATCGTCGCGGACGACAGCCCGGCCGACTAAGGGATCAGGGCTCCCGAGCGTGGAACGAGTACACGGTGAGGCCAAGCACCAGGATCACCCAGCCAACGACATAGAGCTCGAACGAGAGCGGCGCCGGCGTCGCGGCGAAGAACGGATTCGCGGCTGCGGCCGGGCCCGCCTGGGATCCGGCGGCGATAAAGCTCTGGGGCTCGAGGGCGTAGACGGCGCCGCGCCACAGGCCGTCCGTGGGTAGCAGCAGCTTCGTCACGGTCCCGACGTGGGTGATCGCGGCGTTGTCGAAGGCCGTGCCGATGCCTCCAACGATGCCCCCGATCCAGGCGATCCCGAACAGCACGAGCGCGATGACGCCGCCCACCATCCCCGACAGGCGCGTCGAGAGCAGCAAGGCCAGCGTCATGATCGTGAGGCCCTCGACGATGACGAAGCCGATGAATGCGACAGGCTCCGGCGGGATGTAACCGACGACCGCGTTGACCACGCCGAGCTCGATGGCACCCGCGCCGCCGGCGTAGACCGCCACCAACGCCGCGAGCCCGATCCACTTGCCGGCGACGTACTGGCTGCGACCCATCGGCCGCGACAGGATCGCGAGCGCGGTGCCCGACTCCACCTCGCCGCTGATCTGCGGCGACGCGACGAACACCGCGGCCATCGCGAGCACGAAGCTGAACATGAACATCGTCACGATCAGGAATTGCGAGGCGACGATCTTGACTTGCAGGTCCGGCAGCGGCACGCCTCGCTGGGTAATGGTCGGAATGCGAGAGAAGCCCCAGCCGGTCAGCGCCACGACGATCAGCGTCAGGATGAGGAGAGCGAGGAGCAGACGCCGCCGCCCGGCTTCACGGATGACGAGGCGCGCGATGACGAGCGCCCTCATGCGTGGCCCTTCTCGAGGAGGCTGAGGAAACGATCCTCGAGCGTCTCGTGGCGCGGTTCCACGGCGTGCACGCGGCCGCCCTGCTCGACGATCGTCCGCACGAGGTCGGGCACACGGTCCGCGGCGATCCCGCGGACCACGATCCACTCGCCCTCGATCTGCAGCTCGCCGTACGTGCGAAGGAGGTCGCGGCCGCCATTCACGAGGCCGGTCGCGCGAACGCGCACCGCATCCGCCTTGAGCAGCTCGTCAAGCGATCCGACCTGCACGACGCGACCGTGATCGACGATGGCGACGCGATCGCAGACCTGCTCGACCTCAGTGAGCAGATGGGAGTTGAGGAAGACGGTCGTGCCGCGCGCCTTGAGGCCGCGAATGATCTCGCGGACATCGTGACGCCCGACCGGATCGAGCGCGCTCGTGGGCTCGTCGAGCAGCACGAGCGCGGGGCGTCCGAGCAGCGCGACGCCCAGGCCGAGGCGCTGCTGCATGCCCTTCGAATAGCCGCCGACGCGGTCGTCGGCGCGGTCGGCGAGTCCGACGACGCCGAGTGCGTCCTTGATCTCGGCCTCCCACACGCCGCGGTCCAGTCCGATGAGCTCGCAGTGCAGGTGAAGGACCTCGCGGGCCGAGAGCCAGTGCTGATAGCGGAAGAGCTCAGGTAGGTAGCCGACGTGCCGGCGGGCGAGCCGGTGGGCCTTCTGATCGGACAGTGGAGCTCCCACGACCCAGGCCTCGCCTGACGTCGGGCGCGCGAGACCGAGCAGGAGCTTCACCGCTGTGGTCTTGCCAGCGCCATTCGGGCCGAGGAAGCCGAATACGTCGCCCGCGGGGATCGACATCGTCAACCCCGCGAGCGCCGTGATCTTCCCGTACCGCTTCGCGAGCTCCTCGGTACGGATCGCGAGGTGGGCCTCGCTCAACGGAGGCTGTTGGCCACCGCGATGACCTGCGACTGCGTGAGCGTGCCGCCCACGACGTAGACGAAGCCACCCTGCTGCCAGAGGACGCCGCTGCCGAGACCGGTCGAGTCTCCGATGAAGAGTCCGTTCGTGCCGTGCACGCTCACCGGAGTGGTGCTCGCCTGACCCACCGGCACCGGGATCGGAAGCGTCGAGGCCGGGTCACCGATCGCGCGGATCTGCGCGGCAAGCGCGGGCGAGACGCCCGGCTGCGACAGGAGGTAGGACTGGATCTCGCCGACGCTCGCGCCGTCCGAGGACACCGTCGGCGCCTTGGCGACGCCGATGATGAGAACGTTGCTCGCGGCCTGGCTCTCCGCGCCGTAGGTCACGGAGATCGCGGGCCCGCCGCCGAAGACGAGCGTGCTGCCATCGAGCTTGGCGGGCATCGGCGGTGCGGTGCGTCCCACTGACGCCGCGCTCGCGCGAGCCTTGCTCGCGTCGAACACGAACGTGGCTGTCGTCTTGGTCATGACCCCGTATGTTGGAGTCGCGGTGATCGACGAGGGCACTGTCACCGTGATCGCCGGGAGTCCGGTGAGCGCCGACGCTTCCGCGAGCGACGCGACCGGGTGCGGCTGGGGCTGGCTCGACCACGTCAGCGTGCCGAATTCGGAGAGCTGGCCAAGCGTCTGAAGATCGGTCGTTGTGACGGTCACCGCGGCGAACTGCCTGGCCTCGAAGATCTGGAAGATGGAATCGGCGACTCCGGTCATGGTCAGGGTCGTCGCGACGATCACGACACCTGCCGCCGCCGCGAGCCACTTCGCCGGCCGCGCCAGCAGGAACGGCGTCGCACGCCGGACCGGCCGTGTCTCCTGGGCCCGCGCGCTGAAGCGCGAGAGCGCCCGATCGGTGTCCACCTCGAGCGGTGGCAGGGCCAAGAGCTGTTCGTTCCTATCGATGTTGTCCACGTGAGACCTCCTTGCGAAATGCGTCGTGGGCGCGCCGGAGGCGCGTCCCGACCTGGTCGAGCTTCGTGTTCGTTGCGGCCGCGACCTCCGCGTAGCTGAGCCCGCTGTACCGCAGTGCGAGGAGCTCCGCCGCCGGCCGCGGCATGCGTGCGAGCGCCTCGCGCACCTCGCGCGCCCGCTCGCGCCCGAGCGCGGCGTGCTCGGGATCGGCGACCGCGTCGCGTGAGGCCTCGTGCGCGGTCTCGCGCGCGGCCCGGCGGGTCCTCGAACGAACGGCGTTCAGCGCGGTGTGCGCCGCGGCACGGTGCAGCCAGGGTGCGGCGTATGGCGCGTCGGCGGGATGCGCGCGGTAGAACGCGAGGAAGACCTCCTGCGCCACATCCTCCGCCTCAGCCTGGTCACCGAGGACGCGATAGGCGACGCGAACGGCCCGTGCGTACTCGGCCCGGAACAGCGCCTCGAAGGCGACCGGGACGGACGCCGTCCGTGGCCAGGGCCGCTCGATCAACGCCACGCTGTCGGCTTCCACGTCGTCATGAGATCAAGCACCGTGCACCCACCGAATGTGACACGTTCGTGACCGGTTCGACGGCGAGTCGTGGCCTTGCTCGCGTGTCCACATTTCGGCGAGGTAACGGGCACACGGGTTGCCTTGCGGTGGCCCGACATGGACGGAGAGAGGACGGTCTTCATGGAGCGATCCGGCAGCAAAGGGACCCTCGTGCACTTCGAATGTACGAACCCCGCCCATGGGCGCCCCGCGGAGCTGCGGAGCGACACACTCACCCTGATCGAGGGTCTTTGGGCCTATTGCCCGCTCGACATCCGGGCAGGCGACCATGACTGGGCGCCCACGGGTGGCGTCCCGATGCAGGCGCTTCTCACCGAGCTCGCGTAGTCACTCCGGGAGTCTGCCGAACACCATCCGCGAGATCGCCAGAAGCCCGATGCCCAGCGCCGCCGACCACGACACCGCCGAGATGAGGGGCGCGTCGAAATCGGTGCCTGACCAGAAGGCGTGCAGGAACAGCGTGAGGAACGCGATGTAGCTCGAGCGGTGGATCCACCGCCACAGCCGGTCAGCCATGCGCCGCCGCAGCCAGCTCGTCAGCGTCACGACGACGAAGATGTCCAACGAGATGGTGCCGAGGCCGATCTGCAGCGGCGCGTAGCCGACCTGGAAGGGGAGGAACGCGTCGCGCAACGTGATCTGCGCGGTCTTGTCCAACACCAGCGTCACGATGTGTGCGGCACCGAGCGGGATCCAGAGCCAGGTCATGAAGTCGTGTAGCGAACGGAGCTGTCTGTTCTTCGCGAGGAAGTCGAGGACCGACGTACGGAGCGCCACACCAGAGAGGATCGACAGGCAGAGCGCGATGTAGGAAGCGAGCCCCGTCGCCCTGGCTGCGATCCAGAAGAAGAGCTGCGGGTCCATCGCGGAAGTCTACGAAGTGTGGGTGAACGTGAGGGGTGCGAGCGTCGCGCTCTTGACGCCTGGCGCGAGGGTGAGCTTCGGGCCCGGCGTGACGGTCGGCGTCTTCTGACCAGGCCGGAGCGTCAAGAGCGGACCGATGGTCGCGACGGGCGTGGCCGTCGCCGGAGCTGATGTCGCCGCGGGTCTGTCGGCCACGGGCGGCTGCAGCGGCGCGTTCGCGTTCTTGACGTGCGCGCTCGCATAGCCGAACGACCCGGCGAGCGTGAAGAGCGTGATGAAGACTGCCGACAGCTTCAACGCCCAGCTGGGCATGTCAGGCCGCCCGGATGAACGGGATCCGCTCGAAGCTCGAGCCGAGCACGTCCTGTCCGTCGACGCCGAGGTGCGAGCCGAGGATCTCCTGATAGACGGAGCGAAAATCCACCGTGTACGCGACGTTCTGCGACGGGTCGAGCTTCGTGAGGCTCGGGCCCTGGCCGTAAAGGCCGCCCTTCACGGGGTCGCCGATGAGGATGACCGGTGCCGCCGTGCCGTGGTCGGTACCGCCGCTCGCGTTCTCCTGCGGGCGCCGTCCGAACTCGGACCACGTGGCGATCATCACGCGGTCGGCCATCCCGTACGCGGTGAGGTCCGCGTGGAATGCCGAGACCGCGGCGTCGAGGTAACCCATGAGGTCGGCGTGTCGGGTCTGCTCGGTGTAGTGCGTGTCGAACCCGCCGAGGGTCACGTGCAGGACCTTCACGCCGGTGCCGGTCACGATGAGCTCGGCCGCGAGCTGGAGTGCGGCCGCGAGCTGGTTCTTGCTGCTGAAGACAAGCTTCTGGTTGTC
>JBBQHN010000008.1:0-29975 GCA_038324015.1 Candidatus Limnocylindria bacterium | reverse complement strand
ACGGCGCTGCGCCGAGCAGTCGCGCTCGCCGAGCGTGAGGACCGTGCCGTGACGATCTGCGAGCAGCTGGATCTCGACGTGCCGCGGCCGCTCGATCGCGCGCTCGAGGATGAGCCGCTCGTCGCCGAAGGCCGCCTGCGCCGTGCGGCGCGCGCGGGCGAGCGCTTCACGCATGCCGCCTTCCGCTGCGACAAGCTGCATGCCGATGCCGCCGCCGCCCGCCGCGGGCTTGAGCATGATCGGGTAGCCGGCGCTCTTTGCCGCCGTGATGAACGCGTCATCGGTCTGATCCTCGCCGCGGTACCCGGGGACGACCGGGACACCCGCGCGCTCGGCGATCTCCTTCGCAGCGGCCTTGTCCCCAAGTCCGCGCAGCACGTCGGCGGGCGGACCGACGAACGTAAGCCCCGCGTTCACCACGGCGTCGGCGAATTCGGCGCGCTCGGAGAGGAAGCCGTAGCCGGGATGAATGAGTCCTGCGTCACTCTCGCGCGCGGCGGCGAGGATGCTGCCGATGTTCAGATAGGAGTCGCGCGCCGTGGCCGCGCCGATGCGGATCGCCGTATCGGCCTCATGAACAAAGGGCGCGCCGGCATCGGCGTCCGAATAGACAGCCACGGTGCGAAGCCCCATGCGCTTCGCGGTGCGAAAGACGCGCCGGGCGATCTCGCCGCGATTCGCGGCGAGGACGGTCATCATTGGGTGGCATTGTCGCCGCAACGCGCCGCGCTCGCCGAAGGCTGGCCGGTGCTCCTCTCTGTCATGGTCGTCGGCATCCCGTTCGGGATCGTTGCGCGCCAGTCGGGGCTCTCCCCGGTCGAGATCATGGCGATGAGCCTGTTCGTGTTCGCGGGCGCGTCGCAGTTCGCGATGGTCCAGCTGTTCAGGGACGGCGTGGCGTGGCCGCTCATCGCCGCGATCGTGCTCCTGATCAACCTGCGGCACCTGCTGATGGCCGCGGCCTTGCGCCCGTACTTCACCGGCCTATCGACAGCGCGGCGGCTGGCCGCGGCCTTCTTCCTCACCGATGAAGCATTCGCGATGGCGATCGGCTGGTTCCGCCGGGGCCGTACCGAACTCTCCTACTACGTCACGTTCGCGGTCTCGCTGTACGTCCTTTGGAACACCGCGACCCTGATCGGCATGCTGCTTGGACCGGCGATCGGTGAACCGCGCCGGTTCGGCGTCGACTTCGCCATCACCGCGACCTTCCTCGCGATCGTCGTCATCGGGGTCCGCCGGCGGGTGGACGTGGTCGTCGCGCTGACCGCCGCCCTCGTGGCCTCGGCGCTCGCCTACCTCGGCGGGTCGGTCATCGCGGTCGTCGCAGCCGGCGCGCTCGCGCCGCTCGTTGCGCTGTTGTTCCGTGAGGAGGAGCTCGCATGACCTGGCTCGCGATCGCCGGGTCCGCGCTCGCGACGTACCTCGTGCGCGCCTTCGCATTCACGGTGGCGCACCCGAGTGCTCCGCCGCGCCGGGTCGCTCGCTATCTCGACGCGCTCCCTGCAGCGATCATCGCGGCCCTTGCCGGTCCTGCGGTCCTCGTGCCGGGCGGCCAGCCCACGCACGGTCCCGAGGTCATCGCCGCGATCGTCGTGGTCGCGATCGTCGCGCGGTGGCGGAACCTGCTTGCCGGCGTGCTCGCCGGGGTCGCGGTCGTCGCTCTGCTTCGGCTAGTTCTGCCGGCGTGAGCCGCCGAGCCACTTCGGCCCGCGCTTCTCGAAGAACGCGCGCATCCCGTCCTGCCCTTCGGCGCTGACGCGCGCGTCGGCGATCCGCTGGATCGTGAGGTCCCGCACGTCCGCGGGTGTGCGTCCGGCCACGTCGCGCACCAGCTTCTTCGCGGCATTCACCGCGTGCGGGCCGCCCGAGACGATGGCGTCGACGAAGCGGTCGATCTCGGGATCGAGCTGGCCGGCGTCGACGACGCTGTGGATGAGCCCGGTATCGAACGCCCGATGCGAATCGAACCGGATCCCGGTGATGAACGCCGCCGTCGCGAAGCTGACTCCGACCTTCCGCACGACGTACGGCGAGATGACCGCGGGCAGGATCCCGAGTCGCACCTCGGTGAACCCGAACACGGCCTCCTCGGCGGCGACCGCGATGTCGGCGATCGCGACAAGGCCCACGCCGCCACCGATCGCCGCACCTTGGATCCGGGCCACGATCGGCATCGCGAGCGAATCGAGCTTCGCGAACATGTCGGCGAGTGCCACTGAGTCGGCGCGATTCTCCTCGAGGGTGAAGCCGGCCATCGACCGCATCCATGCGATATCTGCACCAGCGCAGAAGGTGTCGCCCTCGCTCGCAAGCACGACGCACCGGGCATCGGCCGGCACGGCATCGACGGCTGCGGAGAGCTGGGCGATGAGCTCGGCGTTGAAGGCGTTCTTCACGTCCGGGCGCGCGAGCGTGATGCGAGCCACCTTGCGCTCGTCGACCGCCAGCCGCGTCAGGTCTGTCACGACTGAAGGCTAGCTGAGCATCTTCTAGAAGATCGTGTTCTTCGCCGGTGTCCCATCGGCATCGAGCGCCCGGTCGGGGATCCCGCCGCCGTCGCTATAGCCGAGTCGCTCGTAGAGCTCCCGCGCCCCGCCCGGCCCTTCGCTCGTGTCGAGGTACACCAGCCTGATGGCGCGCTCGCGCGCGATCGCCTCGAGGCGCTCCATGAGCAGGGTCCCGATTCCGCGCCGGCGGTGGGATGGTCCGACCATCACCTTCTGGACCTCGGCGCGATAGCGCCCGTTCGGGCGCGACGCGGCGACCAGGGGCGCGAGGTAACCCATCGATGCCCCGCCGGCCGCGCCGCTCACATGCGGAAGACGCCGTAGCGCGGCTCGCCGATCGGCGAGTGCCGCGCCGCGGCGAGACCGAGCGCCAGGACCGCGCGCGTGTCCATCGGGTCGATGACCCCGTCGTCCCACAGGCGCGCGGTCGAGTAGTAGGGCGAGCCCTGGGTCTCGTACTGATCGCGGATCTTCGTCTTGAATTCGTCGCGCGCCTTGTCGCTGTCGAACCTTCCGACGAGCGACAGCACCGTCGCGGCCTGCTCGCCGCCCATGACGCTGATGCGCGCGTTCGGCCACATCCAAAGCTGCCGGGGACCGTATGCGCGGCCGCACATCCCGTAGTTCCCGGCGCCGAAGCTGCCGCCGATGATCACGGTGAATTTTGGCACCGACGCGCACGCGACGGCGGTCACCATCTTGGCTCCGTCCTTCGCGATACCGCCCTCCTCGTATTCCTTGCCGACCATGAATCCGGCGATGTTCTGAAGGAACACCAGCGGCACCTTTCGTTGATCGCAGAGCTCGATGAAGTGCGCCGCCTTGAGCGCCGACTCGCTGAACAGGATCCCGTTGTTCGCGATGATGCCGACGCGGAAGCCCATGATCCGCGCGAAGCCGCAGACGAGCGTCTCCCCGTACAGCGCTTTGAACTCCGTGAACTCCGATTTGTCGACGAGCCGCGCGATGACCTCGTGCACGTCGTACGGCGTGCGGGTATCGGCGGGGACGATCGCGTACAGGTCCGCGGGATCGTGCGCCGGAGCCTCCGGTGGCGCGACGTCGTCGCCCCAGTGCATCTTTTGCGGCCCGAGCGTCGAGACGATCTCGCGCGCGATGCCGAGCGCGTGCGCGTCGTCGAGCGCGTAGTGGTCGACCACGCCGCTCTTCCGCGCGTGCACGTCGGCGCCGCCGAGCGCTTCGGCGGTCACCTCCTCGCCGGTCGCGGCCTTCACGAGCGGCGGGCCGCCGAGGAAGATCGTTCCCTGGCCTTTCACGATCACCGACTCGTCGCTCATCGCCGGCACGTACGCGCCACCGGCGGTCGACGAGCCCATCACGACCGCGATCTGCGGGATGCCCTGCGCTGACATCCGCGCCTGGTTGTAGAAGATGCGGCCAAAATGCTCGCGGTCCGGGAACACGTCGTCCTGCCGCGGGAGGAACGCGCCACCCGAGTCGACGAGGTAGAGGCAGGGGAGGCGGTTCTCGAGCGCGATCTCCTGCGCGCGGAGGTGCTTCTTCACGGTGAGCGGGTAGTACGTGCCGCCCTTCACGGTCGCGTCGTTCGCGACGATCACGCACTCGCGGCCCGAGACGCGGCCGATGCCGGTGATGATCCCCGCCGACGGCGCTTCGTTGTCATACAGATCGAGTGCCGCGAGCGGCGCGATCTCGAGGAACGGGGAACCCGGGTCGAGCAGCCGCTCGACGCGCTCCCGCGGCAGAAGCTTGCCGGCCTTCGTGTGCTTCTCGCGGGAGCGCGCCGGGCCGCCTTGCCGGACGGCATCGAGCTTCTTGTGCAGGTCGGCCACCAGCGTGCTCATGGAGTCTCGATTCGCGCCCGCCAGCGGGGACGCCCGATCGAACGAGGAACCGAGCACTGCCATCAGATGGCGATGCTAAACTTGGGTCTCCACGCGTGCCTGTAGCTCAGTTGGATAGAGCGCAACGCTACGAACGTTGAGGTCGGGGGTTCGAGCCCCTCCAGGCATACTGTCGGCGCTATGACCTGGCTCCGAGCCCAGCTGCGGCACGGTATCTTCGGCGGGAGCCCCCGGGCTGCGCTCGTGACCCTCGCGCTCGGTGTCGTCGCCATTGGCGCCAGCCTCTTCTACGACGCCCTCAACCATGGCCCGTACCGCCTGTTCCTGCGCTCGCCGATCGACGACCTGATCCCGGTCGTCGGGCCGTTCGTCATCCCGTACGTCTCGCTCCGGCCGTTCATCTACGCGTCGGCGCTGGTGTTCCTCGTTATCCGAGCGCGGATCTACCGATCAGCCGCGCTCGCGATGACGATGACGCTTCTGGTCAGCTACGCCTGCTATGCGCTCCTGCAGACGTACATCGAGCGTCCGGTCCTCACCGGCGACGATGTCTTCTCGCGGATGATCCGCGACGTCTACGCGGGCGACCAGCCGTTCAATGACTTCCCGAGTCTGCACGCCTCCCTGTCGACCATCTTCGCGATCCACTGGTGGCGCGTCGACCGGCGGATCGGGGTCGCGGTCGCGATCTGGGTCGCGCTCATCGTGCTCGCGACCGTATTCGTCAAGCAACACTACGTCGCGGACATGATCGCGGGCGTGCTCCTCGCGTTCGCCGCGTCAGGCATGTCGATGCGCTTGCTGTCCGAGCGACGCGCGCGGGCTAGGTTCGGAGAAGCTGGCTAGATGTAGTCGGCCCGGCGGACCTTGAGCGGCCCCTTCGCGTAGTTCGGCGGGATGTCCTCGATCTTCACGTGGTTGTAGTTGTGCGTGGTGACCTCATGCGTGGTGCGCTGCTCGCTCGCCGCGAGGAGCGACTGCATCGAGGACTGGTCGAGCACCTGGAATCGAACGTCGCAGCCGGCGAAGCGGCACGGGAAACCACCGGACTTCATGCGGTCAATACCTCCCGAGAATGCGCTGGGATCAGACTCCCCTCCGTGGGCGAGATGATACGAGTGAACCGGCCGGCGCGCAGCGCGGGTACCGTCAGCAGATGCGTCGCCTGGACCCCTGGCTCGTTGCCGGCCTGATCCTCTTCGGCCTGCTCTTGTTCGTCGCTGCGTACGGGGACCGGATCGCGCCGCACGAGGCCATCCTCCTGATGATCAACGGGCCGGTGGGCACGGATCGCCCTCTGCCGCCGGGCCAGCCGTTCTTGTTCGGATCAGACGCCGTTGGCCGCGACCTCTTGAGCCTTGTGCTGATCGGCGCCCGGACGACGCTCATCATCGTGACCCTCGCGGGCATGGCCCGGCTGCTTGCGGGTCTCGCGCTCGCGGTCACGGCGAGCTGGATCCGGCCGGTCCGGCTCCTGCTCGACGCGGCGGCGGACATCGTCTCGGCCCTGCCGTCGACGATCGTGGCCGTCTTCGCGGTGCTCGTCTTCGCGCGGCAGGGCGCGCCGGCGTTCGTTTTCGTCGCGGCGCTGCTCGTCACCGGCTGGGCCGGACCGTACCGCCTCATCCGCGCGGAGCTCACGCGCCTTCGTTCTGCGCCATACACCGAGGGAGCCGTCGCGCTCGGCGTGGGCCGCCGCGCGATCTTCGTGCGCCACCATTTCCCGCACCTCGTGCCGGTCCTCGCCATGTCGGCAAGCCAGCAGATCGCAGCTGCGCTCATCGCGCTCGCGGAGCTCGGCGTCATCGGGATCTTTGTCGGGCCGACACGCTCGCTCAACGTCGCGGAAGCGATGCGCGTGCTGCCGAACGGCGTGAACACGACGTTCACCGTCCCGGACGTACCGGAGTGGGGCGGCCTCCTCTCCCTCGGCCGCGGCGTCCAGAACCTATACGTCAGCCGGTGGGCTTTCCTCGTACCTGGTCTTGCCATCGCGATCGCGGCCATCGCCTTCACGCTGCTGGGAGTCGGCATCGCCCGCCACTACCGCCGGCGCAACCTCATGCAGGACCTTCGGTCGCGACGAGTGGCTGTCGCGATCGCGACCGTGATGCTGCTGGTCGTTCCGGCGATCGTCCTTCCGCCGCCCCACGCCGATGCGCTGGAGCTTGGCGCGGCCGCTCGGAGCCGCGCCGTCGTCGGCAGCGACCCCGGCGCGCTGCTCGCCGCGGCGCACCTCGCGGTCACACCGATCGACCGCACGAGCACCCGCATCCAGCAGATCGGGCCGGCGGTCCTGCAGGTAGACCTTCCCGGCGGCCGGACGTCGTACGCGGAGGGCGCGCGCGCCGACTTCGCACCGCTACTCATCGGCGCCGCCGGCGGCGGCACGGTCGACGCGCCGCTCGTGTTCGCGGGGTGGGGCATCTCTCCGGCGGACTTCCCGCCGGCGAAGGTCTCGGTGTTCGCGGCCCAGGATTTCGGCAGCGCGATCACGACCTGGGAGGACGACTACGAGAAGGTGGATGTCCGCGGCAAGGCGGTGCTCATCTTCAGGCTCCCGAACATCCGGAATGGCCGTGGCAACGTGACCACGCCGACGCCCGACACGCTGATGGCGTCGGCCATCAAGCGCGGCGCGGTCGCGATCCTCTGGGCCGATCAGAGCCGCGCCCAGCTCATCGCGCGGGGCCAGCCCGATCCGTACCGCCGCCTGGCCGCGGATGACCCGATCCAGAAGATCGCCGGCGTCCCGATCTTCACCATCACGACCGACGTTGCCGATCAGCTGCTCGCGCCGGTCGGCGTGCGTGCGTCCGACATCTTGCGAGCGCAGCTGCAGGGCGACACGAGCATCATGAACGGCGTCTCTTTGGCGCGGACGCTCCCCGAGCAGGCGCACTTCGAGCTCCCGATCGCGCAGGTCACGTCCACATCCCGCTCGCTCGTCGCGCTGACGCCGGCGCCGGCTGATGCGCACCGGATGGTGATCTGGGCCGTCACGCCGTCGCTCGCGACGGGAAGCCGCAGCGCGGGTGACGTCCTGAGCGCGCTGATTCGTGCGCTCGAGGGCCGTCCGCTCCCGCCGCTTGCCCTGGTCGCCTTCGATCCACACGGTGACGCCGCCGCGAACGCGAAGGCCGTGCGCGCGACGTTCGGATCGACCGTCATCGACGATGTCGTCGCCATCGAATCAGTGGCCGGGACGAAGCTACGGTTCGTGACTGCCTACGCGGATCTCGTTCCGATGGTCGACGAGTACGCGATCCGGGTCGGGGCGGCGGCGATCCGGACGGCGAATGCGGTCACCCTCGATACGGCGGCCACGGGCGACCTCCTGAACGCGGCCGGGCTCGCGCCCTTCGCGGACGACCACTGGCTGCTCATCGCGGCGCAGGGCACGGCGTCCGACGCCGTCGACCTCCGCACCGACGCGGCCGCAGTGCTCGCGTACATCGTCGGCCGTTATGCCGCCAAGGCTCCGGAGCTGGTGCGATGACGCTGGCGCTTCGACTCGCACGGGTACCGCTCACCGTCCTGGTCCTCGGGCTGACCTTCGCGGTGATCGCACCCGCGGCGATGGCGAACTACCAAGCCTTCCAGCTCGCGCCGGGGATCGGCCCGTCGGTGCGCTTCACCACCGTGAACGGCATCGGCACCGTGACGCCGTTCGTTCCGACCATCGAGACGCAATACCAGGCGCCGCTGACCGACGTCATCCTGCAGGCAACGATCCGCAGTCTCTCGCTCCTCGCGGGCGTCGCGGTGTTCTCCCTGTTCGTCGGCGTGCTCGCGGGCATCGGCGCCGCGCTCGTGCGCCGGCGCGCGGTCGCGAGCGGCACCGTGCTCGGTATCACGAGCGTGGTGGCCGCGGTGCCGTCCTTCTTCCTCGCGTATTTCCTGCAGATCCTCTTCATTTTCATTGGTGGGGCCGCCGGTCACACGGTCCTTCCGGTCTTCGGCTACGGGCTCGACTCCCATCTCGTGCTGCCGCTCCTCGCGCTCTCGGCCCCAGCGGTCGCGACGACGGCCCAGCTCACCGCGGTCCGGATGGGTGAGGTGTTCGACGCTGACTTTGTGACGACAGCGAATGCGAAGGGGTTGCTGCCCTCGTGGATCATCCGCGTGCACGTCCTGCCCCATGTCCTACCGGTATCGCTCGAGGCGGTCGGCAGCGGGCTGCGTGTCGCGGTCGCCAGCCTCGCGATCGTCGAGTACATCCTCTTGTGGAACGGCATCGGCTTCGTCGCTCTGCAGTCGATCGCGTTGCGTGATCCCGTTGCGCTCACCGCGTGCGCGGCGGTCCTGGGCGCCCTGTTCGCGCTGACCAGCCTGCTGCTCGACCTGCGCCGCACACGCTTCCATTGACCCCACCTGCCCCCCTAGACTGGTCTGACCAAGCGGGAGCACGCGTAATAGGGGGGATCCGGATGGACAAGAGAATCTTTGGCGCGCTCGGCGCGCTCGCCATCACGCTCGCCGCATGCGGCGGCACGGGCAACACCGGGGCTTCGACCGCCCCGTCGGCGAGTGCCGCGAAGAAAGCTGACATCAAGGTCGGGCTCGTGATCTCGCTGACCGGTGTGGGTAACGTCTACGGGCCGGTCCAGAAGAACGGGGCCGAGCTCGCGGTGTCGCGGATCAACGCCGCGGGCGGCGTGAACGGCGCCAACCTGGTGCTCGTCACGGACGACGATCAGTCGACCACCGACGGCGGCGTCACTGCCTTCCGCAAGCAGGTCGGCCAGGACCGCGTCGTCGCGATCCTCGGCCCGACGCTCTCGAACACCGCGGTCGCAGCGCACCCGGTGGCACAGAGCGCGCAGACACCGGTCATCGCGATCTCGAACACTGGCGACGGCATCGTCGGCAAGTGCTCGTGGGGCACCTGCGACTACATCTTCCGAGCGTCGCTCGGCGAATCGACCGCGATCCCGCAGACCGTCAACGTCGCGAAGACGAAGCTCAATGTGAAGAGCGTCGTCCTCATGTACGCCCAGGACGACAAGTTCAGCTCCGACGGCTTTGCGATCTTCAAGAAGAACCTCGAGTCCGCGGGCATCACGATCAAGAAGGAGATCGCGTTCTCGAAGACCGACGTCGACCTCTCCACCCAGGTGACCGCGGCGCTCGCCGAGTCGCCGGACGCGATCGTTGACAGCTCGCTCGCCGGTCCGGCGATCCTGATCCTCAAGGAGGTCGCGAAGAAGAAGCCCGGTCAGCTCGTGATCGGTGGGAACGGCTTCAACACACCGGCGATCATCGCCTCCGCGGGCCAGGCCGCCGAGGGCGCGGTGTCCGGTACCGCGTGGTACCTCTCGAACGCCGACCCGGTGAACAAGGACTTCGTCGCCGCCTACAAGGCGAAGTACAACAGCGATCCCGACCAGTTCGCGGCGCAGGCATACTCGGCCATCTACATCCTGGTCGACGCGCTGAAGCGCACGCCGAACGTGACGAGCGTGCTGCACGAGAAGCTCCGCGACCAGATCGAGCTCACGACCGGCGTGAAGACGCCGCTCGGTGAGTTTTCGTTCAACTCGTCGCACGACGTGAACCAGAAGGTCTACGTCGTCCAGGTCAAGGGCGGTCTGTTCACCCAGATCAACTAGCTAAATGGGGCTCGGCGGGGCCGGCGAAGCCGGTCCCGCCGCACGAAGGACGCTCGCCTCGCTAGTGTCCCCCTGTGGTGGACCAGATCTACAACGCGATCTTCATCGGCAGCATCTACGCGCTCTTCGCCCTCGGCTTCACGCTCGTCTTCAGCGTCCTCGATATCCTCAATCTCGCCCACCCGGCGCTGTTCACGCTCGGTGCGTTCACGGCGCTCTTCGCGATGCAGCAGGGTGTGCCTGCGGGCCTGGCGGTCCTCGTCGCGTTCGTCGTGTGCGGCGTCGCCGGCGTCATCCTCGATCGCGTCGCCTTCGCGCCGTTGCGGAGAAGGAACGCCCCGCCGCTCTCGGCGATGATCTCAAGCATCGGGGTTTCGCTCATCCTCATTCGCCTCATCCAGCTCAAGTACGGTCCCGATCTGCAGGCGTATCCCGCGGGCTCGCTGCCGGCAGACGTGTTCACAGTGGCCGGCTTGCAGCTCGACACATTGCGCACCGTGATCATCGCGCTCGCGGTCGGACTCATGGCGGCGCTCACGTTCCTCGTTCGCCGGACGCGGCTCGGTCGCGAGCTACGAGCCCTCGCGGAGAACCCGCGCGCCGCGCGGCTGCTCGGCATCGACGTGGATCGCGCGATCGCCGCGACGTTCTTCCTGTCCGCGGGCCTCGGCGGTGTCGCGGGTGCGCTCTACGGCTTCGCGACCAACTCGCCGTTCTCGCAAATGGGGCTCAACTTCGAGCTGAAGGCCTTCGCCGTCATGGTGGTCGGTGGGATGGGCAGCATCCCTGGCGCGGTGCTCGGCGCGTACCTGCTCAGCTTTGGGGAGGTCGCGAGCCTCACGTTCCTGCCGAGCGAGCTGCGTGACGCGTTCGCGTTCGGTCTCCTCTTCGTCGTGCTGGTCGTCCGGCCCAGCGGCATCCTCGGCCAGCGCGCGGTGGACCGCGTCTGATGGACGACCTGCGGGCGTTCTTCGACGCCTACCAGACCACCATCGGGTTCATCGGGATCAACGCGATCCTGGCGCTCTCCGTCTGGGTCACGCTGTACACGGGACAGCTCACGCTCGGAAACGCCGCGTTCATGGGAATCGCCGCGTACACCTCGGCATTGCTGACCCTGAAGGCACAGGTGCCGTTCCCGCTCGCGCTCCTGTGCGGGTCGCTGCTCGCCGGCGCGATCTCGGTGCCGCTCGGCGCGACGGTGTTCCGGCTGCGCGGCGTGTATCTCGCGATCGCGACGTTGGCGTTCGGTGAGGTCGTGCGTGTCGTGATCCTCGCGACGCCGATCACCGGTCGCGGCCAGGGCCTCGTCGGCATCCCGCCGAAGACAGAGCTCTGGCACATCTTCGCGTCGCTACTCGTCATCGCCTACGTCTGCGCGCGCCTCCGGATCTCGTCGGTCGGTCGCGCCTGGGCTGCGATCCGAGAGGATGAGGTTGCCGCGGCCAGCCAGGGGATCCCCGTGCACCGCTACAAGCTCGCGGCGTTCGTCATCGGCGCGCTCATCGCGGGTTGGGCCGGTGGCATCGCGGCGCACTTCAACTTCGCGATCCAGCCGGATGAGTACGGCTTCGCCCGCGCGGTCCAGATCCTCGTGTTCGCGATCGTGGGCGGTGTCCCGAATGTGCTCGGCCCGATCCTCGGCGCAGCGCTCCTCACGGCATTGCCCGCCGCGCTGCAGCCGTTGCAGGAATTCCGCGACATCCTTCAGGGCGCGATCCTCGTCCTGGTCATCGTCTATCTGCCCCGCGGCCTCTCGACCGTCTTCGACCTCCGCCGCTCGGCGCGGCTCCGCAGGGTGGGAGCCCAGGATGTTGCTTGAGACCGCGAGCCTGACCAAGCGCTTCGGCGGCGTCGTCGCGGTGAATGGCGTCGACCTCGCCGTGCCGGAGGGACAGGTCTTCGGCCTCATCGGCCCGAACGGCGCGGGCAAGACGACGCTCATCAATCTCATCTCGGGTCACTTCCGCGCTGACGGCGGCGCGATCCGGTTCGCGAACGCGGACGTGACCCGGCTGCCGCCGCACCGGCTCGCGAAGCGCGGCATCGCCCGGACCTTCCAAGCGATCCGGCTGTTCAAGGGACTGACCGTGCTCGAGAACGTGCTCGTCGGCCGCTACGTGCGCAGCCGTCCCGATGTCCTCGCGAGCCTCGTGCCGTTCCGCGACGGCGGTGCCGCGGAGCGCGCCATGGCGCGCGCGCTCTTGCAGCGTTTCGGCCTCGGGGGACGGGAGCGGGCGCTGGCTGGCGAGCTCTCCTATGGCGACCAGCGGCGCCTCGAGATCGCGCGCGCCCTCGCCGCCGAGCCGCGTCTCCTCATCCTCGACGAGCCCGCCGCAGGCATGAATCCGACCGAATCCGCAGCGCTCCGCGTGATGCTGCGCGAGCTCGCCGCCGAGGGCCTGACGATCATCCTCATCGAGCACGACGTCCGCCTCGTGATGGGCGCGTCCGAGCGGGTCGCGGTCCTCAACTTCGGGCGCAAGATCGCGGAGGGCACGCCTACTGAGATCCAGGCGGACCCCGCCGTGCGTGAGGCGTATCTCGGGACGGCCGACGATGGCTGAGCCGATGCTCGACGTCAGCGACCTCGTCGTGCGCTACGGCGCGATCGAGGCGGTGCACGGCGTGGGCTTCGAGGTTCGAGAGGGCGAGGTCGTCGCGCTCATCGGCGCGAACGGGGCGGGGAAGAGCAGCACCCTCAACGCGATCTCCGGACTGGTGCGGCCCGCGAAGGGCTCGATCCGGCTCGCCGGCCGCGAGCTCGCGGGTGCTGCGCCGCACACGATCTTCGCCGCGGGGCTCGTGCAGGTCCCCGAGGGCCGCGAGATCCTCGCGCGGATGTCCGTCCACGAGAACCTGCTGCTCTCGGGTTCCTCCGACGTCACTGCGATGTACGAGCGGTTCCCGATCCTCGCCGAGCGCCGCGCGCTGCCGGCGGGCAACCTGTCGGGCGGGGAGCAGCAGCTGCTGGCCATCGCCCGCGCGCTCCTCGCGAAGCCGCGCGTGCTTCTCCTCGATGAGCCGTCGCTGGGCCTCGCGCCGAAGATGGTCGCTACCGTGTTTGATGTCCTCACCGAGCTCAAGCGCGCCGGCACCACGATGCTGCTGGTGGAGCAGAACGCGCTTCGAGCACTCCGCCTCGCGGATCGGGCATACGTCTTGGAGCTCGGCCGGATCGGCCTGACCGGGACCGGCGATGCCCTGTTGCGGGACGCCGGTGTGACCCGGGCATACCTCGGTGCGTAGCCGATCTCTCCGGGAGTCGGCACCACGCCGGTGAATGGTGGAAGCGTTCCGTTCGGACCGTTCTCGCCCGGGACTGCGCCGTTCGCGCCCGGCGTCGGTGCGTTTCCCGGCACGCTGCTGCCCGCGGTGAACCCGGTGATCAACCCGGTGATCAACCCAGCGCCAATCTATCTGCCTCCTCCGCCCCCGCAAAAGATCGTTACCGGGCCGAAATTGTTCTTTCCATGACGTTTGAGCCAGACCGGGCCGTTCAGCGCGTCGTCTTCGACTGACGCCTGACAGCGCCCGCGCCGTCGCAAGTCGGTCGGTGAAGCTGGCATGGTCCCCGCACTACACGTTCGTGTGACCAAGGCTCTCCTCATCGTGAATCCGGCCGCAGGTGGCGGCACCGCCCGCGCGGATATCGACGCGATCCTCGACGTACTCCAGCCGGCGTTCGAGACGATCGACCTCGTCGAGACCGGCCTGGAGCACCCGACCGCGACCGAACTGGGGGAGCGGGCGGTCCGCGAGGGCTACGAGGCCGTTCTCGTCGCGGGTGGCGACGGCACCGTCGGCAACGCGGCACGCGCGCTCGTCGGGACGGACGTCGTCCTCGGGATCCTTCCGTTCGGCACATATATGAACATCGCGCGCGCGATCGGCATCCCGCGCGATGACCAGCGCGCCGCGGCGCGCGTCATCGCCGACGGGAACGTCAGCGCGATCGATGTCGGCAGGGTCGGGGACACGTACTTCTTCGAGGCTGCCGGCATCGGCATGGATGCCGACGCGTTCTCGGCTGGCCGCGCGATCCAACGCGGCGATCGCGGCTTCGCGATGTCCGCTCTCGCCGCGCTGCTTCGCAGGCGCGGTGTGCGCGTGCAGATCGACATCGACGGTCGGACCCACAGCCGCCGGCTCATTCAGGCGGTCGTCAGCAATGGGCCGTGGTACGGGTGGGGCTTCGAGGTCGCGCCGGGTGCGCTGCTCGATGACGGTCGGCTGGACCTCGTTGTCTTCGGCGAAAGCAAGTGGCGCGTGCTGCGCGAGCTCGTCGCTGCGGCCGTCGCGCGCGACCGCCCGGTGCGCGGACGACGCTGGCACGGAGCGCGCATCACCATGTCATCCCGTCACGAGCTGAACGTCCACGCGGACGGGATCGTGGTCGGGACGCTGCCGCAGACCTTCAGCGTCGAGGCGAAGGCCCTCAAGGTGTATGCGCCGCGTAAGAAGCGTTAAGAGCTCGTAAAGCCTCGGCGCGAAAGGCCGATCCGGCGCAACACCTGGCCGATCCATCCGATAGCTCCTATAGAAACGCCCGCGCAGACGGGCACCACAGGAGAACGCTGGACATGAACGCAGCTTCGATCCTTCGCTCGAAGGTCATCGCGGTCGCAAGCGCGGGCGTCATCGGCGCGGGCCTACTTGGTGGCATCGCCTTCGCGGCGACCCCGAACACCGGCGATGCCGTTTCCATGACCGCGCCGGTCACTGGCGCGTCGGTCACGAACGCCGACAGGGAGAAGGCCGGCGCGAAGCTCAAGGCGGCCCTGGACGCCCTCGTGGCGAAGAACGTCATCACGCAGGCCCAAGAGGACGCGATCCTCGCCGCGCTCGCCGGCGATCACAAGGACCACCCACGCGTCAAGGAATTCATCGGTGACGCCGTCAAGGAGAGCGTCGATTACCTCGGCCTTCCCGCCGACCAGGTGAAGGCGCAGCTCAAGGCAGGCAAGAGCCTCGGTGAGATCGCCAACGCGACGCCAGGCAAGTCCCGCGACGGGCTCCTCGGCGCGCTCGACGACGCGGCTGCCGCGCGCATCAAGGCCGCGGTCGATGCCGGCAAGATCACCCAGTCCCAGGCGGAGGCGCTCCGCACGAAGGTCGATGAGGCGATCGTTCGGGTCGTCGACCACAGCCACCAGCCGAAGCCGGCGACCGGTACCACCAAGCCGACGCCGAAGCCCACCAACTAGACCGGCCCTCCACCTCCCTCCTTCAGAGAGGCGCCGCCCGGGCCACCGGAGCGGCGCCTCTCGACGTTCAGTCGGGGTCGAGAACGGTGGTCGCCGCGCGGTAGGTCCCAAGGATCTGGATCCACGCGCAGCACGTCTTCATGAGCGCGAGCGCCTCGGTGGCCGGCGTGCGGAACGGATCACCTTCGAAGTCGAGGTAGAAGACGTAATCCCACGGCGCCGCACGGCTGGGACGCGATTCGATCTTCGTGAGCTGGAGACCGGCGGTCGCGAACGGCTGCAGCGAGCGCGTCAGCGCGCCGGGGACGTTCATCGTCGCGTAGGCGAGGCTGGACTTACGCGCTCCGGAGCGGAGCTCTTCGGGGATGCGTCCAGCCGGATGATCGTCGCCGCGGCGGGCGAGCGCGAAGAAGCGGGTGAAGTTGTCCGGTGTCGTCTCGATGGCCTCGGCGAGCACGGCCAGGCCGTACTCGCGTGCGGCGCGCTTGCTCGCGACCGCGGCCACGGTCAGATCGTTGCCCGCGGCGACCTCAGCGGCCGCGCCGGCGGTGTCGTACGCGACGATCGGATCGATACGACGGGCGCGAAGGAAGTCATCGACCTGCGCGAGCGCCTGCGGATGGGAACGCGCGGTCTTGATCCCGTCGATGGTCGCGCCGGGCTTCGCGAGCAGGCAATGCCGGACGCGCACGATGGCCTCTGCGACGATCTGCAGACCGGTGTGGCCGCGGAGCAGGTCGTATACGTCGACGACCGATCCGACATGGGTATTCTCGACGGGCACCACGGCCGCCGCGACGGTGCTCGACTCAAGCGCCGCGAACACCTCGCCGAACGTTCGATGGGGCACCGGTGTGTCCTGCGGGAAGAGCGCTGCGGTCGCGGCCTCGGAGTACGCGCCGGCAAGGCCCTGATAGGCGACCTTCATCTCCCCGGAACCGTCGTGATCTTCTCGGTCATCGTCGCCATCTCGCCCTCCTCATTCGTCGCGGGGAACAAAAAAGCCTTCCGGCGGTCCGGAAGGCTTGGTGTCGCTGGACCCGTGGTCGCTAGCGGCAGGTGCCTTCGGTACCGGCTCCCGTACGGAGCCCGGCGAACGAAATAGCGGATCCGAAGCAGCGCATCGGAGAGATCATAGCCGTGCGACCGCCTCCTCGCGGTTCCAGAACCGCCGCGCGAGTTCCAGCGCAGCGAGGTCCGACACGAAGATCGCGATCGTGAGGCCCAACACGAGCTCGCTGGACACGTTCTGGAAGGCGCCGCCGATCGCGCTGAGCAGCACGATCATGCCGGCGAGGAAAAAGCCGGCGATCTGTTGCGCGGTCCGCTGGCTACCGACTCGGGCGGATACGACCATCACCCAGGCGCCGACGGTCAAGATGAAGAACACCGAGAGCGCGAACAGACCCACAAGGGTGAGGGCCGCGAGCAGACGCGCGATCCGCTCCTCGCCGAAGATGACCGCGGCCGTCACGCGGTACGCGACGAGCGAAACGAGCGAGAGTCCCGCGGCCGGGAGCAGTACGCCGAGGAGCTTCCCCGCGACGATGTCGATGTCGCGGATCGGCGCGGCGAGCAACGGCACGAGCGTCTGCGCCTCTTTCTCGGCGGCAAAGGAGCCTGCTGCCGCGTTGATCGCCGTGGCGGCCGGAAGCAGGGCCGCCTGCAGCGCGAAGATCAGGATGACGACGTCGGAGCTCCGCCCTGCGCCGCGATTGAGCGTGATGATGCCGACCGGCAGCGCGACGAAGAAGAACGCCCTGAAGATCGCGCCGCGGTCGGTGTATTGCTCCACGATCTCGCGGCGCGCGAGCAGTAGGGCCTTCTTCATGCGCGGCTCTCCTTGATGATCGCGAGGTACGCCTCCTCGAGAGATCGCGTCTCGGCATTCAGGCTGATCACGCGTGCGCCGGCGTCGAGCAGTGCGCGCAGAGCCCGGGTGTTCGCCTCGGCGGGATCGGGCGTACTCCATCGCACCTCAAGCCATCCCGTCACCGCGCTGATGCTCTCGACCGTCACGCCGGCCGAGAGCAGAGCCCCTCGTATGGTGCCTTCGTCGGCGACGACCTCGGCGCGGAAGGAGGGGTGCCCGGCGGAACGGAGCTCCGCGGTCGCGCCTTCGCGGACGATCGTGCTGCGGTCGACGATGACGACGCGGTCAGAGATGCGCTGTGCCTCGTCCAGGTCGTGCGTGCAGAGCAGGATGGCCCGGTGCTGCGCGCGAAGAGACACGATCAGCTCCCGGAGCGTCTGGGTCATCTCAGGATCGAGCGCGGTCGCGGGCTCATCCAGAAGGAGCACCGGTGGCTCGTGCACGAGAGCTCGCGCGATGGCGGCCTTCTGCTTCATGCCGCGGGAGAATGCCGCGAGCTTCTTGTCCAGTACGGCCGACAGGCCCAGCAGCTCGACCAGATCAGCGATACGCGGCGCAGGATCGGTGACGTCGTACAGGCGCGCGAAGTACGTGAGGTACGACCGAAGCGTCATGCGCTCGTAGAGGGCGGGTGAGTCCGTCACCAGACCGCATCTGGCGCGCACCTGGTCGGCACTGGTGCGGACGGACAGCCCGTCGACGATCGCGTCACCCTCCGTGGGCCGCAGGATGCCGGCGATGATGCGGCTCGCCGTGGTCTTTCCGGCGCCGTTCGGTCCAAGCAGGGCGACGATCTCGCCGCTCTGGACCACGAACGATGCGTGCGACAGTGCAGTGAAGCTCCCGAACCGCCGCGTGACGTCGTGTACCTCGATCACCTGATACGGAGGATATTCGGCTAGCCTTGCCCCGTGGACATCGTCTTGTCGCTGCACGGCCGGATCGCGTTCGCGATCGTGCTGTACCTGACCGCGGTGGGCCTCTGGGGGCTCGTTCTCGGCGTCCGCGGGCTGGGTCCCACGCCAAACTTCATCGGTGCGCTCGTCATCGCCGAGATCACCTCGATCGTTCAGGGCCTTCTTGGCATCGCCGTCCTCTTCACGAGAACGCCCGCGAACCCACTGCACAGCCTCTACGGTTTCGCGCTTGCGGTCGCGCTTCCCCTGGCCGCGACGATCGTGCGGAAGCGCGAACAGCGCATGGCGTCGTTCACCTTCGCACTGGTCGCGCTCTTCGCGGCCGGACTCGCCATCCGGGGCATGACGACGGCATGAGCGTCGTCGACGACCGGCCGGACGTGTCCGTCTCCGCGCTGCAGGCGCTGAATGACGACTTCCTGTACTTCAACGTCGCCGGATCGGGTCCGACCTTCCCGGTCGTGCAGCGCGCAGCCGAGTCGTACCGGACGTGGATGAACGGCGTCGGGATGTTCTCGCACGTCGGCTACGACTCGTACAACGAGGAGCTGTCCAAGGCACGGGCGGCGCTCGCCGCATTCATCGGAGATCCCGCTGGCGCGTCGCGTATCGCGCTGACGCAGTCGGCGACCGACGGGCTCAACACGCTCGTTGCCTCACTGGCCCTCGATCCGGACGCCCTCATCGTCACGACCGCGGAGGAGCATCCCGCGGCGCTGCTGCCGGTGTACCGCCGCCAGGATCGCGGCGACCGCGTGCGCATCATTGCTCTCACCGACGACGAGCGGTTCCTCGCCGATGTCGCGCAGGCATTCCGCGACGGTGCGCAGGCCATCGTCCTGTCGCTCGTCTCCTGCCGCACCGGACGCCGCCTTCCGGTCGAAGCCGCGTGCCGGCTCGCGCGTGACGCCGGCGCCATCAGCATCGTCGACTGCGCGCAGGCTCTCGGACAGATCCCCGTCGACGTGCAGGCGCTCGGGGCGGACGCTGCGGTCTTTCTCGGTCACAAATGGCTGCACGGCCCGCTCGCGACCGGCGCGATGTGGATCGCTGATCCGGCGCGCTGGACGCCCGTTCGGGTCGGCTGGCGATCGCGTGTCGATCATGACCTGGACGGCCACCTGACACTGAACGATGACGCGACGCGCTTCGAGATCGGCACCGTCGACGTCGCCGCGTTCGTGGGGATCCAGCAGGCGCTCGCCGTACACCAGGTACTCGGTGCCCGGGTGGGTCAGCGGATCATGGAGCTTCGCGGTCAGGTGCTTCGCACGATCGGCGAGCTGCCGCTCGACGTGCTCGGGCAGGCCGCCGATCCGACGGGCATCGTGGTCGTGCAGCCCCGTGCGGGCGGTGCCGCGGAGATCGTGCAGCGCGCGTGGGACGAGGACCGCGTTGTGATCAAGCACGTCGGCGACCAGCGCATGGACGCGATCCGGATCTCGTTCTGGGCGCTCCACCGCGACTCGGACGTCGCACGGCTCGGGTCGTCACTGGCCAAGCAGCTCGCGGTGCACGCGTGACCGATCAGCTCCTCGCAAAGCAGGTCGCGATCGTGACCGGGGGAGGCCGCGGCTTCGGCCGAGCCATCGCCGAGACGCTCGCCGGTCTGGGCGCGAGCGTCGTCATCGCGTCGCGCAACGCGCCGGAGCTCGACGACGTCGCGAATTTCATCAAGAAGCAGGGCGGCAAGGCGCTGGCGCAGACCGCGGATGTCGCCGACGAGCGGCAAGTGCAGGAGCTCGTCCTCGCGGCGGAGCGGTGGGTCGGTCCGCCGACCATCCTCGTGAACAACGCCGGGGTGCTCGATCCGGTCGGTCCGCTCGCGGAGACGAGCGGCGCGTCGTGGCTGCGCAACATCGCGATCAATGTCGGCGGCACGTATCTCGTCACCCGCGCCGCGCTCCCCGGGATGCTCGACCGCGATTACGGCCGCGTCGTGAACATCTCGAGCGGCGCCGCGGATCGCGCGAGCGCCGGCTGGAGCGCGTACTGCGCCGCGAAGGCCGCGGTAGACCAGCTGACGCGGGTCCTCGCGATCGAGATGGAAGGGACCGGCGTCAGCGTGTGTGCGTTCCATCCCGGCTTTGGCGATACGCCGCAGGACAAGCGTGCGCACGATCAGGCCGGGGGCGCGCGGGTCGTGGCGTACCTCTGCTTGGAGCGGAGCAGGCGGAACGGGTCGATCCTCGAGGTCGACGACCCCGATATCGCGCGCGAGGCCGAAGCCGCCCTCGGCTAGCTTTTCCCCGCCGGCGTGTACGCGCGCCGTTTCGCGATCGCCCCCGCGAGCAGCTTCCGGACCCGGTCCGGGTCGGAGGCCGCGCGGCGCTCGAGCTCGAGTGCCGGGCGACCGATGAGCCCGCAGGTCGCGCAGTCACCGTTTCCGTCGAGGCGCGCGTGGCAGTGGGCGCAGTGGACCTCGAAGGCACCGTGCGGCCGGAACAGATCGAGGCCCTTCGCCTCGGTGATCAGTGCACTCGCGTCAGCCATCGTGTCCTCCTACCCGGCCGAGAGGACGACGGACTTCTTCTCGAGATATCCGTCGAGCGCCTCGAGGCCGTGCTCCTTGCCGAAGCCAGATTGCTTGGAGCCGCCGAACGGCAGCTGGTCGTACGCGACCTGGATGTCGTTGACCCCGGTGTAGCCCGCCTGGATCTGCTCGACGGCCTTGCGGGCCTTCGCCAGATCCTTGGTCCAGATCGATGAGCCGAGCCCGTACACGCTCGCGTTCGCCTTCGCGATCGCCTCGTCCAGGTCGTTCACGATGACGATCGGCAGCGCCGGCCCGAAGACCTCTTCCGTGAGCATGCGCGAGTCGTCGCTCACATCGGAGAGGACGGTCGCGTCCATGAACCAGCCATTCGCGAACTCCTTGCCTTCGGGGCGCGTGCCGCCGGCGAGGACCTTCGCGCCCTTCTGCACCGCGTCAGCGACCTGCGCCTCCACTTCGGCGCGCTGATGCTCGGTGTGGAGCGGGCCCATCTTCACGCCCTCAGCGAGGCCGTCACCGACCCTCCACTCCTTCTTCGCGCGGTCGGCGATCTTCGCCATGAACTCCTCGGCGACCGACGCGAACACGTACACGCGCTTGACCGCAAGGCAGGCTTGCCCCGCGTTGAAGAAGCGGCCGATGGCCGTTGCCGCCGACGCGCGGCGGATGTCGGCGTCGTCGCAGACGATCATCGGGTCGCTGCCGCCGAGCTCGAGGGTGATCCGGGTCACGTGATCGGCAGCGAGCTTCATGATCCGTTTGCCCGTCTCGGTCTGGCCGGTGAACGCGATCTTGTTCACCTTCGGGTGTGATACGAGCGCATCGCCGATCTCGGCGCCCGACCCGTGGACGATGTTGAGGACACCCGGCGGCAGGCCCGCCGAGTTGATGATCTCGACGGCACGCTGCGTCGCGAGGGGCGTGGTCGACGCCGGCTTCAGCACCACCGTGCAGCCGGTGGCGAGCGCCGGGCAGATCTTGTTCGCCATGAGCGTCAGCGGGAAGTTCCACGGCGTGATCGCCGCCACCACGCCGACCGGCCGGCGGATGGTGAGGCCGAACTTCGTGGGGTCGTCCAGCGGCACGTAGTCGCCACGGATCTTGTCCGCGAGACCGGCGTAGTACTCGAGGTTCTCCTGCACCCTCGACGCCTCGAGCATGGCGTGCGCGAGCGGTTTGCCCTGTTCCTGGGAGAGGAGCTTCGCGATCTCGGGGACTGCGGCCTTCATCTTTTCCGCCGCCGCGTGCAGGATCGCCGCGCGCTTTGTCGGCGCGAGCGCGGTCCAGGCGGGCAGGGCCTTCGCCGCGGCCTCGACCGCTGCGTTGACCTCGTCCACACCGCCGCGCGGCACGGAGCCGACGACCGATCCGTTCGCGGGATTCTTGACCTCGATCGTCTTGCCGCTCTTCGCGTCGACGAGCTCGCCATTGATGTACATCTGTGCCATCGAAAGACCCCCACAAGCTGAGTGAGCGCGACGAGCGCCTCTTCGGTGTTTAGATTGTGCCGGAAAACCCACACACTGAGCAGGAGGTCGTGATGTCCGTCGTACGGCTGGAGATACGGGACGCTGTCGGGCACATCGTGCTGGATCGGCCGCCTGCTAACTCGTACGACAAGGCGTTCCTGGACGACCTGTCGCTCGCGATCGACGAGGCCCGATTCGCCGCGGCGGTGAAGTCGATCGTCGTGCGCAGCGCGTCGGAGAAGTTCTTCTCCGCCGGGGCCGACGTGAAGATGTTCGCCGCGACCGACGCCGACTATCAGGCGGCGTTCGTCATCCACGCGAACGAGATCATGTCCAAGTTCGAGCGCACGCCGAAGGTCGTCATCGCGGCGATCAACGGCCACTGCCTCGGCGGCGGCCTCGAGATCGCGATGTGCTGCGACTTCCGGTTCGCGGCGGAGGGGACGTACAGCATCGGGCTGCCCGAGGTGACGCTCGGCGTTCTTCCCGGCACCGGGGGCACGCAGCGGCTTCCGCGCCTGATCGGCCGCCAGAAGGCGCTCGACCTCATGCTCCGTGGTGCCGCCGTCCCGCCGGCGCAGGCGAAGGAGCTCGGCATTGTCGACGAGCTGTACCCGGCGGCCGAGCTCCAGGACAAGACGCACGAGTACGCCGCGAAGATGGCGACCGGACCGACGCTCGCGATGGGGAAGATCAAGCTCGCGACGGTGCTCGGCGGCGGCATGACGTTCCAGGACGGCATGCTCTACGAGCACGAGGCGGTCGGCCGGCTCTTCGCGTCGGAGGACGCGCGCGAGGGCGTGACGGCGTTCAGCGAGAAGCGCACGCCGGCGTACAAGGGCAAGTAGCTGACAACGCTCGTCTCCCGCATGGAGACGATCGAGTCCTCACCATTGCTGCCGGGCGCGCGATCGATCGAGCTTCACTACCGCGTCGGCGGGAGCGGTGCGCCCCTCGTGATCCTGCATGGTGGCTGGGGCTACGGCTATTACCCGTACGACGATGCGATCGCGACGCTCGACCGGACCTTCATCATCCCCGACCGCACCGGATACGGCCGATCGCCGCACATCGCGGCATTGCCGCCCCGGTTCCACGAGGCGGCGGCCATCGAGACCGAGGCCCTGCTGGAAAAGCTGACCATCGAGACGCCGGTCCTCTGGGGTCACAGTGACGGCGCGGTCATCGCCACCCTGCTCGCGCTTCGGTCACCGCGGCGCTACGCAGGCATCATTGTGGAATCGATCCACCTCGACCGGCCAAAGCCGCGCTCGCGGGAGTTCTTCCTCCGGATGGCGAACGACCCCGATGCGTTCGGTCAACGCGTCACGCAGAAGCTCGCGGCCGAGCACGGCGAGGACTACTGGCGCACGATCATGCGCGCCGACGGCGTCGCGTGGCTCGATATCGCGGCGACGCCCGACGATGATCTTTACGACCGGCGCCTCCAGGAGCTTCGCGTCCCGATGCTGGTCGTGCACGGCTCCGACGATCCGCGCACCGAGCCGGGGGAGCTCGACCGCATCCGCCGCGAGGTGCCGTCCGCGCGGATCGAGCTGATCGACGGCGGCGGTCACAGCCCCCACAACGCGCGGGGTACGGAGGCGCTCGTCACGGGGCTCGTCAGGGACTTCCTCGCAGCGGTATGACCCTCTTGACGCAACGCGCACAGGTCCGGAAGCTTAGCCGCCTTTCTCTTATGGTCTGGGCATGAGCGAGCACCGCGTCCGTTTCACGCTCAACGGCGCGCCTGTGGAGCGAACCGTTCCCGCGGAGCGACTGCTGCTCGACCTCCTGCGCGATGACCTTGGGAAGACGGGCACGAAGGACGGCTGCTCTGTCGGCGTCTGCGGGTTGTGCACCGTGCAGGTCGACGGCGCGCCGATGTCCGCGTGCCTGCTGCTCGCGACCCAGGTCGATGGCACTGCGCTGACGACGGTCGAAGGGCTCGCCCAGGCCGGTCATCCGTCGCCGCTGCAGGACGCCTTCATCGGCGAAGGTGGTTTCCAGTGCGGGATCTGCACCTCGGGCCAGCTCATGGCGGCGGCCGCGCTCCTTCGCGACCAGCCGAACGCGACTTCGGCTGAGGTCAGCGACTGGATGATGGGGAACCTCTGCCGCTGCACCGGCTACTACGGGATCGCGCGTGCGATCGCCGCTGCGCAGAAGCAGTGAGACCGTTCGACTACGTCGAGCCCGATTCGCTCGACGAGGCGCTTGCGATTCTGGCGGGGGATCCTGACGACACCGTCGTCATGGCGGGCGGCACGTCGCTCGTCATTCTCATGAAGCAGGATCTGGTGCGGCCGGCACGGGTGCTCGGGCTGCGCCGCCTCACCGACCTGCGCGCGATCGATACGGCGGGCGGCCTCCGGCTGGGCGCGCTCGCGACGCACGGCGCCATCGGCCGAGACGCTGCGGTCCGCTCGTTCGCGCCGGCGCTCGCGGCCACGTTCGCGGCCATCGCGACGGTGCGCATCCGCGAGCAGGCCACGGTCGGCGGGAACCTGATCCATGCCGATCCCGCGCAGGACCCGCCCGTGACCTTCCTCGCGCTCGACGCGACGGCCGTGGTCCGATCGAGCGCGCGCGAGCGGCGCATCCCGCTGGATGAGCTCTTCGTCGACGTGTTCGAGACGTCGCTCGAGCCCGACGAGCTGCTCGTGCGGATCGAGCTTCCCGAGCTGCCGGCGGGCGCGCGCGCGATCTACAAGAAATTCCTGCCGAACACACGTGATGACTACGCTACCGTCTCGGTGGCGGCCGTCATCGCGACTGACGCCGGCGGTGCCTGCACGCACGCGCGGATCGCGCTCGGCGGGGTGGGGCCGGTCCCGCTCCGCGCACGCGACGCCGAGCAGGCGCTCCTCGGGCGCCGCGTGGACGACGCCGCCATCAAGGATGCCGCAGCGCTGGCTGCCGCCGCGACCGATCCGATCCCTGACCTGCGCGGGAGCGCCGCCTACAAGCGCGCGATGGCCGGTGTGTGGACCGGGCGCGCGTTACGCGAGGTCGCTTGAAGCTCGAGCACACCGTGTCGCTCGCCGCGCCGCGCGCGCGCGTTTGGGCCGTCTTGATGGACCTCCCGGTCGCCGCGGCGTGTGTGCCCGGGACCACGGGCATCGCTGCTCACGGGGACGTCGTGACGGGGACCCTCGAGGTCCGCGTCGGGCCGGTGAAGCTGTCGCTCGCCGGGACCGTGACGATCGAAACACGCGACGACGCCGCGGGCACGGCGCGGCTGCGCGCGGACGCGGCGGATCAGCGGATCGGCGGCGCGGTGCGTGCCTTCGTCGACGTCGCGGTGACCGGTGACGCACCGACCCAGCTTCGAGTGTCCAGCGATGTCGCGATCCTCGGCCGCATCGGTGAGCTCGGACAGCCGCTCATTGCGCGCCAGGCCGACAAGGTGCTCGCCGGATTCGCGGAGTGCCTGCGCGCCACCGTGACGGCGTCATGAACGCGCACGATCTTTTCAGTACCCCCGAGCGGCGCCTCGACGGCGAGGACAAGACAACTGGCACCACGAAGTACACGGGCGACGTCCGGTTCCCCGGCGCCCTCGAATCGGCGTTCGTCCGCAGCCCGTACTCACACGCGCGCATCCGCTCGGTGGACACCGCGCGAGCCCGCGCGCTCCCCGGCGTGCGCGCGGTCATCACCGGTGCCGACGTCGGCGGCGCGCGCCTTGGCCGCAGGCTGCAGGACTGGCCGGTCCTCTGCTGGGATCGGGTGCTGTTCATCGGCGATCGTGTCGCCGCCGTCGCGGCCGACACCCGGGCCATCGCGGAGGAAGCGGTCCGCCTTATCGATGTCGACTACGAGGAGCTACCGGCGCTGCTCGATATGGATGCGGCGCTCCGCCCGGACGCGCCCGCTCTGCATCCGGACAGTGCGAGCTACCGGTTCCTCGAGGGACGGGGTCCGCGACCGCACGGTCCGCACCCGAATCACCAGGGCTATGTCGCGGAAGCGCATGGCGGGGATGTCGAGGCGGCCTTCGCGACAGCCGTCCGCGTATTCGAGCACGAGTTCACGACGCCGCGGGTCCATCAGCTCGCCCTCGAGCCCCACGCCGCGGTCGTCTGGATCGAGGACGACCGCGTGCACGTCGTCTCGACGAACAAGGCGCCATTCACGCTCCGTGATCAAATGGCGGCCGGGCTCGGCCTCGAGCCGGATCGCATCGTGGTGGACAACGGCCCGATCGGCGGTGACTTCGGAGGCAAGGGCCTCTCGACCGACGAGTACGTCCTTTACTTCCTCGCGAAGCTGACCGGGAAGCCGGTCCGCGCGATCACGCGCATGGCCGACGAGCTCACTGCGATGAATCCGCGGCACGCTTCGCGGATCCGCCTTCGGACCGGCGTCGATGCCACCGGCCGCATCGTCGCCCACGAATCGCACGCGCTCTTCGACGGCGGCGCGTACGCTGCGGGGAAGCCGACGCCGCGGCTCATGGTCGAGGGTGGGGTTCAGACGCTCGAGGGCTACCGCGTCCCGGCGTCGCGTCATCTGGCCGCGGTCGTGTACACGAACCAGGTGCCGGGCGGTCACATGCGCGCGCCCGGGCAGCCGCAGAACGTGTTCGCGTCCGAATCACATCTCGACATCATCGCCCGCGAGCTTGGCATCGACCCGCTCGAGCTGCGGCGCCGCAACGCGTCACGGACCGGCGATCCGGTCACCAGCGGCGCGCCGTGGCACGGACCGAACCTGCCTGCACTCCTGGACCGGGCGGCGAAGGAGATCGGCGCGGACCGCCCGCGTGAGCCTGGTCGGGGTATCGGCTTCGCGCTGGGTGTCCGACACGTCGGGACAGGCTCGGCGACGATCTCCGTGCGGCTCGACCGCGACGGCACCATCGAGGTCACGACCGGCGTCGGTGAGCAGGGCGGCGGCCAGCACACGCTCATCCAGCGGATCGTCGCGGCGACCCTCGGGATCGACCCGAAGGTCGTCCGTGTGCGCCGCCTTTCGACAGACAGCCCAAAGGATCCGGGCATCGGGGGAAGCCGCGTCACGCCGGTGCACGGCGGCGCGGCTCTTGCCGCGGCGCAGGCGCTCCAGGCGAAGCTCGAGGGCAAGGGCGTCGTCGAGGCGGCCGCGTCGCTCGGACCGGGCGAGTCGATCGCGGTGTCCGCGAAGTTCGACGCCACGGCGTCCGATCACGGGGCGTGCGCGCATGCCGTCGAGGTCGCGGTCGATCGCGAGACCGGAACCGTCCGCGTGCTGCGGGCGGTCGCGATCGTTGACGTCGGCCAGGTCATCAATCCCGTTCTGCTGCGCGGCCAGCTCGAGGGTGGATGGGTCTACGGCCTCGGTATGGCCCTGACCGAGGACCTGGCACTCGAGGACGGGCGCGTGCGTGCCGCGAACCTGGGCGACTACAAGCTGCTGACCATCGCGGACGTACCACCGCTCAAGATCGTCCATCTGAGCGATCACCACGGCGCCGGACCGTACGGCTCGCGCTCGTCCGGCGAGCTGCTGAATCCGGGCGTCCCGGCTGCGGTGGCGAACGCCGTGGCCGACGCCAGCGGCGCGCGGATCAACAGCCTCCCGATCACCGCCGAGCGGGTCTGGAGCGCGCTGCAAGCGACCGATTAGCGGAAGGGCCGAGGCGCTAGTGCCCCGCTCCCTCCGGAGCCGCGTCGCGCGTCACGAGCCATTCACTGCCGGGGATCATCCCGGCGGGTACCTCGCCGGCGAACGCGCGCCGGACCGCTTCCGCCTTGTCGTTCCCGGATACGAGCACGATGACGCGCTTTGCCTCGCGCAGGGTCCGGAGGGTGAGCGTCACGCGTTCCGGCGGAGGCTTCGGCGAGCCGAAGACCGGTGCGACGTGCGTCGTCGCAGCGAGCGCCGCGTTTCCCGGGAACAGCGATGCCGTGTGTCCGTCCGGACCGATGCCGAGGAGCACGAGATCGAGCGGGGCGGCGGCGACGAGCGGCTCATAGCGCGCCGCGGCCGCCTCCGGCCCGAGCTCGCCGGCCATCCGGTGCACCGATGCCGGGGCGGCGTGCCGCAGCAGAGCCTGCTGGGCCATCGCGAAATTGCTCTCCGCGTCGAGCGGCGGCACGCAGCGCTCGTCGCCGAAGAAGATCGTGACGCGGCCCCAGGGAAGCTCCATCCCCGCGAGATACGTGTAGCAGGCGCGTGGCGTCGTGCCACCGGTGAGGGCGAAGCGGAGCGCGTCGCTCCCGTTGATCGCGGCGGCGATCTCGCCGGCCGCCGCGCGCGCGAGCTCGTCGGCCGTCGCGAAGATGCGGATCGCCGGCCGGTCGCTCAGGCGAACCGCTTCCGGAGCCGCGGAAGGATCTCGGTGCTGTACAGATCGAGGAACCGCATTTGGTCGGGACCAGGCGCGTGGAACACGAGGTGATCGAATCCATATCCGACATACGTCGCGATCTGCTCGACGTGCTCCTCGGGATCGTTCGAGACGAGCCAGCGGCTGGCGATCTTCTCGATCGGCAGCGCCGTCGAGCGCCGCTCCATCTCGAGCGGATCCTCCACGCCGTGCTTGTCCTCCGCCGGCAGCGCCAGTGCTGCCCAGTGCCGGGTGTCCTCGAGCGCGCGCTGCTTGTCGGTGTCGAAGGAGACCTTCATCTCGATCATCTTCTCGATCTTCGCCCCGTCGCGCTTTGCCTTCGCGGCGGCCTCCGCGACCGCCGGCAGGAGCGTACCGGTGTAGAGGTCCGCGCCTTTGCCGCTCGTGCAGATGAAGCCGTCGGCGACCCGGCCCGCGAGGCGGGCCGCGGATTCGCCGGAGGCGGCGACGAAGAGGGGGATCGGGCGCTCCGGACGGTCGTAGACGGTCGCGTTGCGCAGGTGGAAGTACTCGCCGTCGAACGTGACCCGCTCCTCGGTCCACAGCTTGCGCATGATCTCGATCGCTTCCTTCAGCCGGCCGAAGCGCTCCTTGAAGTCGGGCCACTCGATGCCGAGCACCGGCACCTCATTCAGCGACTCACCGGTCCCGACACCGAGCATGACGCGATCGGGACTGAGTGCGGCAAGCGTCGCCATCGCCTGGGCGACGACGGCGGGGTTGTAGCGGAAGGTCGGCGTCACGACGCTCGTGCCGAGCGTCACGCGCTTCGTGTGCTCGCCGAGGGCGGCGAGCCAGGCGAACGAGAACGGCGCGTGGCCATCGGTGTGGCGCCACGGCTGGAAGTGATCGCTCACCACGACGCTGTCGAAACCCTTGGCCTCGGCCGCGATCGAGAAGTCGAGGAGCGCGCGTGGCGCGAACTGCTCCGCCGAGGCCTTGTATCCGAGCTTGATCATGCGCGTACCGCCTGCTTTCCGAAGCCGTCCTTCAGATTGAGCGTGCCGTCATCGAGGATCGCCTCGCCGCGGAGGAATGTGAATACCGGCACGCCCTGCACCTTCATGCCGGCGTAGGGGGTCCAGCCGCACTTGCTGAGCACGTCCTCATCGGTGATGGTCTTGTGCTTCTTGGGATCGACCAGGACGATGTCGGCGTCCGCGCCGACCCGGATCGCGCCCTTCGTGGGGTAGAGGCCGAAGATCTTCGCCGGCCGCGTCGCGGTCGCGTCGGCGACGCGCTCGTAGGTGAGCTTGCCCGCCGCGACATCGGTCAGGAGGAGCGAGAGGTAGTACTGCTCCGAGGGTGTGCCGGTGTGGGCCTTCCAGCCATCGGTCCAGCCGGGCTCCTTCTCCTCGCGGAGGTGCGGGGCGTGGTCGGTGGCCATGATGTCGACGGTCCCGTCCTTGAAGCCCTCGTAGACGGCTGCCGAGTGATGCGGCGCAACGTAGTAGGACAGCGCGTACGACCCGAGCCGTTCGATGTTGGCCCAGTCGTTGTCGAGCCAGAAGCACCACGGGTTGACCTCGGACGTGACGGCGTGGCCAGCGGCCTTGGCTGCGCGGAGCATCTCGACGACCCGCTTCGTCTGGGTGTGCAGAAGGTGCAGCCGGACGCCGGTCGCCTCCTGGAGGCGGAGCAGCGTCGCCACGGCGCTGTCCCAGATGACGCCGTCGTCGTGGGCGTAGGCCTTCGCGTATGCGCGGAAGTCTCGCTCGCCCCGGGCCCAGTAC